>JAQWQE010000021.1 GCA_029244925.1 Gammaproteobacteria bacterium | reverse complement strand
CATTTTTTTCTCTAATTATTAAATGGTGCGAAAGGAGAGACTCGAACTCTCACGGGTTGCCCCACTGGATCCTAAATCCAGCGCGTCTACCAATTCCGCCACTCTCGCATAAGCAGTAATTTAGGCACGAAATTATACATTATTTATCTAGGATATGACTAGAGATCATAAAATAATAACATTTCTGTTTTTATTCACTTTTTTCTTTCTAAGATCAATACAAGAATTATACTCAATAATCCAAAAATAATTGCTCCTCTTAGAATCATTTGAGGTAGAGCTAAATGCTCTATCCCTGGTGAATCACTAACAGGATATATCACTCTTATTACATACCAAAGAGAAGTACAAAAAGAAAGCAGTATAGGGCTTGTAACAGCAGCCAGTATAGATAGTTTAGAATTGGCTCTTTTTAGAAGAAAGTGTGCACAGAGTGAGCTAATAGAGATAGGTATTAGATTGATTACAAATATGGTCACCACAGCTATGAAATCTACTTCTATAGCCATTAGCGAGCTCAGAGAGGCAGTTATAGGCAATAAAATAAATGCAACAAGATTAAGTTTCTTAGCAGTTAGTAACATTGGATCATTCTACCTAGAATAAATGAGTATGTGAAAATAAAAAGCCGCCCCTAAGGGCGGCTTTAAATTCAATTAAAGCTTAAATTTAGAATCTATACTTTAATCCCATTTGAATTTGCCATCTTGATTGACCATCAGTGTCGTGCACATAGTATGAGTCATCAGGATCAACTCCACGAAGTTCGAATTTACCATCAGCGGTAACTCCACTCACAAGGATTTGACGACTGGTATTATAAGCATACTCAAATACTCTGCCTTCCTCATCATCAAGCATATTAAGAACATTCAATAGATCAAGGTAGAAAATAAACTTATGATCTTCTACGAATGATGGAATCTCTTGAGTGATTCTAATATCCAATCTATCAAAGTCTGGATTTGTGAAAGCATTTCTAGGAGCATAAGTCCCTTTATACTTAGACAAAGCAGTGGAATTAATATGAGCCATCACAGCAGATGCAGTTGATGCAGAGCTGAAGACAACATTATTATCATCAGCACCTGAAGGGATGTAGGCAAGACTGTAGTCTGCATAAAATGCACTTCGACCTGAACCACCCACTGGACTGTAGCTTGGCTCATCAAAGGTGACACTGTATGGCTCACCTGATTTCTTCACATAAATAGCTGATATTCTTGTTTCATTATCACCAAAAAGCATCGTTCTGTATTCACCACCTAAGATAATTTTCTTATCCGACATAAATGATGAAGGAGCTGCATCCATGTTCTCACCATCCCATCTTTGGGTATAACCATAAGCGGATTCAGCTTGTGCTGATGTTAGTGGATAGACATCTTCTGCTTTAACAGAGGACCATGCACCAAAGAAGCTTAAACCGTTATCGAATGATTTTCTGACTGTGAAAGAATAGGCCTCTGCACCGCCTAAATCAGTATTAGTCAAAAAGTAGTCGCCAGGACCATGAGTATAGACCCCTCTTCCATCGGCTAAGTAACCGGTATTGGTTAAACCCAGTTCCTTATAGAAAATTCCTTTTTCGGTTTCATCATGATTGTATTCAAAAGTTAATTCATAGCCACTGTCTGTAACCAAATCTAGAGCAAGATTCATTCTCCAGCTTTGAGGCGCCTCAAAATTTGGATCTGTCGCTTGTGCGTCATTAAAGTAAGGACTTGATGGTATGCAATAGTTACTACCCGCACCCATCCAGAAAAAGGATGGATCACCAGCAGGCATTGGTCCTACTGTGCCGCCACATCTGAATGATGCTATTTCGGAGTCGTATCCGTAGACTTTGACATAATCGGTTAGCCCGCCTGATCTACTATAAGCATTTCCATACCATACATTTGGAATACGACCCATGAATAAACCATATCCACCTCGGATTTCTGCACTGACGATGGAATTCATATCGCCAAAGAGTGTTTCTGATGCATCGTAATTGAATCCAACTCTGGGTTGCAATGAATCGTAATCAAAGCCTTGGGCATTTGAAAAGCCATTTCTAGCAACAAACTTTGGATTCTCTGTTGGTTTGGTTGGTGTCTCAACTTGATCGTATCGAAGACCCACATTAAGAGTCAGATCACCCAAATAGATTTTATCTTGAAGATAAGCACTTCTCTTTTCAATCACAAAATCGGCTGCTGCAGTATCAATAGCTGAGATTCCTGCATTGGGTACATGAAATCTAAGATAGCTGTATGTTCCTGCTTCAAAATCAGCGATGCTATCAAATTGAACTTCGCCATTGTATCTTGCGATAAAGAGGTTATAAACGTCTGTATCTTCGAAATCAATTCCACCAGTAATAACGTGATTGCCTAAATCATAAGTGGCTTTAAAGCTAATGAAATCTGATTTAACATTGATGTAATTAGCACCTCTGTATCGATCACCACCGAGATAAACATTGTCGCACTCACCGCCAGCACAAACTTCAATATTTGACTCAGGCATAAAAGGATCGCCAATGGAGCTATCGTCTTCTTTTAGCTCATAAGCTGAATATCTAAATTTAGTGGATAAACGATCATTCCAATCACTATAAAGAGTCAATGATGTTCGATCAATTTCTGGTGGCTTCTGATACCAGTTATTGCTGAAAACCGATTGACCTCTGTTGTATTTTCTTGGATAAAGATCTTCATCCTTTGTATACATGAGAACTGCTCGGTGAATATCATTGATATTGGCATTCAATTTAATCATTGTTTTTTCGCTTGACTCAGGGGTAGCAAAATTTGAGATTTCACCTGCATCATAGTTGTAACGACTCTTAGCGATGCTCTTTATTTGATCCGCCATCGCAGTTGTTAAAACATCTGCTTTTTGTGGTGCACTGCTATCAGAGGTTCCATATAATGCTGGACTGGCAGCTTCAAATTCTTCATAGCCGACAAAGAAAAAGAGTTTGTCCTTAATAATCGGACCGCTGAAAGTGAAACCTTGTGTTTCCTCGCTAAACTCTGGAAATTCATTGCCATCTGGATCTTCACCAATATTATCTTCATCTCTTTGAATAAAGAAAACACTACCATGAAAATCATTAGTTCCTGATTTAGTTACAGTCGCAATAGAGCCACCGGTTGTATTTCCTCTTGAAACATCAAAGGGTGTGACATCGATTGACATTTGATCGACAAACTCCATACCAACTGGATTTCTCATACTGCCAAAACCGTTAGCATTTAAACCAAAAGGATCATTGAAGCTAACGCCATCAATAGTAAAGTCATTGAAGCGATTGTTTTGACCCATTACTGAAATTTCAGAATAACGACTGGAACCTGAATTAATAGAAACCCTGGGGTCTAGCTTTGCAAAATCTGCAATCGATCTATTCACGGTTGGTATGCCATCCAAAGCATCTCTATCCAAAAAGGTACCTGTACCCATTCGAATGGAGCCCTGTCCAGCTTGAGCCGTAACTGTAATTTCCTCAAGACTTGTTGAAACTAGGGTAACATCTAAGTTTGTTGTTTCATTCAGTGTTAAAAAGATACCTTCAATACTCTGTGAGCCATAGCCAGGAGCAGAAACAGTAACTTTATAAGGACCGCCAATGAGAAGATTCGATAAGTAAAAACCACCGTCATCTGTGGCTGATTTTGATTTAGTTGAACCGGTTGGTTGATGTGTTGCAGATACTACTGCTCCTTGAACATTGACAGCTCCTTTGATTGATGATGTTGTATCGACATCAGCAAAAAGTGTAGTTGAAAATATTAGGAATGCAGAGAGTACCAAAGAATGTATTTTGTTATACATTTTACCCCTCTTTAATATTGATAATTTATTTTTTAAAACCATTTTTAAGTTGAAAAAACTCTAAAAAGTAATCATAAATTATTCTCTCAATATTACAAGAATATTAAAGCTGCATCTCTAATTAATTCTATGTCTTCAAAAAATAGTCAGACCTACACCTTTAAAAAATTATTCCCGACTTATAAACTTCTGAATTACTAATTAATTAAGTGGTTTACAGAATAGTACAGGGAAGTTTCTATCTTTCTTTTTTTAGATGTATTGTAATCTGAACAAGCATTAAAAGTGTTTGACTAAATGACATCTTTTTCCTCATGACTGAGTTCCTGAATGCTCGTAGAATAATTATCTGCGCCAATTTGCATTTTAATTCTATAATTCTCAAGAAAATTGAGATGCCAAATTGAATGAACCGTTAAAACATCCTGTGAAGTCACTAAAATATTTTTGCTTTTATGTGTAATCCGTTAATGATAGAACCAATCCAATCAATCGATTTTCTTGCCAACGGTTGTTACAAAACACATGGGATAACCGCTAAACGAATCAAAATACTTACCACCTTATTATTCACATACTTTTAATGCTCAACATAATAAAAACTCCTACATAATTGTTTTAATTTTTTTAGATAGTGAAAGTAAAAAAATTAACACGAGCGAAAGGATGCTATCAACTTGAATTTTAATGCACCCACTATAAGATAAATATTATGAACACCAATAAAGAAATTAAATCTGCTGGACTCAAGGTTACTCATGCAAGAAAAACAATCCTTAAGATTCTTGAAACCAGTAAAAGAACACACTTAAGTGCGGATGATATTAATAGAATTCTGATTAAGAAAAATGATGAAGTCGGTGTAGCTACGGTTTATAGGGTACTTAATCAATTTGTTGATGCAGGTATTTGCATCAAACACAACTTTGAATCTGGGCAAGCTGTTTTTGAGATCATGCCTGATCATCATCATGACCATATGGTTTGTATAGAAACTGGCAAAGTAATAGAATTTGAAGACGATATTATTGAAGAAAGACAGCATCAATTGGCTAAGAAAAATGGTTATAAGATTGTTGATCACTCAATGGTTCTTTTTGTAGAACCCATTAAGAAATAACTTAAAATAATCCTTCGATCAATCCATTTTCATCAATATCAATGTCTTCAGCAGCAGGTTTTTTAGGTAATCCAGGCATTGTGATAACATCGCCTGTTAGCACTACAACAAAACCAGCGCCTGCGGATAATCTTACTTCCCTTATTGGGACATCAAAACCCTTGGGTCTGCCTTTAAGTTTTGGATCCGTTGATAAAGATGCTGGTGTTTTAGCCATACAAATTGGTAGATGACCAAATCCATTATTCTGTAGCTTCTCTATTTCTGTTCTGACTGCTTTATCAGCCATTATGTTCTCAGCGCCATACATCTTAGTAGCAATGGTCTTAATTTTATCCCACAAAAGCATTTCATCAGGATAGAGAAAAGAAAAATCATTATCGTTTTTACAAAGTTCAACAATAGCATTTGCAAGTTCTATAGCGCCTTTTCCTCCATGCAACCAATGATTGCATTCGACAATATCTACTCCTAAGTCACTGCATCTTTCCTTGACCATGTTCACTTCTGCATCGGTATCATGAGAGAAGCGATTGATTGCAACAACAACCGGAACATTAAATTCTTGTATATTTTCTATGTGTTTTTTTAGATTTTCAGTGCCTTTGTTCACTGCATCAATATTCTCTATCTTAATATCAGATAGTGGGACACCGCCATGCGTTTTCAAAGATTGTAATGTTGCAACCAATACTACTGCATTTGGTGTTATTCCAGATTTCCTGCATTTGATATCAAAAAACTTTTCAGCCCCTAGATCTGAGCCAAAACCTGCTTCAGTAACCGTATAATCAGCAAGCTTCATAGCGAGTTTTGTGGCAGCGATACTATTGCAACCATGAGCGATATTAGCAAAAGGGCCTCCATGAACAAGAACAGGATTGCCTTCCAGTGTTTGCACTAAATTTGGATTTATTGCATCTTTCAGAAGAGCAGTCATAGCACCCTGTACATTAAGATCTTTAGCTGTAATCATTTTCCCATCTTTACTGTAAGCAACAATGATTGAAGAAATATTATTCCTTAAATCATTTATGTCCTTTGACAAACAAAAAATTGCCATGATTTCTGATGCCGCTGTAATGGAAAACGTATCTTGTCTAGGAATCGAGTTAAGTGGTCCGCCTAAACCAATCACTGCTTGCCTTAATGCCCTATCATTGAGATCAAGAACTCTATTCCAAACAATTTTTCTATGGTCAATATTGAGCAAATTACCATGATGTAAATGATTATCAAGAGCAGCAGACAAAAGATTATGGGCTGAAGTTATTGCATGAAAATCGCCAGTGAAATGTAGATTAATATCTTCCATAGGGATAACTTGTGACATACCACCGCCTGCTCCGCCACCCTTCATTCCAAAGCAAGGACCCAATGAAGGCTCTCTAACACACGTCAGAGTTTTGTGGCCCAGTGAGGCCATAGCATCGCTGAGGCCAATTGTTGTAGTTGTTTTTCCTTCTCCTGCAGGAGTGGGAGTCATTGCTGTGACTAAAATTAATTTTCCTTCCGATTGACCAGCAATAGTTTCATCTTCATTAATATTCAAATTAATTTTAGCTTTATGTTTGCCATAAGGCTCTAGGTAGTTATCTGTTATACCAATTTTTTCAGCAATATCACTAATAGGTTGGATATCTGCTTCTCTTGCTATTTCTATATCAGTTTTCAAATCAACTCCAATAGTTTTAAATTTTGCGATATAGGTTATATTTTAAACGCAATAAATACAAGATAGTCAACTTAGAGCTTAAGTGGGCCGTATAGGAATTGAACCTATAACCAATAGATTAAGAGTCTACTGCTCTACCAGATTGAGCTAACGGCCCAAGAAAAAATGGGGTGGACGATGGGACTCGAACCCACGACCACCTGGACCACAACCAGGGGCTCTACCAACTGAGCTACGCCCACCATTGTTTTCTTAAGCTCTATTAACTATCTTGCCAAGGAGAAAATGTTAGTCAAATGATCTTTTCCTTATTCGGAAGATTCAATAACAACTGAAATCATCTTATCACCTTGCTCAATAGAATTTACAACATCCATATTCGCCGTGTGTCCAAAAACAGTATGCACTCCATCAAGATGTGGTTGAGGGCCATGGCAGATGAAAAATTGACTGCCTCCAGTATTTTTACCTGCATGCGCCATCGATAAAGTTCCTGCTTGATGCTTATTTGCATTGATCTCACAATCAATATGATACCCAGGACCGCCTGTACCAGTTCCACTAGGACATCCACCCTGAATCATAAAATTAGGAATAACACGATGAAAGTTAAGATCATCATAAAATCCCTTCTCGATCAAGTCAGTAAAATTCTTTACTGTATTCGGAGCATCCTCTTCAAATAAATCAATATGGATCTCTCCCTTACCTGTTGTCATCAATACTTTTGTCATGGTCTACCTCATTTAAATTTTTAAACATTATCTAGATCTTTGAACAGCTTTTCCACTTTATCCTCGATTAAATTAATTACCACATGCATAAAAAAAGGAGCAAGCCTCAGAATGCCTTACTCCTATTGTTTTTTTGGCGCGCCCGAGAGGACTCGAACCTCTAACCCTCAGCTTAGAAGGCTGATGCTCTATCCAGTTGAGCTACGGGCGCTATTTGAATGGTGTGAGTAGATTATAAAGATTAAATAATCTTATTCACTAATTTTTTTAAAAACCAAACTACCAATCAGATTATCAAATACATTTTGTTCATGAATTTAGTTTTAAACATTTTTTTATTAGACTAAATAATTGAGGTAACAGTTTTATCCTTGAGATAGTTTGACACAGCTTGATGGCCCGATTCTTGCCCCCAACCAGATTGCTTCCAACCACCAATAGGTAGAGCCGCATCGAACATTAAATGGCTATTCACCCACACGGTACCCGCGTTTATAGAATCTGCTATT
>JAQWQE010000085.1 GCA_029244925.1 Gammaproteobacteria bacterium | reverse complement strand
ATTTCATCATTTTATAAATGCGCCTGTAGCTCAGCTGGTTAGAGTTCCTGGCTTCGAACGAGGTGGTCGGGTGTTCGATTCCCTCCGGGCGCGACATATGATTTTCCTCTTAGATAGCAGTTTTTTGAGTTTCTCGTATAATCCTTTTTTTTACTAATCGCTATGAAAACAAGTCATTTAAGAAATATTGCTATTATTGCCCATGTTGATCATGGCAAGACAACTTTGGTTGATAAGTTGTTGCAGCAAACCAATACTTTGGATCGAAAAAATCTTTCTGAAGAAAGAGTCATGGATTCTAATGACCAAGAAAAAGAAAGAGGGATCACCATACTCGCAAAAAATACCTCTATTAATTGGAATGACTATCGAATTAATATCGTTGATACACCTGGCCATGCAGATTTTGGCGGAGAAGTGGAACGAGTGTTATCAATGGTGGACTCTGTTTTATTACTTGTGGATGCTGTTGATGGACCTATGCCACAAACTCGCTTTGTGACTCAGAAGGCATTTGAGAAAGGTTTAAATCCAATTGTTGTAATTAACAAAATTGATCGTCCAGAAGCCAGACCTTTTTGGGTTTTGGATCAAGTGTTTGATTTATTTGATCGACTTGATGCAACCGATGATCAGTTGGACTTCCCAGTTATCTATGCATCTGCACTGCAAGGTATTTCTGGTTTAGATCCAGAGAAACTAGATGACAGTATGGATTCTTTGCTGGAAATTATTACAACTAAAGTTAAACCACCTCAAGTCAATATTAATGGGGCATTGCAAATGCAAATCAGTGCATTGGACAGCAATAGTTATGTTGGTGTGATTGGAATAGGGCGGATTACTCGTGGGCAATTAAAACCCAAAACAAATGTTGTGGTTATTGACAGAGTAGGCAACAAAAGAAAAGAAAGAGTTCTTCAAGTCATGGGCCATCAAGGACTTGAAAGAGTTGATGTCGATTTAGCAGAAGCAGGAGACATTGTTTGCATTACAGGAATCAATAAATTAAATATATCCGATACCATTTGCGATCCAGACACTATTGAAGCTCTCCCAGCATTATCTATTGATGAGCCAACTGTGAGCATGACTTTTCTGGTTAACGATTCTCCTTTTGCCGGATTGGAGGGAAAATTTATTACTTCAAGAAAAATTAAAGAGAGATTGGATCAAGAATTGTTGCATAACGTGGCTCTCAGGGTAGAAGATGGAGAATCATCAGATAGATTTATTGTTTCAGGAAGAGGTGAATTGCACTTATCTGTTCTTATTGAAACCATGAGAAGAGAAGGCTTTGAATTGGGTGTGTCCAGACCTGAAGTGATACAAAAAGAAGTTAATGGTGAGATTCATGAACCTTTTGAGCAAATAGTGATTGATATAGAAAGTGAACATCAGGGTTCAGTGATGGAAGAAATGGGGCCGAGAAAGGCTGATTTACAAAGTCTAGAACCTAACAGCAATGGAAGAGTGAAGCTTGAATTCCTTGCACCATCTAGAGGCATGATTGGGTTTCGATCTCATTTTTTAACAATAACGAGTGGCACAGGGATTATGACCAGTATCTTTGATCACTATGGCCTAGTTAAGATGGGCGATCTAGCTAAACGTCAAAACGGAGTGATGGTGTCTATGGTTCCAGGGAAAACATTGGCCTACTCTTTGTTTAATTTGCAGAACAGAGGCAGTCTTTTTGTTGGGCATGGTTTGGATATTTATAAGGGGCAAATCATGGGGCTACACTCAAGGAATAATGATCTTGTGGTCAATCCGACAAAAGCAAAACAACTTAATAATATTAGAGCTGCTGGTACCGATGAAAATCTTATCTTGGTTCCACATATAAAACACACTCTGGAGCAAGCACTTGAGTTTATTGAAGAAGATGAATTGGTTGAAGTTACTCCAAAGTCGATTCGTATTAGAAAGAAGACTGGCTGGAAGCTCTAACGTCTACCAAGGCATGGGAGTGCCGTCGCAATTAACAAAAAGCGGTTTGGTATCAATTGACAATTGATCTATATATTTCATCATATTTTGAACGGACTCCAAAGAAGTAATCATAGGTATTTTCCCTTCTTGAATCATTTTTATTAGAGTAATAGGAACCATTTTGGTTAAATGCTCAGGTATTGGATCTCCTAGCTTAAGGTCAAGAAACCCCCTGGTATCAACCATTCCTGGGTTAATCAATGAAACGATAATATTTTCAGATTGAAGTTCATGGTAAAGATTGTTAACTGCTAAATGCAATGCAGCCTTGCTGGCTCGATACGAATAAAGAGTGACTGGCGGTGTAATTTGGGCTATTGATCCTGCTCCACTGCCTAGAAAAATAATTTTTTTCATATCCGATTCACGAACGTTATTAATTAACTTCTCAGTAATACGAATTGGACCAATGGCATTGACCTCAAAACTCTCAGTAAACATCCTGTAGTCTATTTGACCAAATTTTTGGGGCTCAGGCGACCCTAAATATGCAGCATTATTGATCAATATATCTATTGGTTTTCCATTTAATTTATTCGCTACTTCTTCAACACTTTCCTTCTTGGTAATATCAAGATCCATCAAACTGAGATTATTATTATGTTCAGATAACTCTATTAATTCTTTGGCCTGGCTTGTGTCCCTACAGGTAGCAATTACATCCCAATTGTCTAAAGAATATTGTTTTACAAATTCCAGTCCAATGCCTCTATTAGAGCCTGTAATAAAAATGGTTCCCAAACTACTCATTTGTTTTCCAATCGTGGAATCATTGGGTATCCCCATTTTTCTTTACTGTTTTTTCGATCAATAGAAGGAACCACACAATATTCTCCTTCAGAGGTCATTTGATGCCACTTCTTATTATCAATTTGCCAACCTTTATCTCTCATTTCATGCATTATTTCCCAGTATACCTTTAGAATAGTATCTTCATATCTCCCAACAATATTAGGCATACCATCGGGTCCATATTTTGGTTCTTGTGCTTCAGCTATTATTTTATCTTCATAGATATTTTTAAGATTCCTCTTTAGGGCAAAATCATCCATTTTTTCATCCGTCATGAAATTTCTAAAAAAATAATAACGCATCATTGTTGAAGTTTGGTTAATTGGTGTTGAAAACTCATAAAAAGCATTAAATTGTCCAGAGTTAATAGAGCCAATTTCTACTTCACCACGTAATGTAGCACCTGCCGTAAAATATTTTAGTATTGACTTAACCCTACTGCCTTTTTCTCTAATATCCTCCCATTCACCTTCACTAGGTGTGGAATCAGTTTCTATATGAGCAGTTAAGCCATAATCAGTTCTTTTAACATTATGTGGAGGAGGACGATACGGATTGTCTTGGTCTTCAAATCTTATGCCATGAACTACAGGGAGATGAACATAATCAAGGTTACTAAATTTAGCAGTATGAAAGTTTGATTCAAATATTACGTCATGTTCCAGCACAGTATAGTTAGGGTCGCTTTCTTCAGGTATGTCAAAAATAGGGCTCGCATTTTCTATATCATCACCAAGAAAAGTCCAGATAAGCCCTTGTTGTTCTTTAGTTGGATAATGATCAATTTTTACACCTGGAGCCGCTTTATTTGGATCTTCATTCCCGATAGAAGGCATTCTTGTGCATTTGCCTAATCCATTGAATTCCCAACCATGAAATGGGCATGAGATATAACCTTCTTCACTGAGGGTGCCATTAGCAAGACTAGCTCCTCTATGAGGGCAAACATTATTCAAGCACACTGCATTTCCTTTTTTATCTCTGAATAAAACAAAATCAGAACCTAGCATTTTTACATACAACGGCTTGTCTATTAGATCAGCACTTCTTGCAGCAACATACCATACATTTGTATACATATATTTTCCTTACTTTATTAAAGTTATCTGACTTCACTAACCACTATCTAATGCTAATATAGTTAGAATTAAATTTAAATAAATTAAGGAAAATTTCATCAAAGAAGAGTTTAAGAAAATTGGCCCTTTATTTCTTATGCCTAATGTAGGTAGGATGAACGCTTTGAGTTTTTTTCCTGTCGCCATGCTGAATACTTCAGTATTTGCGTTTATGAATTTCATGCAACCTTACATTCTTTCTGAACATTTGGGTATAGCCAGAGGGATTCAGGGTACTGTTGTGGGTTCCATAAGCACTATGCAAGAATTAATAATTCTTTCACTCACAGCATTGATGGGTGCCTTAGCTGATAAACTTGGACGGCAACCTATTTTTTCTCTTGGATTGTTGTTGATGTCCGTCGCTTATTTTTGTTTTCCATTGGCAACAGAGTTATATCACCTTTATCTAATTAGAGCTTTATTTGCTATTGGTGTGGCAGCTGCATCCACAGTTTTAATAATCTATACGGGGGATTATCCACAAGAAAAATCCAGAGCTAAATGGAATGGATTTATGGGTTTATTTCAAGGATTGGGCATTACTATTACTTCTTTATTTTTAGCAAAGATGCCAGCTGCATTTCAAGAAAAAGGATTCGATGCCATTCAATCAGGAACTTATACGCTTTGGATAGGAACCGCTATTTGTCTTACTGCTGCTATATTTGTTGCAACTATGTTGAAACCAGGATCTAAACAAAGTAAACCCTCTAGAGCCTCACTAAAAGATTTATTTCGAGATGGACTTTCTGCTGCTAAATCAGATTCAAGAATAAGATTGGCTTTTTTAGCATCCGCTGCAGCTAGAGGTGATATATTTGTAGTCGGAATTTTTACATTCTTATGGATGTCAAATTTTGCTTTGGATAATGGCCTTTCAATCAATCAAGGCTATGCAAGGGGCGCATTTGTTATTCCTATAATCGCCGGTACCGTATTGATAACTGCACCTATCTTCGGTTTTATTATGGATCGTATTGATAGAATTTATGGCGTTATGATTGCATTCAGTTTATCAACAATTGGTTATACCATGATGGGATTAGTTGATGATCCTATGTCTAATGCAATTATACCTGTCGCTATAATATTGGGTGCTGGAGAGGGTGCATGCATTATTGCATCCACCACTTTAATAGGGAAAACAGCACCAATTGCTATTCGGGGAACTGTTTTTGGTGCTTTTGCCATGTGCGGTGCTATTGGGCAAATTATTGCTGGAGGGGTGGGCGGTATTTTATTTGACTATATTTATACTGGACCATTTTTACTAATGGGAGTTATCAATTTTCTAGTATTGCTCATGGCTATTTACACATGGTTGAGCCGAAAAAAAGCGAGTAATAGTATGTAAATATTTATTAAGCTTTAAAAAAGAATATAAAATTAATTTAAATAATTGGAGAAAAAAATGAGTCAAGCTCATCCGTGGTTAGAACAAATTCCTTGGACAACTAAGAAACTCCCAAGAGATCAACTAGAGCACAAGATACAAAGAGCTCTAACCTTGAGTAATATTGGGATGTTGGGAACACTTGGCCTTAATGGCCCTATTGTTAGCCCATTAGAATTCTATGCTGATCAAATGGCCATATACATTCTTCCCCAACCTGGCAGCCCTAAATTAAAAGCTATGCAACGTGATCCGAGAGTTTCTTTTGCTGTTGCTGGCGTCATGGCTGGCTGGGCTTCAGCTCAGGGTGCACAATTATTTGGTAAAGCTGAATTGTTAGAACCAGGAACAGAAGAATGGAAGTATGGCATGAGTATTTTTAGATGGCAGGCATCAGCAGCTGAGATTGGCACCGGATTCGAAAAAGCACCAGAATATACTTTGATGAAGTTAGATCCAGATAGAATAGTCTATACAGAACATTTTCTTAGAAAAGACGGTTATGGACCAAGACAGATATGGCGAAAAGATGAAAAAAATGAACAGGGATCAGATGGCTTTACTGAAGCTAAGAAGACTTAAACATCTAGCTTACTGTGAATATCTTTGGGAAATTTTATAAATTGAAAATAAACACCTAACGTCAGCACCACAATCCCTCCATAGTAAAAAGGATAAGTGGTATCTAAGTTGTAGAGAAAAGCTCCAAGAGGAGGGCCAAAGATCATTCCAAGGACAGGTGCGGCTGCTAAAAGACCTGCAACTTCACCTTGTTCATGAGTCTCAACACTCAAAGTTGCTCCAGCATTCAGGCCTGGAGTCATCATACTAAAAGCAATACCAATTCCTGAAAATGCGAGGTATAAATGCCATAGTTCCTGCACTAAGGTAATGGACAATAGAATGGTTCCGAAAATTACAAAACATATTCTGAGTAGAGTTTGGAATGAGATGTTAAATATTTGTAATACCACGGCCTGCATTAGAGTGGTTGTTAGAGCCATGGAGAGCAATGCAATACTAGTCGCTTTTATAATTTCATTTTGACCAATAACTCCCAAACGGTCTTCAATAAAGAATGCAGCAATCACTTGGGTGCCAGTAAAGACTAAAAATGCTATGCACCACCCAAAAAGAAATGGAAATATTCTTTTATCGTAAAATTTTAGTGAACTCTTTTCTATTTTCACTTTTTCTATTGTTGATTCTTTGAGATATTTCATTGCAAGAAAACCACCAAAAACTGCAATCAATGCTCCAAAGTACATTGGAAAAAGTGGGTGTATAAAGGCCAATCCACCACCCATTACAGGTCCTATCATTGTCCCTATACCAGCAGACATTCCAATTAATGCCATTCCTTTACCTCTCTCAGAAGGCTTTGTATTGTCTGACATGTAGGCAACGGCAGCAGGTTGAATGCCTCCAATCATGCTTCCATAAATCAAACGAATAATGAATAACATAATGAATAATTGCATTGGAGCTAAGAGTTGCCAAATACCGATCTGAATTCCAAAAGCAAACAAGGAATATGCTAAAGCATAAGAGAAAAGACCAATGATGAAAACAGGTTTTCTTCCCATTGTCTGACTTTTTTTACCCCAGTAGTAAGATGAAAAAACAAGAGCAACATTTGAGACTGCAATGAGAATACCAAAATCAGTGGTTGAAAGTCCTATGGTTCTTGAGAGTGGAGCAAAAATAACATATAAAAGAGAGAATCCTGTCCCATAAATAACCATACCAATAATTAGAATAACTTTATCCAAAGCAATTTTTGATTGGTTAGCCATTGTTTTTTTCTCTATTTCCCATCATCTCTAGTTGTTCTTTAGTGGCAGGTTTTTGATAGTCTTCTTTCCATTGTTGATAGGGCATGCCATAAATAAATTCTCTTGCTTCATCAATATCAATAGTAATGTCTCTTGATTCAGCTTCTTCCGAGTACCACTTACTCAAACAGTTCCTGCAAAATCCTGCAAGATTCATTAAATCTATATTTTGCAAATCACTTTCTTTCTTTAAATGATCAAGCAATCTTTTAAAGACTGCTGCTAGTAATTCTTTTTCTTGATTTTTATTCATCGTGATTTTTTGAGTGATATCTAAACATAATATTAATTAGAATAGTAAAATATTCATTATAAAACTGTAAAAAGAAGATAGGAAAAATTATGGAATTACCATTATCAGGAATTAAAGTAATAGAAATGACTCACATGGTTATGGGGCCAGCTGTTGGAGCAATACTTGGAGATTTAGGGGCAGAAGTGATTAAAATAGAGCCCATTGGAGGCGACAAGACTAGGAATTTAAAGCAGTCAGGTTCTGGTTACTTTCTCACCTACAATCGAAATAAAAGAAGTATAGCTTTGGATATTAAAACTCCTGAAGGCCAAGAAATAGTCACTAAACTATTGCTTGATGCTGATGTTTTCATTGAAAACTTTAGACCGGGCGCTATGGATAAGCTTGGTTTTGGTTACGATGATGTGGAACAATTAAATCCACGTTTAATTTACTGTTCAGCCAAAGGGTTTTTAAAAGGCCCTTATGAACACAGAACTGCTTTGGATGAAGTGGCTCAAATGATGGGAGGGTTAGCTTATATGACCGGCCCACCTGGGAAACCATTAAGAGCAGGTTCCTCAGTGATTGATATTATGGGGGGCATGTTTGGTGCCATTGGCATCATGGCTGCTCTGGAACAAAGGCATAGGAGTGAAAAAGGTCAGAAAGTTACAAGTGCACTCTATGAGAATGTTGTCTATTTAATGGGTCAACATATGGCACAAACTTCAACCACAGGCTCTGCACCACCACCAATGTCCGTTCGGGTATCGGCCTGGGCAGTGTATGATATTTTCGAGACCAGAGATGAGGAACAAGTCTTTGTTGGAGTGGTGAGCGATGGACAATGGAAATCTTTTTGCGATTCGTTTCAGATAACTGAATTTATTAAGGACAAAGAGATGGATCTTAATGCGGGAAGGGTAGGGAAAAGAGACATCATTATTCCAAAGATCCAGGATCTATTTAAAACTTACGATAAGGTTGATCTAATGAAGAAATTGGATGAAACTGGATTGCCATTTGCCCCTATTTCAAAACCTGAAGACTTATTCGATGATGAACATCTGAATGCTTCTGATGGTTTAATTGATATCAAGGTTCCTTATAAGGACATGTATACAAAGCTCCCATCATTGCCAATTGAGATGAATAATCATCGTTTTGGCCTGCATCATCCAGTGCCAGAAATAGGAGAGCATAGTAAAAGAATATTAAAAGAGATTGGTTTTGATGAAGAAGCTATTGAGGATTTATTTAAGAAAGAGATTGTCTCCTAGTTTGCATCTACTATTGTGGGCTGTTCTCTGAAATAATTTAGTGATTTGAATCCTGCATAAATACCAATCAAACCCACCACCAATGAAACAATGGACATTGAATACATGATTAAGCTTTCATCTTTGAAAATAAAATCAGTGATCAATGCCACACTCGTTGGTCCCAATGTATATCCTGTCATGCTAATGACAAAGAAATAGACCGCTATAACTTGCCCTCTAAGTTGATTCGGAGTGATATTAATCATGGCAACAGGGGCCAGTGCTGTTTGACCAGCGGCCGTCACAATTTGTGGTATAAACATTAATGTTGCTGTTTGATAGCTTGGCATTAATGGAACCAATACAGCTGCAACAGTGAGTATAATCATGCTATAAGCAAAAAGCATAACATGGGAGTTATTGTTGTATTTTTTGTAAAGCTTATCGCCTAACCAGCCGCTCATAGTAGCTCCAAATGGACCACCTATTAGGAAAGCAATCCCCAGCCAAAGTGTAATGGTGGGTATGCCTATATTGTATGATCGGATATACATCGTTGGTAGCCAAGAAAGAAATGCATAACCAATTAATACAGAGCAAGCCATCGATAAGAATAGCCATCCATAGGCTTCTTTTCTTTGATAAATAAACCGAATAGTATCTTTGATGGATATCTCTTCACTTGAACTACCGCTTTCATTGACTAGTGTCATCTTTCCTTTTCTTGACGGTTCCTTGATCGTAGACATTAGAAGAGCTACTAGTAAGCCAGGAATACCTATAAAGATAAATAATGCTTGCCATTCGTAAATCTGTCCTACTAAAGGCAGTATAATGGGTGGAAAGTCAGCAAAATAGGCAACAATTTGACCGCCTAGAATCAATGCAATTCCTGAACCTACAGATACCCCCATATTAAAAAAACCCATCGCTGTGCCTCTTTTTTCTTTCGGAAAGTAATCACTGATTATCGATAAAGCACTTGGGCTCAATGTTGCTTCACCCACACCCACTCCAATTCTAGCAATGAATAATTGTGCATAAGTTTTAACGATCCCTGTGGCAGCTGTCATAAAGCACCAAAAAGTGATTCCTATACCTATTATTGTTCTTCTGCTTTTTTTATCAGCAAGTCTTCCTATTGGAATCCCCATAGTGGTATAGAAAAGAGCAAAAGCAAAACCCAGAATAATGCTTACCTGACTATCCGTTAAGTCAAGGTCAGATTTTACATCTGTAACCACCAATGAGAGTAATTGCCTATCAAGAAAAGAGAGAATATAGGCAAGGGTTAATATAACCACACCATACCAAGCTTGTTGTGAAGATGGATAGTTATGCTTATTCATCACCTAACCTTGTTAGAGAACTTTATTTTTAGTCCTTTAAAGGTGGAGCAGGAGTTTGTTCTCTAGAATAATATTCAAGACTTGAAATACTTGGTCCATAGTCTTCGGTGGGAGCAGACAACATTCCTGGATATCTTTCTTCCGAGAACTCCCTAATGTGTTCTGGGATAATATTGATATTATCTGATTTTAGCATCGTACTCATGTAGAGACAGTGACCAGGGGTTTGACCCATAAGCATCCATGGCAACCAAGGAGTAATCCTATTCCAAGTACCCGTGTAGTTAACTGAGGTTAATTCAGGATTTTCTAGATCTTTAGCAGAAACAAAATACCGCATCATTTCTGAAACTTGTGCCATTTTTCCTGATGATTCCCTGACCCATTTCTCAGGTTGAAGTGCATTGGGGTAATATAGATGCATATCAGTATTCAAGGTAATGACATCGCCAGATCGTTTCCAAGGAAAAAGTAATGGTAACTTCCTTGGCTCTCCTTTTTTCCACCACCAAAATCTTCCGGTGCAAGAATGAGCCATTCTGAAATTGTATAATTAAAAGGGTCATTAGATACATGGACTACATCAACCACTTCATCAGTCCATGGATTGGTCCATTGATCAATCATTTGCCCCGTTCTTGAGTCAGTGTAGAAAATTACTTCTTTGTTTAAGCGTCGAATGCTTCCATCTTCAGCTGCTGGCATTAAACGCGTGCAGAGAAAAGTTTCAAAACCACAAAGTTGTTTAACTGCTTCACCTGGTTTTACCCCAAGGATTTGCCCAGTAGTGTAACAGATGGATTCTTTCTCAGAATCAAGATCAGCTTGAATTCTTGCCCAAGCGTCTCTATTCCATGTATTGGATTTAAAATTAATTTCAGTCTCAAATTTTATCGACATTCTTTTCTCCTTGTGTACTAATTCTTCATTAATAAAAATAAACAGTGATTATCTTCCCATTCTTGATAGCAAGAAATCGTAACATTTCGTAACTATTTTACTTCGACTCTCTCAAAAGATGATTGATAATTAACTGTCTAGTTTCTGCATCCTCGATTCCTTCAACTCTCATTCTATTCCCAGGAATATATCCTTGAGGATTGGATATGAAACCATCCATTGTCTCAGGTGTCCATATTAATCCACTTTCTCGTTGTTGAATTAAAGCTTTCGAGTATGTAAAGTTTTTAGAAACCCCTGCTGGTTTTCCAAAAATTTTATTCAAATTAGGAGCCATTCGATCTCGATCATCGCTCTTGACTGTATGACAGAATCTGCATTTGCCTCCATCCCAGTTTTTAAAAGCATTTTCTTCTAGAAGTTTCTGCTCTTCAGTCAATTCAGGAAGTGCTCCTTGATAAGAGGAAGTGGACTCATAGTAGTTGGGTAAATATTTATCAGAAGTTAATTCCTTGATTGCGTCTTCAGGTAGATTGATTTTTGTAGCAAAAGGATAAGCTCCAAAAATAAGAAAGGGCAAATAAAAGGAGGTTGATAAAAGAATGATGATCAATAACCAATGACGTTTTTTTGCAGTTTTAAGGTATTTTTTCATAACGATTAAGCAAACACATTAAGGCTAAAAGCCCGATAACGAATCATGTGATAAATTCTAAAAAGTAGAATGAAGAGTATGAGGTTGATATAAAAAAATCCAAAAGCACTATGTAAATAGCCTACTGTGACCCATAATCCATGATTAATTGTGTCAACACCGGGCACAAATTGAATCAATCCATCCCACCATGCATTCAATATCCCTGAGATACCTTGAGCAATAAAAGCACAATAAAGACTAAATTGAAGCACATGCACTTGTGCATAAGAAGCATCCGGTAATTTAGAATTATTATTCTGAGGTGGGTGTATAAGCCATAGCCCTGCTCTAAAAAAACTGCATAAAAATAGCAATGAACCCATGGCTATATGAAAATTACGCAGCAATAATCTTTCAGGTGATTCTGTTGGCACGGTAGGCACTTCACCCATATTCACAAGGACAACCAAAAACAGCAAGAACAATATCCAGCTGGTGATGGAAGACAAGGTTTTTAATTTATTATCATTCATAATGTTTATATAGTGTTTATAAATGATTTGAAGTTATTTGCAATGGCTTGTGTATCTAAATCCGGTCCTAGATTTTTTCCTTGTATTTCAAGAGTCTTTGAATCGGATTTAATGAGTTTGGTTTTTTTGAAAAAAGGATACATTACATCGTCTTTTGCACACATAACAAGACTGGGACAATTTATAGTTTTGAATAAACCGATAACATCTTGATCCCATATTGCATGGTGAGATTGATGAGAAGAATAATGAGCTCTAAGTGCATCGAGCGTTTCCCTGTGTTGTAATTCCAAATTGCCCTTAGCGCCTAAAACTTCACCAGTTAAATGCCAAACAGTGTTAAGAAAATCACCATTCTCATCCGGTGACCAATCGGTGCTGATGCTTTTTTTTAATTCATTTTTTTCCACTTCATCAGCAAAGAAAGGACCAATCATGCTTAAAGATAGAACATCATCAGGGCGTTCCGAGCTTATTTGTATTGCTAACGATGATCCTGTGTGATGCCCAAATAAATGAAATTTATTGAGGTTGAGAGAATCTATCACTTCAAGTATCCACCCTGAATAATCTTCAATATTAGGAGCTCCAATGGGATCAAAGCTTTGACCAAAACCAGGGGTATCAATGGCATACATATTCATTCCACTCAGTGCATTCATAAGTGCCTCAAACATTAAAGAAGAGCTAGGTGTTTGATGAAGTAGAACGACGGGTAAGGAGTCACCCTCGGTAAAACGATAATGGCATTGCCCGGCTGAGGTATTGGCATAGGCTTTTTTAATCATTGCTGTAGGGTTGCTTGTTCTTCTTTGAAGTTTTTCCCAGGCGCCTTAATTAATATCAATACAGAGGCAATAAATAAAATAGCATTTACAGAAGCAATTAATAAAAATGGACCTGCTGGGGACAGGTCAAATAAACGTCCACCAACGGCTGTGGCAATCAAAATTCCAATGGCACCAAAGAATGAACTGAAACCAATTACTGTTCCTCTTTCTCTAATCGGAGCCTCTTGACCTATTAAGCTTGCTGTTGCTACAACCGTTCCAATTGCACTGCAAGAGATTAGAATAAAGACCGGTAAATTACTCATATCAAGAGGGGAATCAACTGTTATTATCAAACTGTAAGCTATCATGCCCATTCCCATAGCAATTGTCATCGCTGCAACACGATTAATCCGATCAATAATCCAACCAAAAATAAATGCCCAAAAAACACTTATTAGATTTGTAGTGACGATTACTGGAACTACTTTTAACATAGATTCTGAAGGGGTTAGTCCCATAGAAAAACCGCTGGTGATTGCCCATTGAGAAATGAACAAACCGTTCACTGAGACATCAGCTCTTGCTAAGAATGTGGCTGCAAATGACAGGGCAATTCTGGGATTCTTCATTGACTTAAGACCAACATTTACAAGCTCTTTAGTACCTGGTTTTTCAGTCTTTATTGAGCTATCTTCATTTGGGGTGCCGCCTTTTAATCCTTTATAGAAGACCCATGCAGAAATTAAACCAATTACCGCTGCCAATAGCATTGTCAGTTTTGCAGCCTCAATGGGCTCAAACCCGCTACCTTCAAGTGTTTTAGGTAAAATTCCTAGAATAACAGCAAATCCAAGTACACCAAAAGCATTGAGAACAGAGTGGGCACTAACAAATTTTCCTCTTGAGCGTTCTGCAGGATAATCTCCAGTAACAACAGCTAAGACACAGGATAATGATGCAGCACCAATTGCGAAAAATATCCTGAACATGAATAGTTCTGTCAATGTGCTGGCATAAGGATAGATTGCAAAGCCCAATGATATAAGGAGTGTTCCAAAAACAAAAACAGGTTTTCTTCCTATGCGGTCACAAAGAATTCCAAATGGACCAATGAGTGCGATCGCTATTATTTCCTGAGCAAAAGCTAAATTTCCAGTAATCGTTCCTTGGCCTGACATAGGAACATTTAAGACTACTGTAAGAATATAACCTTGAACGAAATTCATTCCAGCTAGCAATCCTATGCAAATAAAACAGGAATAGAAAAAAGTAATAACATTCATCCGACTTATTCCTTCTGCCAAGAATATTGGTCCTAGTTTATGATTCATTTATTTTCCTTAGAATTATTTATAATTTTCCCTCTGTCGAGTCAAATTTAGACATTAAAAAATATTATCATGCAATGCATTAAATGTAACTGCTAATGAATTATTTATTGAGTTTTGGCTAAGATAATTTCACCCCAATCATTAATATTTTCTGGGAGCTCTATCAATCTGCAATTTTTTAGTTCTTGAGCTAAAGATTGATATTTTTCGATCAATGGATGTGAGTCTTTGGCAGCAATAAATAGGGGCAGTGTTAAATCTTTTAACTTTTCTTCAGCATAATAAAGAAGATGTTCACGTAAGTTTCCTCTCCAGTGAATGTTTGCTCGGATCAACTCAGTCAATTCAATTTGCAGTTGATTTTCATCAATATTAGGCTGTTCCCAAATAATTGCGGAAGCCTTTCTTTTATACCAAGGCCAAAAGAGTTTTGAATCTCTGATCATGTGCCAATATTTTAAAAGATGTCCCCCAGCCCAATCTAATTCTATTTCAGGAACTCCATATTCTAAATAATCATCAGTCTCCATTTGATCCATAAACCAAGGCTCTATTAATATCAGCTGGTTAACTCTTGAATTTGACATTAAGGCTAATTCAATGGATAAAGAACAACTGTCATTGAATGAGATTATTGATGCTGACTGAGTGGAATGATGATCAAAAACTTGATTGATGATTCTTGTATTCAATTGCATTAAATTATTTATATTAAAGCTCTTAAAAGACTCACCATGTCCAGGCAAATCAATCGAGATTAATGGCTTACTCTTTGAGATTGGATCGGTTAAATAATTTATCGTCTCTGATGAGCCTCCTGCAGGATGGATAATGAGCAATGATTCCTCTTGATTGTTGAAATTATTTTTAAGTCTGATATCTCCCTCTTTGCAATGAATGATTGAGTTTAAGAGGTCACCATCTGACGGTTGTGATTCTTGTTTTTTATAATGAGATAAAGCTGGAAAGTTTAGTAAATGCTTTCTTGATTTCTCCAATGCCGCTTGATGATCCAATGACTCTTCTATAATAGATGTACTTGAAGGCATGAGAGTTTTTAACGATGCACTCAGTGGATCCAGAGAAGCGGCAGTAATTAAATTTGGAATGGTTAATTGGGGAACAAAAATTTCGTTTCTATACTGAAATGCTGCACCATAAGCTGCTCTATAATGGTCACCGGATCTCAAAACTTCCAGTGTATTTTCATGCAGTATTTCAGGAGGAGAAATATCAAACTTCATTCGAGCTTCTTTTGTTCTCTCATGCCATGGAAAGAAAATTAGTTGTTCTCTCATTCTGGACCAAAGCCATGTCAAATGACCGCCATCCCATTGAGGTATAAAAGGAGGGAGATAGTTTTCCATAATATTCTCCAAAGCAGAATCTTCTAAAACCACAACTCCATTGCAAGCAATCGAAGAAATTCTTTCTGGAAATTGATGACCAATTGCGATTGAAATGCTGGCTCCTGTATGAAAACCATACAATCCAAACGCATCAATTCCCAATGAATCTGCTAATTCAATGGTTGCTTCAGCAATGTCTTGAATTGTTATATTTTCAGTATTAAGAGGATCAGAACCACCATAACCAGGTGTATCTGGAGCAATAATTGTAAAATCCGATGACCATTGACTGATTTGTGGCTTATATTCATCAGCTGATTTTGGCGATTGATGAAGGAGAAAAATAATTGGGCCTGTGCCCGAAATTAAATACCTTACTTGCCTTCTACCCCATTTACCTTGGATGGTGCAAAATTCTGTTTTTATGTTGTTCAAGACGATTGACCTTCTTTTAATATAGATTAAGTTTATTATCTTTACGTCACAATGTTAATCACTCTGTTAAGAAATCTTACTCAATACTTGAGTCATCTAAATTGATACAATAGTTTTATGAAGAATATGATTTCAAGTGGCGAAGAATATGTAGATAGCTTGAGAGGTAGGAAGCTCAATGTTTATTTATTTGGAGAGCTCATTCAAGATCCAGTTGAGCATCCTATAATCAAGCCATCCATCAATGCATTGGCTAAAACTTATGATCTTGCTAATGAGAATCCTGATTTAGCAACAGCCGTCTCACCTTATACCAATGAAAGGATCAATCGATTTTTACATATTGTGGAAAGTGAGAAGGATTTAATTTTGCAAAATAAGATGCAAAGAAAATTAGGCCAATTGACTGGCACTTGTTTTCAAAGGTGTGTGGGGATGGATGCAATCAATAGTCTTCACTCAGTTACTTTTGATATTGATCAAGCCCACAATACGAATTATCACAAAAAATTTCTTAGCTTCTTAACATCAGTTCAGAAGCAGGGTTTAGTGATAGGTGGAGCAATGACGGATGTTAAAGGTGACAGGTCCTTATTGCCTCATCAACAAGAAGACCCTGACCTTTTTGTTCATGTTGTAGATAGAAGCGATGATGGAGTCTTTATCACTGGAGCTAAAGCGCATCAAACGGGCGTGATTAATTCACATTGGATGATTGTGATGCCCACTCTGCGTCTAACAGAAGACGATAAGGAGTATGCAATTGTTGGAGCTATTCCAGTTGATGCAAAAGGAATTACTTATATTTATGGTAGGCAATCTGGGGATACTAGACACATGGATAATACTCCAATCGATGCCGGTAATAATAATTATGCAGGACAAGAAGCGCTTGTGATTTTTGAAAAAGTATTTATCCCTAATGAACTAATCTTTATGAATGGAGAGTATGATTTTTCAGCCAGTCTAGTGGAAAGATTTACTTGTTATCACAGGCGGAGTTACGTTTGTAAATCAGGTGTTGGTGATGTTTTGATTGGTGCTGCAGCAGCAATCGCAGAATACAATGGGGTGGAGAAAGCTTCTCACATTAAAGATAAGCTTACTGAAATGACTCATCTTAATGAGACAATTTTTGGAACGGGTATTGCATCAAGTTATCAAGCTAAGAAGCTTGAATCAGGTGTGTTCATTAATGATGATATGCTTGCTAATGTTTGCAAGCATCATGTAACCAAGTTTACTTATGATATTGGTCGTTTGGCTCAAGATCTTGCTGGAGGCTTAGTGGCCTCCATGCCTTCTGAGAAAGATATGAAGCATCCTGATTTGGGAAAAATTATAAAGAAGTATTTAGCGACTAAACCCGATTTAGATCCTGAGGATCGCATCAGAATGCTTCGTTTGATAGAGAATATGACTTTGGGTAGGAATGCTGTGGGTTACTTAACTGAATCGCTTCATGGCGCTGGGTCTCCACAAGCCCAAAGGATACAAATATCAAGACAAATGCAATTGGGTTTTAAGAAAGAATTGGCTCAAGCACTCTCTGGTATTATTCCTGAAAAGGATTCTTTGCCAGTGACAGAGAATGAAACGTATATGGATCGGGTTTTTAATACCAGTAAAGAAACCGATTAATTATTTACCATTAATCAATGGTATGGAGTCTAGCACCCAGTTTTTTTCTTGCTTCCTAGCAGGGCAGGGTATTGAAAAGGCCATCTTATGTTTGTTTTTATCTAGAGTTTCGCTATCAATCTTATAGCCTTTCGATTCCCAACTTTTCATTGTTTTTCTGTATTGTCCCATGATCAAATCAGCAGGGACCAGGACTTCTTTTGTCATAGTATCAGGAGTAATCTGAGGCCTAAGGTCAGTCATGACAGTTATATCTTCTCCCGCTATAATAAGGTTTCTTTCCATCACCATTTCATCCCATTTTTCCTCCATAATCCAATTTCTCATATTGACAAAAAAGACTTTCGTTTGGAATTGATTGATGGGCTGTTCAAAGAAATATTGATGAAACCAATTGGTCTCTTTTTTTGTATGAATTTGTGTGATGACTACATTTGGGCCATGGTAACCACCATAAACTGTCAATTCCCCGGATTCTTCTCTCGCAGTCTCGCCATAGATCTCTTGGTCGAGAGGAGGTGCATCAAATAATTGTTCAAAATTAGCTCCCCAAGCAGTCTCTGTAATCTTTGATGGGTTCACTTGGTAATCATTTTTTGATCCCTCAAAGCCATGGGTTGGATGGATAAATTCATTGTGTGCCGGGTCTAATGCATTTTCGATAGAACGCTCATAATTATAATTCAGATCTAGCGTAACTGTTTTATTAGCTCTCCAACCATCTTTTCCATATTCTTCAATTTCATAGAGTGGAGATCTTTCTTCTTCAGGAAGATCGCCTAGAAAAGCAAAAATAATATCGTATTTTTCAGTAACAGGATAGCTGTCTACTTTTGCTCTAGGAGGAATTTTACCCTTTAATCCCAAAGAAGGGATCCTTATGCATTTTCCTGTTTTATCGAATCGCCAGCCATGATAGGGGCATGCAATGGTGTTGTCTTCTGTATGACAAAGTCCACCTGATAGTGAGCCACCTCTATGAACGCAAATATCACTGAGACAATGAGCTTCACCGTTGCTGTCTCTAAAAGCGACAAAATCAAGACCGAGTATGGTTACTTTCAATGGCTCTTCCTTAAGCTCTTCACTGAGACAAACTGGATACCAAAAATTTATATACATAGTATTTTTAATTTAAAAAAATCAATTAATTATAGTATTACTGATTGAACTTATAAGGATCAAATCGTAACTAATTGTAACAGCAATGGTTGTTTATTTTAAATAAGTGGTATTGAATCTATCACCCAGCCTTTATTTTTTCTTCTTTCAGGACTAGGAATAGCATAAGCATGGGATAGTGTATTGCGATTAACCAATTCACTATTGATTCGCCATCCTTTTTTCTCCCATTTATCTAAGAGTTCCCTATAGCGTTTAATGGGTTTATCCATAGTGACAAAGAATTCATTCTTTGTTTCATCGGGCGTAATAATTGGATGCAGTCCCATAAGAACATCTCGGTCTTGGAATGCAACAACTTGGTTTCTATCAATCATTGTCGCATCATTTTTTTCATCGGTAAGAAAATTTCTAGCAGTAATTAGATATAGATTGGTATGAGTTTCATCGATCGGTGTTTCAAACATATACTGATGAATATGGACAGCCGGTGTTGGGTGTATATAGGTCCAAAGCATTGAGATCCCATGATGACCTGTACCAGCTTCAACAAATGTATTTTGATTCTCTCCAGCCGCATCCCTCATTGACTTTTCTTTAAGGGGAGGCGCATACATTTTATTGGTAAAACCAGTTCCCCATTTAGTTGATTTCATATCAATGGGAGGAGATTTATAGTCATCATCTTCACCGGAGAATCCATGTGTTGGATGCACAAATTCATTATGTGCACCATCAATACCATTCTCAATGGATCTCTTGTAGTCAATATCAAAGGCTAATTTTTGATTGGTGATAGTCCAGCCTTCCATTTCAAATTCTTTTATTTCTAAGATTGGACATCGTTCTTTTTTTGGAATATCTCCAAGAAAACAAAACACAAGACCATACTTTTCTTCAGTAGGGTAAGCATCAATTTTTGCTCTCTTAGGGATTTTTGCCTCTTTGCCTATAGATGGGATTCTTTTGCATGATCCTTCGCCATCAAAATGCCATCCATGATATGGACACTGAATGCAGTCACCAACCACTTTTCCTCCAGCAAGAGAACCTCCTCTATGAATACAAACATCGCTTAGACACTTTACTTTTCCTTTACTATCTCTAAACAAAACAAAGTTTTGCCCAAGCATTTTCTTTTTCAAAGGCTGATCAGTAATATTTTTACTCTCATCAGCAACATACCAGAAGTTGATATACATTAATTTAACCTTGATTTTTTTCTTTATAGAGTTTTTCTTTCTCACCTGTTGGAGTAAAAATAGCTATTAAAATACCGACTGATATGGCTCCTATGATAATGGCTAACTCCATCATATATTCCTTAGGATAAACCCAGAATTCTACTAAAATACCCCACCGACCAACGATTTCATAGGAGGTATAAGCAATAATTGCAGTTGGTATCGCATATCGAATTGCTCTGGTTACATTCCAGAATTTACTCAGCCTGTATAATAAATAAAGAGACCAAGCAGTATTAATGAAGAAGAACGCATAGGTTAATGGATGCTGATCTCCTACAAATGAATCTTCATATAGTAATAGAAGAACAATGTAAAAAAACCAAATTACATATACGGTTTCCATGGCGGTTACAGCCGCATAATTTCTTTTATAACCTCTTGTCGGTTTTCCTGTGGAAAGTTTCATATTTCTTTGGAAGAATCTAAAGAAATTACATTTTGTTTCTCGATTAAAGAAGAAATATAGAAGACTGGTCATTAGAACCCCTATCGATGATTGCATCACCAAGTATTCAGGGAATTTATTAATGCTGCCATCAGGCAGTATTTGGACAATGTTTAGATAGTCAGCATAGAAGACAAATGAGAATTCAACCCATCCAGTCCAAAGAAAAAATCCTGCAAAATATCCCAACCAAGTTGCTGGAACTTCTTTGTCATTTTTCATTCCAATAAAAAGTAGTATTGTGCCAAGCAGGCCTAGTATAAAGGCCGCTTGGAACTGATAATTAGATCCAAAAAACTTTTCCACTAAGACCATCAAGGTATGACCTAAACCCTGAGTAATAAAAACAACTACAAAGGCAAGTAATCCAACAAATGGAGGTCTATAGAATAATTCTTTTACAGTTTTCATAACTAAACTATAACACTACCTGGATCATAATTAAAAAGTCCTAATTCTTCTTCATTCTTATGGTCTTCTTTAGTGTATTTATCAGGATTGGCACCGGTAAATCTCTGCCCGGCCTTCTTTGAATGTTCAGTGATAAAGTGAGCTCTCTCAATACGAGCATTTTCATAACGTTTTATAATTTCATTTGGGGTTGAGGAGTCTTCTATGACTCTACCAATAACTACTGCATCCTCAATGGCTGTGCTGGCTCCTTGCCCCATAAATGGTTCCACTGGATGAGCTGCGTCACCTAGAAGAGTAACTTTATCAGTTGACCATTTATGCGTCGGTTTTCTTGTAAAAATACCCCATTTATAGCACTGATCCTTAGGCGTCGCTGCAATGATATTTTTAACCTGTTGATTGTAATCTGAAAAGACATCAAGAATCGTTTCAACTTTTGAAGGAATGGACCAACCTTCTTCTGCCCATTCATCTGTTGAGAGAAATCCTACATAATTATAGATATCACCATTTCGAACCAAATATCGTGCAAATACTCTCCCTGGTGATATGAATGCTGAAGATCCACACTCATCAAAATCATCTTCTGATAATTCTTTTGTCGGAACTAAGCCACGCCAAGCCACATAACCTGCAAATTCTGGCTCATCATCACCAAGAATAATATTTCTGACAGTTGATCTATTGCCATCGGCACCAATGACAAAATCAAATTCATTTTTTTCTCCGTTTGTGAATTTAAGTTCAACAGATTCAGAAGATTCTTTAATAGCACTAAGTTGATGATTTACATAAATAGAGTCTGGTGCATTTTTTTTAAGCTCATTAACTAAAACATCATGGATATCAGCCCTATGAAGTTGAAATTGATAAGCACCATATTGTTCAAGCATCTTTTTTCCTCTATGCAAGGGAACTATCATATCGCCTGTTTTGTAATGTCTTACACCTTGTTTCTCATGAGCCATACCAACTTTTGCTATTTCTTCTCCTAGATTTAGATACATCAAGCCTTTTGTAGCATTTGGAGTAACCGTGAGTCCTGCACCCACTTCACTCAATGCAGGGGCTTGTTCAAAGATACTGATATCAATGCCTTTTTGAGACAATGCTACAGCTGTTGTCATGCCCCCAATACCTGCACCTATAATGGCTATTCTTTTTTTATTCATCCTTGGTGTGAACTCCCATTTTAAAGATTTGATGATAGTACTCTTTGTCTAATTGTACTGTTATCGTTACAAAAAGTTACATGAAGACTATAGATTATATAAAAAAAATGTACAAAATAGGTTGTCAATAAATAGATTCACTGTTTAATAGTCAATCATAGAAACATGAGATTAGATGTATGAATAATGTAATGTATATATTTCCTGGTCAGGGATCACAATATCAAGGGATAGGCCATGATATTTATAATGATTTTGTTGTGGCACGAAATGTCTATGATCAGGCGTCTTCTATTCTTGGGTATGATATTACTGAACTGTCCTTTAATGATCCAAAAAATAAAATTAGTTTAACGGAATACACACAACCCGTTTTATTAACTCATCAAGTTGCATGTTATAGAGTGTTCAATGAATTAACCAATGACTCAATTCAACCAAGTTTAGCCGCGGGACACAGTTTAGGGGAATACACTGCTTTGGTTGTATCCGGTTCCTTATCTTTTGAGCAAGCTTTACATTTAGTTAGAAAGAGAGGCCAACTCATGAGTCAATATGGCCAAGGGTCAATGCTAGCAATGCCAATTGAGCAAGAGGAGGCAAAAAGATTTTCTGAGAAGTTCAATTGCCAAGTTGCAACGATTAATCTTTTAAAACAAACAGTTATTGGTGGAATGGATCATGATATTGATGCTTGCCAGAAAGCTTTTCAAGATATTTTTCCAAAGAAAAGAACGGTAAAGCTAGACACAGAGGGAGCATTTCATACTGATTTAATGAGAGAGGCAGCAGAGCAGTTCGTGATGCATTTAGATGAGGTTAACTTTGCTTCGTCTGATTTAAAAGTGTTATCAAATTTTACTAGTGATTGCCATCAACAAGACGGCAGCCTTACTAGAGAATTACTCTACAAGCAATTATACAGACCAGTTGATTGGTTGGGCTGCATGAAGACTGCAACAGCATTCAATGTAGATATCATCGTTGAGTTTGGCGGTGGCATTGGAACGGGCGCTTTACCCAAAGAAAAAAGACCAAACTTGGAATCAATTACTAAAAAGAATTATAGAAGCTTAGATCAAGAGATAAGCTATTACTCAGCAATCAATACAGACAGTATTACACAAAGTGCAAATTCATTAATCGAACTAATTCATCCCAATGACTAGAAAAAATAAATGGATTTTTTTAATCCTCATTCTGATGGTTTCATCACCAAGAGCAGAGATAATTATTGATGGGAAATTAAATGAGAAAGAATGGCAAAATGCTCAGGTATTAAATGATTTCTATGTAACCGTTCCTTTCAGCTTAGAACCAACTCCATTGGAAACACAAACCCTTTTTTATTCGGATGATGATGGGTTGTATGTTGCATTTATAAATGCTCAAGACGAAGAGACTCGAGATAGGAGAAAACATCAAAGAGATAATCTTATGCAGACTTATGATAGAAATGTAGTTGTTGTTGATTTTGATAACAATGGAAGTACTGCCTATATGCTTGGTATTTCTCTGGGCAATTCATTAATTGATTACACCATCACTAATGAGAATCAAGTTGATGGCGATTGGGACGGAGAATGGTTTGCAAAGACTTCAGAATCTGATGAAAATTGGTATTCTGAATTTTTTATCCCCTGGACTATGGTACCGATGAGTCTACAAGAGGGAGAGAAAAGGACTATTGGAGTCAGTGTCAGTCGTCAAATTAGATATCTAGGAAATTATGTGGCTTTTCCAAAAATAACCCCACAAAGACCAAAATTCTTATCTGAATTGCACAAAATACAAGTAGTCAAATCGAATCCTAGTCGTTTGGATTTCTTTCCATATTTGGTTGCCAATAATAATTTTATCGATGATGATGCTACTTTTGATGCAGGAGCTGAAATTTTTTATAACAATGGTCGTGGTGGAGAAATTAGTGCCACAATAAATCCTGATTTTGGACAAGTGGAGAGTGATAATATCGTTATTAATTTTTCACCTAGGGAAACATTTTATTCTGATAAGAGGCCTTTCTTCACTCAAAGCCAATCCATTTTTGATGTCAGTTTGGATTGGTACCCCGGTTTTGAGTTGTATTCACTTCTCCATACTCGAAGAATTGGTGATGCTCCAAATTATAATTGTTCTCGCTATTCTCCTGCTGAAGGCGGAAGCGATGAATTAGCCTCTGAATGCGAGGACAATAAAATTAATAATAACGGCATTGATACGGCTATTAAATATACACAGATTGGAGAAAATACTGATTTTGGATTTTTCTCAGCTTTTGAATCAGATGAGAATTTCAGCGAAGGAAAAGACTTTTTTGCATTCAGAACCCTGCATCGAAAAAATGAACATAAGATTGGTTATATGGTTACTCATGCTGAAAAAAGCTTTATTAATCGACAAGCAACCGTTAATGCCATTGATTATCAATACCTTCCAAGCGAGAGAATAAAGATTGAAAGTTTGGCAATGGTGTCCAATTCCAATGAGGAAAAAGCTGGATTTGGCAGTAGAACTGCTATTTCATTTAACCCATCCAAGGAATGGAGATACGGTTCTGAATTGTATTATTTTAATGAAGATCTGAATATCAATGATATGGGCTACTTATGGAGAAATGATTTAGCTTCTTATGGTGCTAGTGTTAATTACACCAGAACAGATTTTCCTGAAGATTCTCCCATTAATAATCGTTCTTATAATTTTGATTACTGGGATCAGAATAATGCAGCCAATGATAATTTGGCTGAATTTTATACCCTTTTCTTCAGACAAAGCTTTAAAGATACTTCCTCTTTTGGCATTAACATTTTTGCTAAAGGAGAAGGTAAGGACGATGAAATTACAAGAGGGAGCCTTGTAGCTCCAGTTGTAAAGTTAGGTTCAGGTCACAATATTGAACTCAGTTATCACAGTCCAATTTATGGTTTTTGGCAATACCACTTAGGCTTTGGTTATGACTTTAATGATTATTATGCTTTCGAGGATAAAAAAAGAAGGATAGGTGGAGGCTTGACTTATATGCCTCAAGATAATTTAAGATTTTGGATGAGGTTTGGCCATTCCACAAGGACTAATTGGCTAACACATTTGAGTGATAATCACTTTGGAACTTTTAATCAAACTAGAAGTAACATGAATATAGGCGCTCGATGGTATCCAAGCGAGAAACAAGAATTGCAACTTAAATTAGAGATGCTTGCTTTTAGAAATCAGGATGGACAGGGTTGGTTTGTTGATAGTTCAGGATTTATGGTGAGCCAAGAACAAACGGAGGAAAGCATCAATATTGGTAATATCTCCTTCCAGATTCGTTATAAATATGAAATAGCACCTCTATCTAATTTCTATTTTGTTTATACCAGAGGTGGGGGTTATTATTTTGATGATGAAGCCAATACTTCTAAAATAATCAGCACCACATGGAGGGAGCCTGAAGGCAATCGATTGGCTGCAAAAGTCAGAATCCGATTCTAATCTCTAGACTTGTTCGAGCTCTATTAGAGTTCCCATAAAATCTTTTGGATGCATAAAAATAACTGGTTTATTGTGCGCACCATTTTTTGGCTCACCTGAGCCAAGAACAGTGACTCCTTTTGCAATCATTTCATCGCGAGCTTTAAAAATATCTTCAACCTCATAGCAAATATGATGCATCCCACCTTTGGGGTTATTTTCAATAAACTTTGCTATTGGTGAATCCTCTCCAAGAGCTTCCAGTAATTCTATTTTTGTATTGGGTAATTCTACGAAGACAGTAGTAACCCCATGTTCAGGCATTGCAATAGGCTCTGAAACTTTAGCTCCAAGGACATCGTTGTATACACTGCTGGCTTCTACTAAATTAGGCACAGCAATGGCTACATGATTTAATTTTCCGATCATTTATGCCTCCTAAGCTTATTTAAAAACCTCTCAATTATATTACTTGCTTCAGTTTTCACTGATTTATCCTTATCAGACAACGTTTCTTTAATAATTTCCAGTTCATTTTGAAATTCAACATCGTTCTCTATTTGTTCAAGGAATTTTTCTTTGGTTGCTTTGACTAGCCAAAGCTCTTTTTGTTGCTCTCTATTAGTGATTAATTGACCAGTTTCTCTCAAGTGTTGTATTAATTGATTTATTGTCTCCCAGCAAAGATCAATGCCTTTTTCTTCAAGAGCTGAACACGATAATACAGGCACTCTCCAATTTTTAATTCTTGGTTTTAAAAGTTTCAAAGCATTCTTATAATCCAAAACAGTGCTTCTGGAAGAGGCTTCTAGGTTTCCATCTGACTTATTAACAACAAGGATATCAGATAATTCTATAATGCCTCTTTTGATGCCTTGTAATTCATCGCCTGCACCAGGGTTCAATAGAACAAGAAAAATGTCTGTCATTTCAAACGCTTCAGTCTCAGCCTGTCCAACGCCTACAGTTTCAATGAGAATCGTATCAAAACCCGCAGACTCTAATATGATCATTGATTCTCGTGTTGAACGATTAACTCCACCAAGGTTCATTCCAGAAGGAGATGGTCTGATAAATACATTTTCATTACGACTGAGTTTCTCCATTCTAGTTTTATCTCCAAGAATAGAACCGCCTGTGATAGTAGATGTTGGATCAATTGCTAGAACGGCAATGTTTCTATTTTCTTTTAAGATCTCAGATCCTAAAGCTTCTATAAAGGTTGATTTGCCTGCACCTGGAGGACCTGAGATAGCTATCCTAATACTTTTTTTGTCAATTGAAGAAAGTTGGTTGATGAGCAGTTCTGCAATTTTTCGATCTTCTTCTTTTTTAGATTCAACCAGTGTAATTGCATTGGCAATAGCTTTTCTATCTTGATATTTTATCTTTTCTATTAAGTCTTTTATTTCCTGATGTTTCAACTCAGTCCTCAAATTCAAGAATAGTTTGATCAACCATTAGATTATCGCCTTCTTCTGCTAATATCGATTTTATTTTTACATCATTTGCCGCTCTTAAGCTGTTTTCCATTTTCATAGCTTCAACCACAGCCAGTTCTTCTCCAGCTTTAACCGTTTGATTTGCATTCACACAGACCTTAATGAGAAGTCCTGGCATGGGCGACAGAAGAAATTTAGATAAATCGGGAGGTGACTTCTTTGGCATCAGCTGATTCAAGCGAGCTGTTGTTTTTCTAGTAACCAATGCCTTAAAGACTCTTCCTCTATAAGTTAGGGTATAGCCCGGTTGATTATCTTCTATTTTGAATAGGTATTTCTGATCATCGATTATGACCTCAGTGATGGGATTATTAGCACTTACATTAATTTGAATTTGTTTACTTTCATTTGTTCCATGAACCACAAAATCAATATTATTTTTTTCCAATTTAAGAGTAATTATTTCCTCATTTAATGTCACAGACCATTCTGATATGTTTGCTATTAGTGGCTGTATACGTTCTTTTTTTAGGTGATGATAGCAAGCCAATACAGCAGCAAAAATTTCATTGAATTCTTTGGACTCTCTCTCTCCTTGAAAACCATCTGGATAATGTTCATCAATAAAATTGGTTGTGGTGTAACCATCGATAAATTGAGAGTTCTGCATAATAGAACTGAGAAAATTGAGATTATGTGAAACGCCTGAAATATTGTATGAATCCAGTGCTAGCAACATGGTTTCTCTCGCGGTATTTCTATCTGGGCCGTATGTAATTAATTTTGCAATCATGGGATCATAAAACATAGAAACTTCACTACCTTCTCTAAACCCAGTATCAACCCTAATGAATTTGGATTCAAAAGGAGTCACATAGGAAGTCAATCTCCCTATTGATGGCATAAAATCTCTATAAGGGTCTTCAGCATAAATTCTACACTCCAATGCCCATCCGTTTATTTGGACCTCATCTTGTGTGATGTTTAATTGATTACCAGCTGCGATCAAGATCATTTGCTCGACAAGATCCAGACCAGAAACCATTTCAGTGACTGGATGTTCAACTTGCAGTCGAGTGTTCATTTCCAGAAAATAAAACTGTTGATCTTTATCAACAATAAATTCAACTGTACCTGCCGATTGATAGTCAACTGCTTTGGCCAATAGCACTGCTTGTGCACCCATTTTCTTTCTGGTTTCATCATTAATAAAGGGAGAGGGTGATTCTTCAATAACCTTTTGATGCCTTCTTTGAATTGAGCACTCACGTTCACCGATATATAGAGTATTTCCTTCTTGATCAGCTAAAATTTGAATTTCAATATGATGGGGTTCTGTTATAAATTTTTCTGCAAAGACTCGATCATCTCCAAAGCTTGTTCTGCTTTCATTTTGTGCTCTTTCAAATCCATCACGGCATTCCGCATCACTATTGACGACTCGCATGCCTTTACCTCCTCCACCAGCACTTGCTTTAAGCATCACTGGGTAGCCAATATCCTTAGCTACTTCAACTGCTTGATCGGCATCTTTGAGCGCTTGAGTAAATCCCGGAATAACATTGACTCCTGCTTTTTCAGCTATTTTCTTAGACTTAATCTTATCTCCCATATTGATGATGGCTTCTGTATTGGGACCGATAAAAGCAATATTTTGTTTTGCTAATTCTTTTGCAAAAGATTCATTTTCAGATAGAAAACCATAACCTGGGTGAACAGCTTCAGCACCTGTGTCCTTAGAAGCATTTAAAATATTTTCTATGACAAGGTAACTTTCTGAAGATGAAGATCCACCAATATGTACAGCTTCGTCTGCCATAGCGACATGCATTGAGTGAATATCAGCATCGGAATATACTGCCACAGTTTTAATACCCATTGATTGACATGTTTTAATTACTCTACAAGCAATTTCTCCACGATTGGCTATCAGTATTTTTTTAAACATAGTGGTTTTATAGGGGTATATTGTCGTGTTTACGCCAAGGATTGATTTGTTCTTTATTTTTTAACATCTCAAAGGAATTTATCAATTTTTCTCTGCTCTTATGAGGCATGATAATGTCATCGATATAGCCACGTCCAGCAGCGATAAATGGATTAGCAAATTTCTCTCTATATTCATCTGTTCTCTTCTCGATTTTCTTTTCATCCCCAATGTCTTGTCTGAAAATAATTTCAACAGCACCTTTCGGTCCCATCACAGCAATTTCTGCAGAAGGCCAAGCAAAATTAATATCCCCTCGTATGTGTTTAGAGCTCATCACGTCATAAGCTCCCCCATATGCTTTTCTTGTAATCATTGTTACTTTAGGTACTGTAGCTTCAGCATAGGCAAATAAAAGTTTTGCTCCATGTTTGATGATGCCTCCATATTCTTGAGAGGTTCCTGGCATGAATCCAGGCACATCGACAAGAGTAAGAATGGGAATATTAAATGCATCACAGAATCTTACAAATCGAGCGCCCTTTATTGAGGAATTAATATCGAGACAGCCTGCTAATACCATAGGCTGATTGCCTACAACACCAATTGTTGAACCGTTTAAGCGAATGAAGCCAATGACAATATTTTGAGCGTAGTTGGATTGAACCTCAAAAAATTCTCCTTCATCAGCCACTTTATGAATCACTTCTTTTATATCATAGGGTTTAGCTGGATCTTCAGGGATTAAGGTATCCAAAGATAGATCTTCTCTATTGATTGAGTCTTTGCATTCAATAGTGGGTGATTTTTCCTTATTATTTTGAGGGAGGTAACTTAAAAATTCTCGAGTCATTAAGAGAGCTTCAGTGTCATTAACAAAAGTCAAATCAGCTACTCCTGATTTTTTACTGTGTGTGGAAGCACCGCCCAATTCTTCAGCAGTGACTTCTTCATGGGTTACTGTTTTCACAACATCAGGACCTGTGACAAACATGTAGGAACTGTCTTCAACCATAAAGATAAAATCAGTCATCGCAGGAGAATAAACAGCTCCACCGGCACAAGGACCCATCACCAAAGAAATTTGAGGCACAACACCCGATGCTAGAACATTCCTTTGAAATACCTCAGCATAACCACCAAGCGAAACTACACCTTCTTGAATTCTTGCTCCACCTGAATCATTCAATCCTATAATTGGTGCACCATTCTGGATTGCATGATCCATAACTTTGCATATTTTTTCAGCATGAGTTTCAGATAAAGAGCCACCGAATACAGTGAAATCTTGGCTATAAACATAGACTAATTTACCATTAATATTCCCATACCCAGTTACCACTCCATCGCCTGGAATCTTTTGTTCATCCATTCCAAAATCAACAGCTCTGTGTTCAACAAACATACCCCATTCTTCAAAACTTCCATCATCCAGAAGAATTTCTAAACGCTCTCTGGCTGTTAACTTACCTTTGGCGTGTTGTTTTTTAATGCGTTCTTCGCCTCCACCCATTCGAGCAGCTTGTTTTCTTTTTTCTAATTCTTTTATGTTTTCTTTCATGCTTTATTTAATTAGATCCAAAACTTTGATTGCAGCATTATTGATATTTGTACCGGGACCAAAAATTGCTCCGACTCCAATTGATTCTAGTTCAGGTATATCTTGTTCTGGAATGATGCCTCCACAAACCACAAGAATATTATCAGAGTTTTCTTTTGATAAGGCATCTATGAGCATCGGAACCAGAGTTTTATGACCCGCAGCTTGGGTGGATACTCCAACAATATGAACATCATTTTCAATGGCCTGTTTTGCTGCTTCTTCAGGCGTTTGAAATAATGGACCTACATCGACATCAAAACCCATGTCTGCAAAAGCTGTGGCTATTACTTTAGCGCCTCTATCGTGTCCATCTTGACCCAATTTAACCACTAATATTCTTGGTCTTCTTCCATTCTCCTTTTCAAATTCTAAGACTTTTTTCTCAATGCTCATAAAATTTTCATCTCCTTCATACTCACTTCGATAGACTCCACTAATGGATTGAGACACTGCTTGATGACGACCAAAGACTTTTTCCATAGCCATAGAAATTTCACCAACTGTTGCTCTTGCTCTTGCTGCATTAATCGCAACTTCTAGTAAATTAGCGGTATTATCATTGGCAGCATCCTCGATTACTTTAAGAGTTTCTAGACAGACTGCCTCATTTCTAGAGCTCTTAAGAGTTTTTAGTTTCTCTAGTTGTTTATTTCTGACGTCTTCATTATCAATTGAAAGAATATCAACTTTTGCCTTATCATCGGACTCATATTTATTTACTCCAACTATGATTTCTTCTTTTTTTTCTATTTTTGCTTGTCTGATAGCTGCCGATTCCTCGATTCTTAACTTTGGCACACCAGCTTGAACTGCTTTGGTCATGCCACCCAGTTCTTCTGCTTCTTCAACTAATTTTCTCGCTTCATTAACAAGAGAGTTTGTTAAAGATTCAAGATAGTAAGAACCAGCCATTGGATCGATGACTTTAGTAATGCCTGTTTCTTCTCTTAAAACCAATTGTGTATTTCTGGCAATTTGAGCAGAGAAGGGAGTTGGTAAAGCAAGTGCTTCATCAAAAGAATTAGTGTGCAATGACTGTGTTCCACCTAAAACAGCCGCCATGGCTTCAATGGTGGTTCTCATTATATTATTGTAAGGGTCTTGACTCGTTAGGCTTACGCCTGACGTCTGACAATGTGTTCTAAGCATCAATGATTTCGGATTCTTTGGTTGAAATTCTTTCTCAATGAGTTCAGACCAAAGCAATCTTGCTGCTCTCAATTTAGCAATTTCCATAAAAAAGTTCATACCAATTCCAAAGAAAAAAGACAGTCGAGGTGCAAAGGCATCAACATCAAGTCCTTTATCAATAGCCGCTCTAACGTATTCAAGACCATCTGCTAAAGTGTAAGCTAACTCTTGAGTACAAGTAGCGCCAGCTTCCAGCATATGATATCCGGAAATAGATACAGAATTGAAAGCCGGTAATTGTTTTGAAGAGTAGGCAATAATATCAGCCACAATTCTCATGGACTGATTGGGTGGGTATATGTATGTATTTCGGACCATGAATTCTTTCAATATGTCATTCTGAAGAGTGCCCTTTAAAAGTTTTTGATCCACACCTTGTTCTTCTGCAGCAACAATGTACATTGCCATAATTGGAATGACTGCACCATTCATGGTCATTGAAACACTCATCTTATCCAATGGGATCTTATCGAAGAGTAGTTTCATATCTTCAACACTATCAATCGCTACACCGGCTTTTCCGACATCACCTGTGACTCTCGGATGATCTGAATCGTAACCTCGGTGAGTGGCCAGATCAAAAGCAACCGATAGTCCTGTTTGGCCAGCAGCAATATTATCACGGTAAAATTTATTCGATTCTTCAGCTGTTGAAAAACCAGAGTATTGCCTTACTGTCCAGGGCCTTTTAGCGTACATAGTTGCTCTTGGCCCTCTAATATAGGGTGCAAAACCGGGTAATAAATCCAAGTGAGCTATGTTTTCAAGATCATCTGCAGTATAAAGAGGTTTAACATCGATGCCTTCTAATGTTTTCCATGTTAGGGCATCCAATGACTCTCCTTTGAGTTCATCAGTCGCTTTATCTTGCCAATTATTTTTAGACATTTACTCTCTTTAATTTCCATTAAATAGTTTTTAATGGTTATATTGTATAGTTCTGTTTGGAGCAATCATAGAAGATAACTCGAAAAAAAATAAAGAAATACTTTCAGTTCTCCATTTAAAATGTAACCAATACAAAATATAATAGAATGTTAGATATTAAAACGAGAAAATTATGAAATTAGGAATTGGCTTAGGATATTCACCTGCAAAACTAGAAATTCCAATGGAGGATATTTTAGAAGCAGAAAATTTGGGGTTTGACTCAGTGTGGGCTGCAGAATCCTATGGTTCCGATGCCGTTTCAGTTGCCTCTTATATTCTTGCTCAAACGACTAAAATAAAAGTTGGTACAGCAATCATGCAAATGCAAGCTCGTACGCCAACTATGACAGCCATGACTGCATTATCTTTAAATGCTTTATCCAATAATCGTTTTTTGCTTGGTTTAGGACCCTCAGGACCACAAGTTGTAGAAGGATGGTATGGCCAACCATATGGCAGACCATTAACGAGAACCAAAGAATATATATCAATTGTAAGAAAAATTATTGCAAGAGAGGGGGCGCTTACTCATGAAGGATTTCATTATCAAATTCCCTTTAAAGGGGAGGGTTCTTCAGGTCTTGGAAAACCATTAAAGAGTATTTTACATAGTACTGGCGATCTAAAAATATATACCGCATCGATAACACCAGCAGGCTTAAGGACTGCTGGAGAGGTTGCTGATGGCGTTTTCCCAATCTGGATGAATCCTGATAAATTTAATTTAATTGGAGAGTATGTGGAAGAAGGTTTTGATAAATCTGATTCTGATAAAGATTATAGTGGTTTCGATGTAGCTCCTTTCATCCCCGTTGCTATGGGTGATAATGTTCAGTTTTGTACGATGGCCATGAAACCCATGTTTGCATTATATATAGGTGGTATGGGTGCTAAATCAAAAAATTTTTACAATGATTATGCCAAGCAATTGGGCTATGAGGAAGCAGCTGAAACCATTCAAGAACTCTATTTAGAGGGTAAAAAAGAAGAGGCCACTATGGCTGTTCCTGATGAATTGATTGATGAGTGTGCTTTGATAGGACCTCCTGAAAGAATCAAAGAAAGACTTCAATCTTGGAAAGATTTAGACAAAACAGGAAAACTAGGAACTTTGATATTAGGAAATGCCAGCAAAAAGGCTATGCAAGTAATTGCTGAAGAGCTACTGTAGTTAAAGCACAATGAATTATAAAACTTATTTTCGCTTCTTAATTATTACCCCAATAGTCATGATATTTATAGCAGTACTATTAGACTTCGGCTATGACTTCCCTGAATCTGTTAATGGTTATTATGGGCAATTGGCAATGGATGGTTTTAGTACTGCTTATAATTTGCAATTGCTTTTCGCACTATTGGCTTTCATTGCGGATATCTTGATATGCTTTTTTGTTCGCTATTCTCGTGAGTTATGGATATTGCTTATTGCTGTCTTTTATCTATTGGGATCAATCATGCCCGAGCTTTTGATAATGTCCCCTTTGTCTATTGTGATGGTTCAAATTGCTAGTCTGATGGCAGGTTTGAAAATTTCACTGGCCTATTTGTCTCCACCCATTAGAGATTTATTCTAAAAAACAGAGAAGGGGACGTTGTAAGGTTTCCTTCCTTTATCATTTAACCTGGTGATTTCTTTATTTTAATTTTCAGGGATGAAGTATTTTTTAAGCGGAAGTTGGTTGGAAGTAGAATTTTCTCCAAAGCCTTATACCTATGACTAAAGAGGCAAACCAGAGAATGAATTCAACCCAATTAGGATTTGAATTATAGCCAAAAAAGCCTTTAAGAAAAACACCTACAATCCCTTTATCATGTAACAGATGAGTGTGCTTCTTTTTACCATTTAGGTCATAAGAATACATACTGGCATTGTCATTAAGATTGAGTTCTGTTTTAGGCTGTAGAATATCCCAAACTCTTACGATATCTTTTTTATTCTCCAAGCCTACCCATTCAAGATGATTTCCCTTTACTAAAAATTCTTCAGCCTCATGAGTTCCATAAGCCACCATTCCTGAAGCAAATACCACTAGCATAAGTGTGGTTGCTTGAAAGAAGGTTCTAAGGTTGATTTGTCTACCTTGGACAACTATGAAATAACCAATAAGGATTGCCAGAATCATCCCTGAGAAAAAACCAATATATGAGAATGACCCAAGTATTGAGAAGCTGCTGATCAGAAAGATAGCAGTCTCAAAACCTTCCCTTAGGATGGCAAAGAAAACAACTAGAAAGACACCCCAACCTGGGGTACTCATAGCTTTTTGAGTTTCAGATTCTAGCTCATTGCGATCACTAACGTGTTTTGATAGCCAGAAAATTACATACCAAAGTAGCCCAGCTGTTAAAAACATCAAGAGAGATTCAACCAGAGCATCGATGGAGGCATTGCCAATGGATTGTTTAATATTATTGAGAATTATTCCTATAATCACACTGGCTATCAATGCAGAAATCACACCCAGCCAGAGCTGCTTAATTTCTTTTGTAAGATGATTTTTTTCCAAAAGTGTAAAAATTATCCCAACGATTAGGCAGGCCTCTAAACTTTCTCTAAAAACGATAATAAATTCATTCATGGTTTCTTCTCAAATAAAAATGATAGTTAATCTTAAATAATATTAATTTTTAATCAAATGAATATCGGTATTTAGGTGACAGTAGGAAAGCTAGAGGGTTATGAGGGTTAAACTTTCCTACTGTCTTTTGTTTTAGGGTTCTATAAGAACTAGCGAGGTTATTTAAAACCTGTAACGAACCCCAATATTATACGATCTTGGTCTTTGAACTCTGATGCCATTCTTTGGGGCTCTTGCAACAATATTCTCAGAATCTGTGATGTTATCAATGACCATGTAGAAATCCGTTTTTTCATTCACTTCTTTCTGTAAAGACAAGTCAGTAATTGAATATGAATCTATACCTGTATTGGATCCACATGCTGCGATTGAACAAGTGTCACCATAAGACATCATTCTTAAGTTAGTATTCCAGCCAGAAACTGTTTCCACACTAAGAACCATAGTCAGCTGAGTTTCTGGTAGATTTGGAAGATTCATACCTGCTGTTACATTGCCCCAGAAGTTACTATCAAAGGTAGTATCAAATTCAGCATCAGTATCGGTGTAACTCATATTTGCTGAGATTTTTACACCGGCTTCATTAACATAAGATGTTGACGCAGATATTTCATAACCACTAATGCTTGATGCTCCAGCATTGAATGTATCACCTATATCGCAACCTTCCACAACACCTGAGGAGGAAGCTCTACATTCTCCAAACATATTCGCATAATCTGTATCAAATCTAATGATTTCAAATGCTAAGTTATCACTGTTATACCTTAGTCCAACCTCCAGATTATCTGCTGATTCAGGATCTGACCCACCTGTCGTCGGAGTAAAGCCTTCATGAAACCCACCAAATATGGAATAACCGTTTTGTAGACTGTAATCAAAACCAATGCCAAAGAGTGATTCATTATCATCCGATAAAATCTTTGGGTAGCCTTGATCTGAATTAACCGCAGTTCTGGCAGTATCTACATATCTTTCTTGAACAATTTTCCAATTTTCTGATCTAATTCCAGCTGTAATGGTTAAGTTTTCAAATTGTATCTCATCACTGATAAAGAATGCATTTGCTTTAGCTGTTGTAACTCTATTATTACTAGAATAACCAGGCATGCTGCCTGCAACTAGACCTGAGAGTGTGCCATTAACCCAATTAGTTCTTTCATACCATTGCATACGATCTTCATCGTCTTCAGTGTCTCTGTAACCAATGGTTATTGTTTGATTATTGAGGTTAATATTAGATTTAAGGACTATGCCTTCTGAACTGTATGAACGATTATTATGCTTGAGTTTAATCGATTCTGCAGTTGCATTAGTTCCTCGTAGAACTGAAATAGCTAAGGCATCACCAGTATTGGCATAATCAATAAGATTATTGATACTTTTATCTGATCCCCCATAACCTATTTTATCTGTTTTGAACCAATCTCTTGCAAAATCATTTTTATAATAAGTCGCACTAAAGTCTATATTTTCAGTATTCATGTTATAGCTCATAACTATTTGATCGTGCTCATTATCCATTTGATCATAGTCAGTGAAGCCATATCTCATATGCGCATTAGACCTGTAATCATTTTCTGTCAATCCAACATAGGTTTGTTCAGATATTTCTTCAGAGTCTTGGAATTTAATATCAACTTGTTGATATACATCTGCATTAGGATCATTATTGAATCGTAATTTAACCACTAAGTCTGTTTTGTCAAAGCCAGTGTCACCATTGGTATGTTCCATATCATCAAACCCATCGGTTTCATGTTTTAGACCTTCAATAAGAAAACCAAGTCTTTTTGATGAGGAACCATAATACAGATGAGATTTCACGTTTCCATCTGAGCCAAACTCTTGGTTCAAGAATCCTTTGGAGGATATAGGAATAGGAGTACTAATTAGATTAATAGCACCACCAATCGTATACGGTCCTGTTTTTATTGCAGAAGGTCCTTTTACAACTTCAATTGCATTAATTCTAGAGAATGTAGGAAAGTAATAAGCAGAAGAAGCAGCATATGGAGCAGGAGCTATTAGTATCCCATCTTCCATTAATGTAATTTTTCCAGAGCGATCAGGGTAGGTGCCTCTGATACTAATATTAGGTCTTAGTCCATAGCCTTCTTCAGGTCTCACATTAATACCTGGAACACTTGCAAGCGCTTTATGAACATCCATTGTTTCAAATTTTTCTAAGTCCTCAACTGTTACTTTAGTAGCAGATCCTGGAAGCGTTTTTTCTCCTATAATGGTTATATTTTCTATTGAGATCTTTTTATCATCAGCAGAAATCGGTAAAGCAATGATAAGAAAGAAAGATAATATTGAAAGTTTAAAAATCTTCATTTAGTGCCTGTTCCTATTTATTATTAATGATAATGGTTATCATTAACATAAACGAATAATAATCGTTTACATAATTAATGCAAGTATTTTTATTATTTAATTTACAAATAAAAAAATAGTAGTGTAATCAATGAAAACTAGGTTTTATTAATAACTATTTTGATAAAAAAATTTGCAATCTGAAGATCAATTATTTTCGAATCAATAATTGAATTTTGAAAAAAAAGAAGGAAAGAAAAATGCATTTCGAGGGAGTCGCTATTGGTTTATTGGTATTTGTGATAATTGGTGTTTTTCACCCAATGGTTATTAAAACTGAATATTATTATGGAAAAAAAGTTTGGCCAATTTATTTTATAATTGGTTGGCTATTTATTGGCTTTTCTATTTTCACTGAGAATACAATTCTTTCAATTATCTTAGGCGTCATAGGTTTTTCATGTCTTTGGAGTATTGGTGAACTTATAGAACAAGAGCAAAGAGTCAAAAAAGGTTGGTTTCCAAAAAACCCCAATAGATAAGATTTATATCTTCTGCATTAGAATTACTCTATCAATTTAATGGATCTTAGGCCTTTATTTCTGAAATATTATCTATAGTCCTTAAGAACTTTCCTAATTTATTTTGAAACTTTTTTGACTGTTTTTCATCAAATGAGGCTATTATTTCTGCAGTGATATTATTTATGACTGCTCTGGTATTTCTATCTTCAGAATTGAGAACATTGATATGAGCTATTAATAAATTGTTGAAATTATTATTATTCTTTAGAGCCAGTATCCTTATTAATTCTTGATCCCAAACTTCTTTATTATTGATTAATTGGTATCTAGTATCTTCTATATTAGAAATATGAATACGAATTATATTTTTTTGTTTTGCATTCAGTTTGACTCCAAGTAACCTAAAAAATCTGACAAAACTTTTGCCCAAGATTTCATCGTAATCTTTGGTTTCTTTTTTAAGTGAAGTTCTTTTTTTTTCACTTAATCCATTTAAGTGTATTTCAATCTCTTTAATCTGTTTTGTTGAAAGAGTTTTGCTTAATTCAATTAAATAAGGCAATAAAAAATCTCTACTACTAGCACTAAGCTCCATACCACTTTGAAAAATATCCTCTATGTCATCTATATCCGTTTGATTGTCTAAAGCTTTGAATTGGATAAGAAGTCTTTTGTATTTTGGTAACTCAGTTTCTCTATTCCAGCTCTTGTAATCTTCAGTGAAATTTCTTATAAATATTTTTTGATTCTCTGTAAAACTGGCATACTCCAGCATTTGATTTGCAATGTATTGATCTATTCTTTCATACCAGAACTCGCCAACAACTGAACAAGAAGATATATTGATTACCACAAGAATAATGATGGTTTTAAAATTTTTTCTAATCATGCTCTAAAGAAGTTTGGTCTTAAAAAAAATTAGGAGCTCGGGTAGGCACTTTCCAATAACATTTGCATATTGTGAGACATAGGAATTACTGATTGATCTATGAATCGATTTTTATCAATTTCATTATAAAGAGTGTCTCTTAATAAAGGTATTCTATTGGCACTTAAGATAAAAGACTCCATTCGATCGGGAGTAAACTCTTGTCCATGAATGCTTCCTGCCGCCTTGGAAATGGATTCATTCATGAGCGTACCTCCCATGTCATTAACCCCAGCATTGAGACAACTCAATGCTCCGGATTGTCCTAGTTTTACCCAACTTGATTGTATATTGTTAATCAATGGGTGCAGACTCAGTCTTCCAATTGCATGCATTAAAAGAACTTCTCTAAAGGTTGGCCCCGGTCTTGCATGGCCTCTTTTATACATTGGTGATTCCATGCTGACAAATGGCAAGGGTATAAATTCAGTAATTCCTCCTGTTTTTTTCTGCAGATCTCTCAAGCAAAGCAGGTGAGTAGCCCAATGATCAATACTCTCTTGGTGTCCAAACATAATGGTTGATGTCGTTTTAATACCCACTTTATGAGCAGTACTGATAACTTCCAACCATCTAGAAGTATTTATTTTATCTGGACAAATTTTATCCCTAACTGAGTCATCTAATATTTCAGCAGCAGTACCTGGCATGGTTTTTAGTCCTGCTTCTTTCAGCATCACTAAGAACTGCTCTAAAGAATAACCCAATGTCGATGCACCATGATGTATTTCTAAGGCTGAAAATGCATGGATATGAATGTCAGGTACTTTTTCTTTAATAGCTTTACAAATGTTTAGATAGGTTTCTCCATTAAAATTAGGGTGGATACCTCCTTGAAGGCATACTTCTGTAGCTCCTCGATTCCAAGCTTCCAATGCTCTGTTTGCAATCTCTTCAAATGAAATTAAATAGGGTTTACCGCGAAGATTTTCTTTTGTTTTTCCCTTAGAGAAAGCACAAAAATGACATCTGTATTTACAGATATTCGTATAATTAATATTACGTGTTACAACGTAGCTGACAACATTACCATTGACTTTCTCTCTCAGTGCGTTGGCATGATTCAATACATACTCTAAATCATTACCTCTTACTTTAAAGAGGTCTTTGATTTCAGTAGGGTCCAACTCCATTCCATTGCTTGCTTTGTGAACGATTGAGCTAATATTGAGATTTGGTTGATGATTGTGATTCATCCAATTTTCATGTTTTCCCGTTTGAGGAGTGTCTAAAGATTCACCACAACGCCACAAATTCTCACGTCCATAGCCTTCAGAATCTGACAATTCATGTATATAAGGAGTGAGCCTAGCATCAAACCATTGTTTGTCCTGAGAGATGTATTCAGGGTATATCGTTAATCTCTCTTGAAGTTTCTTACCTTTCTCAGTCGTCACTTTTTCCAGTAATTTTAATTCTGGCCATGGGGATTCAGGATTCACATGATCTGCAGTTATGGGAGAGACTCCACCCCAATCGTTAATACCAGCATCAATGACTTCTGGCAGTGCAGACATGTTTAAGTTAGGTGGGCATTGAATATTCATTTTTTGTCCAAATATCAGTCGAGACATTGATAAGGTCCACAGTAGTTCCGATAAATCTGGCGTGGCATTATTCTTCATTTTTGTATCAGGTTTGGGTACAAAATTTTGAATAATAATTTCTTGTATATGGCTATATTGATCATGCAACTGTTTGATTTCTAACAAGCTTTCAATTCTCTCCTTACGAGTTTCTCCAATACCAATGAGAATACCAGTGGTCAGTGGAATCGATTGCTGACCTATAAGTCTCATGGTTTCCAATCTAATGTTTGGATTTTTATCGGGAGATCCATAATGAGGCATTCCCTTCTCACATAATCGTTCAGAGGAAGACTCAAGCATTATACCCATTGAGGGAGAGATTTCTCTTAATCGAGCTATTTCTTCAGAATGCATAGTGCCTGGGTTTAAATGAGGTAAAAGCCCTGTTTCTTCCAAGACAAGTTCTGCCATTGCAAAAAGGTAATCAAGTGTTGTTTTATAACCTAGGTATTTAAGGTCATTTTTTGCCACCTCATAGCGCAGTTCTGGTTTTTCTCCTAAAGTGAATAGGGCCTCCTTGCATTGGCTCAACTGCCCTTCTTTTGCAATCTTTAGAACCTCTTCAGGTCTAAGGTATGGATTTCTTAGCTTTCTTGGGACTTTAGCAAAAGTACAATAATGGCATACATCTCGACAAAGCATTGTGAGGGGTATAAAAACTTTTTTGGAAAAGGTAATGACATTTTTTTCTTGATCCCTCAGTACTGTTGCTTGCCTCATCAATTCCTCTAAGGACATTGATTGACTTAACTCTAGATATTGATTGATTGAAGGGTTTAGCATTGTGTATTTATAGCTTTTTAATCTTTGCATAACAATTATTATTTAAGTTAAAACAGAATTTACTCCGTAGCGGTGCATTTTAAATTTCTTGAAGTCATTTTCATCGTCCAGATCGGAGCTTAATGCTTTATTTTTAAAAACCCTGGTTGTTATATTGGCATTTTGAGCGGAGCGTATATGTTTTTTAAAACTATTTTCGCCAAATTGAAAATCAATCATTATAGGTATATCTACTATTAAAGCATTGGTACCTCCATCTTTATCAGCTTCAACTATAGTCATTCCTTTTTTGTGAGAGTGTATAAAAGTTTCCACATCTATTTGGTTAATAAAAGGAAGATCAATGGATAAGTATATAATTCTTTTTGCTTTTTGCTTTTCTATCCAGTTCGATGCTTTTTCAATCTTGTTCTTTAAAGTGGGAACATTAAAATCATCAATGGTTATAATTTTCTTTATTGATAGAGATTCAATCCATTCTGATTCATGGGTCATCACTATGATTTTATCTATTGCTTCTATTTTATTGAGAATGTTTAGCGTTTGAATTGCTAATATTTTTGTCAGCTCTGTTCTTTCTTCTTGATTCAAAAGACTGGAGAGTCTGCTCATTGATGCATTAAAGTTATTAATTGGGATGAGTGCCCACACCTTCTTATTCTCCTCCTAATTCTATTTCTTGGGCAAAATCTAGAACACCTCGAGCAAGTTGTATTTTATCCTGATCATTATGCATTACGGTATTCATAACTTTAGTTCTAATTCCCATATCTTCAACTTGCGATACTAAACTTTGATCCAGTACATCAAGAATCAAACCATCAATAAGCCCATCATAGTGTTTTGCTATTGTGACAGCAGATGGTTTTAGCCCCAGTTCAGTCATTATTTTTGTTGTGGGGCCTTTTATGGCTTGACCATCTACTACAGGAGAAACAGCAATCACCGGAGTAGAAGAAGTATGTAAAAAAGTTTTGATTTTAGATAAAGAAAGAATAGGGTCAATACTGAGATATGGGTTTGATGGTGCAAAAACTATTGCTGTTAGATTTTTGTCATTCATTTCATCTAAAACAGTTTGTGAGGTTTTAGCTTTTTTGTTTTTGAATGTAATCGATTCAACCTTGGGCGTGCATTTCTTTTTAACAAAATATTCCTGAAAGGAGAGGGTACCGATATCACTCTCAATTATTGTTTTGACCGAATGATTGCTCATTGGAAGGATCTTGCTATTAATATTCCAGATTTTTGAAACTTTTTGAGTGATCTCAGTCAAGCTGGTTCCATTTTGTATTTCTTTGGATCGATATACATGCATTTCTAGATCTTTATCGCCCAGTTTAAACCAATTATCTGCCCCAAGCTCTCTCATGACATTATGAGCTTTCCAAGTTTCATCGGTTCTTCCCCAGCCAGTTTCAATATTATTTTCTCCTGCTAGTGTATAAATCAATGTGTCAATATCAGGTGAGATATAGAAGCCTAAATAAAGAAAATCATCTCCGGTATTAGCAATAATGACCAATTCATCTTTATCAGTGATTTGATCCAAGCCTCTACATAACTTTGCTCCACCAACACCACCGCTTAAGGCTAAGATTTTTTTCTTTTTTATCATTAACGAAATAAGTCCTCATTCTTTGGGCGAATTAAGTCATTTATTGAATCTGTTTCAGAAGGTGTATGTATGCCTTTAATAATCACAACCGGAATACCTTCATTACTTTCTCCCATAATCAATGTTGCTGCTGCTGCGAGTTGGTCCGCCCAAGCAATACATGTAGTCTGTAGCTCTCGTTCAAAAAGATCAACAGTATTATTCCTTAGGTCAATTAAGGTTTTGATACCCGATGAACCCAACGCATGACCTGTTGTACCTAATCTCCATGCTCTACCGATGCTGTCCGTTATTAGAACTCCAATATTTACATTTATTTTCTTGGATATATAGTTTCTTATTTTTTGTGCTGATGCATTTGGATCTTCAGGAAGAAGCAGTACCTTTTCATCTGTGTCATCGGATTCTATATTAGAACGATCAATACCAGCATTCGCAAGAACATGACCTAATCTATGTTCAACAATAACCACACCATCACTTACTCTAATAATTGATTTAGATTCTTGCAATATTAATTCAACCACTCTTGGGTCTTTATTGGCTTTTTTTGCAATTTTTATAGCTTCTTGTGTTGGGTTAATTTTTGATAATGAAATTAAACGGTTTTCTGATTTTGAGATAATTTTCTGAGCAATGACAATCACATTATTCTCTTCAAGAATTATGTTATTTCTTTTCATTCCACGGGTGATGATTTCTCCGATATTATCACCCGATTGAATGGCTGGAATGCCTTTAATTGCGAAGATACTTAATGAATCAGGTTTGGATTTAAATTCCATCAGTAAAAATTTGAATAATGTTAGTGAGAAGTAATTTTGATACCCGAAGATTTCAATTTATGCCTTTTATTAATAAAGATTAAGATTGATGTCAACGCTTCAGCTGCTGCTGAGTTTTCTATGCAACCTGCATCCCAAGAGGTTAAGCCTAAGTCATTGATTAGCTCCCTAACTAATTGCACTGCTTCTCTATCATTGCCCGTTACTAATACCTCTGCATCAATATTTTTATCCGATCCAATTAAATGTGAACCGATGTTTTGCAATGCCGAAACAACTTTGACTTTATCGCCTAAAAATATTTGTGCTTCTAAGGCTGCAGAACCTTTTTCAGGCAGTGAAACTTTTGTCACATTGCCCTGCAGTGGAACTGTTGTATCAATAATTATTTTTCCTATTAAATTATTTTTAACTGCATCTAATGTCATTTGATGACTGGAATATGGCACGGCCATTACAGCTAAGTTGCAATTTTTAGAAGCTTCTATTAAATCTAATCCTTTGATTAATTCAGACCCTATCTCTTTGTTTAATTCAATTGCCGTTGTCTCAGCTTTTTCTTTTTTTCTTGAGCCCACAATTACTGTATAGCCATTCTGTGCCCATTTTTTTGCTAACGCTGAGCCTAGTGCCCCTGTTCCACCAAGTATGGCAATAGTAGTTTTTTCTTTATTCATTTGTTTCTTTCGGTACTACCCGAACTGCACCATCTGATGCAGAAGATGCCATTAAGGCATAGGCTTTTAATGCATCACTAACGATTCTATTTCTAGATCTTGGTTTCCAAGATTTTTTTCCTAAATCATTCATAGCTATCCTTCTGTTTTCTAACTCTTGAACCGTTAGATCTAACTCCAGTATTCTATTTGGTATATCAATATTAATAATGTCTCCATCCCTTATTAAGCCAATTTCTCCTTGGGATGCTGCTTCTGGTGAAATATGACCGATAGACAGTCCTGATGTACCTCCTGAGAATCTTCCATCAGTTATTAGTGCACATTTATTACCCAAACCTTTACTTTTTAGGTAGCTTGTAGGGTAGAGCATTTCTTGCATTCCTGGTCCTCCCTTTGGTCCTTCATAGCGGATTACCACAACTTCTCCAGCTTTAACATCATCGTTCATGATTCCATCAACTGCGTCATCTTGACTTTCAAAAACATGTGCTGGACCCTTAAACGTTAAGTTACTTTTGTCTACACCAGCAGTTTTTACAATGCATCCTTCAGGAGCAATATTTCCCTTAAGAACGGCTAATCCACCATCAAGACTATAGGCATTCTCCAGATTTCTTATGCAACCATTTTCACGATCAAGATCCAATGAGTCATAACGTTTATTTTGAGAAAAAGGCTGAGTGGTTGGAATCATTCCTGGTGCTGCAGAATAAAACTCTGTTACTTCATTGCTCGGTGCCCTGTTGATATCCCAGGTTTCTATTGCTGATTTCATACTCTCACTATGGACTGTGCTATTATCGATATTGAGTAATTTAGCTTTTTCTAATTCACCCAAAATTGCCATAACTCCTCCAGCTCTATGAACGTCTTCTAAGTGATAATCACTACTTGGAGCCACTTTGCATAAATTAGGCACTCTTCTTGATAAGCGGTCAATGTCCTCAATGGTGAAATCAATATTGGCTTCTTTAGCTGCTGCTAATATATGCAATACAGTGTTGGTAGATCCTCCCATTGCAATATCCAGAGTCATGGCATTTTCAAAAGCTTTTTTATTGGCAATTTGATGAGGTAAAACTCTTTCATTATCATTTTCATAATAATCTTTAGTAATATTAACAATTTGTTTCCCTGCTTCTAAGAAAAGATTTTTTCTATCAATATGGGTTGCTAGGACGCTTCCATTACCGGGCAAACCAAGACCCAATGCTTCCACCAAACAATTCATGGAATTAGCTGTAAACATCCCTGAGCATGAACCACAAGTGGGGCAGGCGGATCGCTCCACTGCTGCAATATCTTCGTCTGAGACCGATGAATCTCCCGCGAGAACCATTGCATCCACAAGGTCCAATTTAGTTTCTTTACCTTTCACTATGCCTTTTCCTGCTTCCATGGGCCCCCCAGAAACAAAAATAGTTGGAACGTTTAATCGCATTGTAGCCATTAGCATTCCAGGTGTAATCTTGTCACAGTTCGATATACAAACTAGGGCATCGGCACAATGAGCATTAACCATATACTCGACTGCATCAGCAATAAGCTCTCTAGAAGGAAGACTATAGAGCATTCCTGAATGTCCCATAGCAATCCCATCATCAACAGCTATGGTGCTAAATTCTTTGGCAACACCACCACTGTTTTCAATTTCTCTTGCAACCATTTGGCCAAGGTCTTTTAAATGAACATGACCGGGCACAAATTGTGTGAATGAATTCGCAATAGCAATAATAGGTTTACCAAAATCATTATCTTTCATGCCAGTAGCTCGCCAAAGAGCTCTAGCTCCAGCCATATTACGTCCATGCGTTGAAGTTTTTGATCTATATTCTGGCATCTTTTTTAGTTATTAATTTTTCTCATGATATTAATTCTTTTATTATCTCATTTATTCATTATAATTCTAATTGTCATGGTACAGTAGTCACATAAAATTATTGATTTATACTCCTTGTTTTTAATTTTTTAACGATAATAAATATATGAGTAAAGAAAGCAAAACATCTAAAGTTGTTGGTATAGATTCCTTGCAGAATGAAAAATTCGAGAAAGAATGGGCTATTGAATTAAATGAGTGGACCGAATCTCTCCA
>JAQWQE010000080.1 GCA_029244925.1 Gammaproteobacteria bacterium | reverse complement strand
AGCTGCCTTATCAAATGCCTCTCCAGCAGCATCATCCAAAGTCTGTCCAATCAATTTATAGTCACCTATTCGTTCGACCTTAATAAGCAAGGTATGGCCCCCTGATACCAACAAAGCAACAAAGGGCATTGCTGTTTGATTATGCTCTAATAAAGGGGCAAGTAAATGGGCTTCCATATGATGTACAGGTATAGAGGGTATGCCTAAAGAATAAGCTAAACCATTAGCAACAACTGACCCCACTAATAATGCTCCAGATAAACCAGGTCCGGCAGTGTATGCAATGACATCAAGATCTCTTAGGTCCAATTGATTCTCTTTAATTAAACTATCAATTAATGGCAGAAGTTTTTTAATATGATCCCTTGAAGCCAGTTCAGGAACCACTCCTCCATATTGTTTATGCAGGTCAATCTGACTGAATATATTATGAGCTATTAATCCTTTTTCAGAATCATAAAGAGCCGCAGCAGTTTCATCACAACTGCTTTCTATACCTAATATCAAAATAGACTTCATTTTCTTTGCTTTTTTTACTCTTAGACTGTATATTTCACCGTCTATTGAAAGGATTAAGTATATATTTATTTAATACAACTAAAAGGGATATGTTTTGCCATTAGTAACATTAAAAGATAACGAATATTTTGATTACGCTTTAAGGCGTTTCAAGCGTTCTTGTGAAAAAGCAGGAATCATCAATGAATCTCGAAAAAGAGAATTCTATGAGAAACCTACCCAAGAAAGAAAAAGAAAAAAAGCTGCTGCAGCTAAACGTGAGAAAAAAAGAATCTCTAGAGAACAAAATCGCTCAAGAAGACTTTATTAAATAACCCTTGTCTTTAATCGATCAAATCAAAGAAGATATTAAAGCATCACTTCGTGAAGGTGAGCGCTTAAAAGTAAGCACGCTTAGAATGTTAGTTGCAGCCGTGCAACAAAAAGAAATTGATACCAGAAAAGATGTCCCAGAAAATGAAGTAATAGCTATCATTCAAAAACAAGTGCAACAAAGATATGAAGCAGCAACTCAGTATAAAGAAGCCAATCGACAAGATCTTTTTGAAAAGGAGTCTGAAGAAGCTGAAATACTTAAAAAATATCTACCTGAGAAATTAAGCCAAGAAGAAACTAACCAAATTATTGAAGAGATAATTAATTCAATAGGAGCCACTTCAATTAAAGATATGGGTCAAGTTATGTCTCAATTAAAAGAACGAGCGGCTGGCAAAATTGATATGAAAATAGCTAGCAATGCAGTTAGAGAAAAGCTTTTATAAACTATTTATAGAATCAATTTAACTAATTTTTTACTTTTTATACTTTTCTGAATAGACTAATTCATTAGCCTTTATGAGTAACACTAAGTTAAATAACTAATTCTATGTCAGATCGTATTCCACAAGATTTTATTGATGACCTCGTCCAAAGAATTGATATTGGTGAAATTATTGGCAATCGAATTGATATCAAGAAGGCGGGGAAAGAATACAAAGCTAATTGTCCCTTTCATGGGGAAAAAACACCGTCTTTTACCGTCAGTCCAGAAAAAGGCTTTTATCATTGTTTTGGTTGTGGTGCTCATGGAACAGCGCTTGGTTTTTTAATGGAATATGAGCGCCTAACTTTTATTGAAGCTATAGAAGAGTTAGCGAAAACAGTTGGTGTTGATGTACCCAAAACAAAAGAAGACAAAATAAAGAATAAGAGAAATATTAGTTTGAAAGAATTGCTCTCAGAAGTTTCAGCTCACTACACCTCTAATCTTAGTCAATCAAAAGAAGCCATTAATTATCTTAAAGATAGGGGCATAGATGGTAAAAATGCTAAGTACTTTTCATTGGGCTTTTCAAATAATTCTTGGAGTGAAATTCTAGATACATTTGGTGCCTCAGAAAAAGATAAACAAAAACTCTTAGATTCGGGATTGATTATAAAAAAAGATGATGGTGGATTTTATGATCGATTCAGAAATAGAATTATGTTTCCAATAAAAGACAATCGAGGTGATGTTCTAGGCTTTGGAGGAAGAATCATTGGTAATGATGAACCAAAGTATCTCAACTCACCCGAAACAGCTTTATTTAGAAAAGGTGAATTACTCTATGGACTTTTTGAGTCAAAAGAAGGTATTGGTAAAACAAAATCGGCTATTATTGTTGAAGGTTATACGGATGTAATTGCACTTCAGAAATATGGTTTTAATACAGCACTAGCTACATTAGGCACAGCTACAACTGAATACCATATCAGGAAAATGTTTAGAACCATTGATGAAATTACTTTCTGCTTTGATGGAGATAAAGCGGGTTATAAAGCTGCATTGAAAGCTATGGAATTGAGCTTACCTTTAGTAAAAACAAATAAAGAAGTAAATTTTCTTATCCTCAAGAAAGGCCAAGATCCTGATGAAATGATAAAAAGTGATGGGTCTGATGCTTTTAATACTTCTTTAAATAATGCTTATAGCCTGGATCAATTTTTAATCGAAGTTATGAGAGATAAATACAACACAGAGACAATCAAGGGAAAAGCTAATGCCATAGAAGATGGCATGTCACTTTTAAGTAAAGTTAAAGAAGGTATATACAAAGACCTTCTAATTGAGAATTTTAGCAATGAATATAAATTAAATGAAAATCAAATCAAAAGATTTTATGAAGATACAAATCAGAAGAGAGACAATTCAAAAAGATCTTTTAGGAATAGGCCAGGAAAAAAGAAACTGGGGTTAAGGCCAAGTCTTATAAAACAAGCAATTAGTATTCTACTCCATTATCCAAATATATTGAAAGATATAGTAGTAGAGGACTGTCTGAGTCATATTGATGAAAAAGGAATTGATATTTTAAAGGAAATAATAAACTTAACTCAAGGTAAAGATTCAATAAGACTTGCCACAATACTGGAACACTTCCAGGATAAAAAAACTCAACAACACCTTCAAAACCTTAGCTTAGAAACGTTAATGATAAAAGAATCCGAAATAGAAAATGAATTTCAAGACATTCTTAAAAGGTTATATATTTTAAGTAATAAAACTGAAATGAAGACACTTATGAAGAAGGCTAGTCAAAACAAACTAACAAAATTAGAAAAAAATCGGTTTATTGAGTTATCAGCAAATATTAAAATTAAATAAACTATAAGAAACAAATAGATATATAATGATCCACCATTTTTATAAGATATTTCTTATTGTACAAAAATAAACTATGACAAAAAAAGAATTAAAAAAAGTAGTTGCTGCTAAAAAGGCTAAAAAAGTAGTTGCTCCTAAAAAGGCTAAAAAAGTAGTTGCTGCTAAAAAGGCTAAAAAAGTAGTTGCTGCTAAAAAGGCAAAAAAAGTAGTTGCTGCTAAAAAGGCTAAAAAAGTAGTTGCAGTCAAGGAAATTCAATCAGTTGAAATTGAAGAATTAATTGATGAGGAAGAGATTGAATCAGTATTTGGTGAGGACAAAGGCGAAGAAATAGAATCGTCTAATAAGGAAAAAACACCCTTTCAACTACTACTAGAAAAAGGTAAGCATGAAGGATTTCTAACTTATGCTGAATTAAATGAAAATTTACCTGAAGGAATCATAGAGGCAGATCGTTTAGAAGAAATAGTCGAAATGATTACTGAACTTGGCATTATTGTGCAAGAAGGAGCTCCCACCACCCAACAACTAGAACAATCAGTTGATACACAAGAAACCACGAATCCTATAGAGAATGAAATAGGTAAGACGACAGATCCTGTCAGGATGTATATGAGAGAGATGGGAACGATTGAACTATTGGACAGAGAAGGTGAGATAGTTATTGCCAAGAAAATTGAAGAAGGCAACAAGAAGATACAAAGTACACTTTCTCAATTTTTACCTGTACTAATGTTTATTGAAGAAAGATACAACACTCTCACAGTAGAAATTAAAGAACAAGTTGATAAAGATGATACAAAGTATTTGGAAATATTCTCAGACTTTTCATTTGAAAATGATGAAATAATTCAAATCAATACTGATAGTGATGAACCGCCTAAAGAAGTTGATGTTAAAGCAATTAAGAGATGCATCAATAAGTTAATTCGACAAACAAATAAAATGAAAGCTCTTTTGGATGAGAATGCAAATGAAGCAGAAATCATAAAGCTCAATAAAGCCATTGAAGAGACTTTAATGGGCACTAAGATAGCTCCTAAGTTATTCGATATCTTGCAAAAAATTATACTTGCCTATATGGCTGAAATAAAAAGATACGAAAAAGAAATTAGGCAAATGGTGGTTGAAACTGCTGGAGTGCCAATGGAAGAGTTCAGGAAAACCTTTATAGGTAGTGAATCAAAACTAAATTGGATTGATAAATACATTCGCGCAAAAAGAAAATACTCATCTATTCTAAATAAAAATAAATCAAAAATAGTTGCTAATCAAAAAAGATTGGCACGACTAGAAAGATCCTCATATTTAAGTATTCAAGAAATTAAAGGCATTAATAGAAAGCTCAATATGGGACGAATACAAGCTGATCGTGCTAAAAAAGAAATGGTTGAAGCTAACTTAAGGTTAGTAATATCTATAGCAAAAAAATATACCAATAGAGGTTTGCAGTTCCTAGATCTAATCCAAGAAGGAAATATTGGATTAATGAAAGCAGTGGATAAATTTGAATATAGAAGAGGCTATAAATTCTCAACTTATGCAACCTGGTGGATCAGGCAAGCAATAACAAGATCTATAGCCGATCAAGCTAGAACCATTAGGATTCCAGTGCATATGATTGAAACAATCAATAAGCTTAATAGAATCTCTAGGCAAATGATCCAAAAGAAAGGCAGAGAACCAAGCGTTGAAGAGCTATCAGAAGCAATGGAAATGCCTATATCTAGAATCAGAAAAGTCCTTAAGATCTCAAGAGAACCAATTTCTATGGAAACACCTATAGGTGATGATGATGATTCTTATCTAGGTGACTTTATTGAAGACACCACAATCGATCAACCCGATGGTGCTGCAAATAAGACAGGTCTCAAAGAGAGCACTATCAGTATTCTTGAAAGTCTAACCCCAAGAGAGGCAAAAGTTCTAAGAATGAGATTTGGCATTCATATGAATACAGATCATACGCTGGAAGAAGTTGGTAAACAATTTGATGTCACTCGAGAGAGAATTCGTCAAATTGAAGCTAAGGCTTTAAGGAAATTGAGACATCCCTCAAGAAGTGAGAAGCTTAAAAGCTTTATGGGTGATAGCTAACCACAAGCTATTCAAGGCTCTGTTATAACTCAGTTTGCTAGAGCAGTAACCTCATAATATAATTGTTGTTTCCCCTGCTATAGACCCTATTGTTATGTATATCTTTTACATATCTAAAGTTATTACTGGTCTCATATAAACTACTTTTATACAGAAAAATAGTTTCAAATTACCTCAGAATTAATTATATTTACATGTAATCTGGTTTTATCTATAGGGGTTATGTTTGTATAAAAAAAAAATAAGAAACTTAATAGGTGCTTATTACTTCACTAAATTTAAATTTTTTTTAAGAACATTTATAAGTTATAAGATAGGAGATAATTATTTTTCATACTTAAATAAAAAGTTTCAAACAGATAAATGTATACATAATTATGATGACTTCTATGTAAATTTTTTTAGAAGAAAGAGATTTAAGAAGCTTAAAATTTTGGAAATAGGGATAGGCGGGCATCAAGAAGAGAATTTTTTAGGCGGTTCTTTGCTTTTATGGAATAACTACTGCCCATTTTCACAGATTTATGGAATTGATATATCAAGTAAACCTTTATTTAATAAATACAGACGCATTCAGACTTTTGTAGTTGACCAATCAAATACTGAAAGCTTAGAAGAATATGCTAAAGA
>JAQWQE010000079.1 GCA_029244925.1 Gammaproteobacteria bacterium | reverse complement strand
GAGAGCCGGTTGCTAAAAATTAATATTCTAATCAATTAAAACCACCTTTTAGCCCTTCTGATATTTTAACTGTATATGTTGTTTATAGATACGGTATGACTCTAGATGCTATAAGTTTCATTGACTCCTCTGGATTATCATAGAGACGAATGGCTAACTCATCTAAACCTGACTGCTTAAAATGAATCATTTCATTTGTGAATTTATCAACATCATCATAAGTTCCAGTAAAGGTAAGATTATTTATAAGTTTATCAATGATAGCATCTTCAACGCCCTCAATGTGATCGGTATTATTTGCATACGCATAAGCAAATGCAGGAAGGTTATCTTCGACAATCTGACACTCTTTTTGATCCATGAAAGTTGAGATATACCAATGATCTAGCATTCCCCGGACAAAAAGTTTTTTTCTTGCTTCAGAAACTGCCTCTTTACGATCTCGTTTAACATGCCAAGAGAAAAGATTACTAATAGCAAGTGTCTCTCTTTTACGATTTGATGCTTTTAAGGATTCATCAATGACTGTCATGCATTCATCAATTCGTGCAAGAGTTACATCACTCATCATCAAACCGTCTGCTTCACTGGCTGCCATTGTCAACATTTTAGGCTTGCTTGCTCCAACATATATTTCAGGTCTAGATTGGTCAATCCATTGTGGGCTAGGTCCATTAATTTGAAAGATCTTTTCATTGAAGATAATTTCCTTTTCAGGAGATAAGTGTTTCAAAAATTGAACACATTCTTTGACGCCTTGAATCATATTGGGGTGCATTGTTCGACGATTAGACTTTAGGCCCATGGATATAAGGCTTCCACCTCCACCACCTAAAATGATCTTTGCCCGTCCTTTTGACAGTTGATTTAAACCATATAATAAATTAGAGAGTTTCAATGGATGTGTTTCAAAAGGGCTTATTGCCACCGGTCCTAGTTTAATTTTATGGGTGCTCTTAGCTAGGATTGAAAAGCTTATAAATGGATCAATTGCTGATGGATAATTTGCCATCATGACTGCATTGAAACCAAGTTCTTCAGCAGTATTTCCTAAATATAGAACCTCATCTGTTGTATGCGTTGGATCAAGTATAATGTCAATCTTCATTGATTCTAGATTACTCTTTTACACAAGTAATTTTTGAATTGGCATCAATAACATTAGGCATGTATTTCTCTAACAAAGCCCAGAGTGTTGATGCTGTGCCGACATCAATATCTCCTTTGGTATCCCATGGTCTAAAATGATAATGAAAAGACCTAACAACAGCATTGGTCTGCTTATCCTCGATGCCTGTTAGATTGATTTTGTAACCATAGCTTTTTAAAGCGCATTGAATATCAAGAATAGTTGGCATCTTAATAGTGGTAAATTCTTGCCAGTACTTGTCAACAATTTCATTGTCATACCAAGCTCCTATACCATTTTGATACAGTGTAAACCATGGAAAACGTGGGCCTGGATCGTACTTTCGATTGGGTGCTATGTCTGAATGACCAATTATATGAGTTGGTTTAATCTCATCATGTCTTTTAAGCATTGGTTTAATGGTTTTGATTAACAGCTGTATTTGTTTTGGATCGTAGTCATAAAAACTACATAAATAATTTTCTTTGTAATTGAGCTCTTTATTATCCGGTTGGTAATAACACTCTGAATTATTAACCAACTCTATGCCTATTGATTGGTCATTGATGTGATTTCTACCTTGCCAACTGCTTTCACCGGCATGCCATGCTCTATCATTTTCATCTACAATCTTATAGACATATAAATTTTTTTCTTTGTACGTTTCATCAAACGATTCAGGAATTAAATAATGCGAACTCACTTCGTAATCAGCTTTTGTTAATATTTTAAGAGATTGTTCCCAGTTTGTTGAAGTGTAATGAATCACAACAAATCGAATCCGAGTATTAACACTCTCTGAGCTGTAAGTTGTTTTTTCAATGTATTCAAGCTCTTTTAATGAATGATTGAGTTTTTCTACTTGAGAAAAACTAAATTCATTATTAAAGAAAATCAGAAATAACACTATTGGTATAAATTTAAATGCATTCATATAAAACTAAATCAAGAACATACTAATGGTTTGAATAAGATTAAACATAGGCTCTAATAATCCCATTAATAGTAAACCTAAAACAATGAATATTCCGTATGGCTCTATCAAATCTATTTTCCGACTGAGTTTATCATTCACTAAACTTCTCAAGACTCTGCCACCATCCAGGGGAGGAATAGGTAGTAAATTGAAAAACATAAGCACTAAATTAATAAAAATTCCTGTTTGTGTCATTGTCATCAGAAATGTATAGACGAGCACTGAAGTAATCTCTATTTCCAAGGTTTCTAGTATGAATAATATTAATGCCCACAACAATGCCATTAAGAGATTAGCAATCGGTCCAGCGATTGCCACATAGAGCATATCTTTTTTTGGATTTTTCAAATTGTAGGCATTAATTGGAACTGGCTTTGCCCACCCAAATACTAAACCTCCAATATAAAGCAATAGACCAGGCAGTAACAAGGTTCCAATTGGATCAATATGGGCTATAGGATTAAGAGTCAATCGTCCTTGTCGTTCTGCTGTATGATCTCCCAACATTCTTGCAACTGCACCATGAGCTACTTCATGGACTGTGATTGCAAAAACAACAGGTATCAAAATACTGATAATGCGAAAGACGATTTCTAATGACATAAAATAAACTAACTTGCAGTTAGGAAACGTTTATTGAGCGGCATATAAATAGCTATATATAGAATGTTAAACACAGATTGGTAAAAAAAGATTTGAGTGGCTAAAAGACTTGGATTAAGTGCTTCAAAGAATATCATCGCTAATACAACAACAGTGAATACTAATTCTATTTCATAACTTTTTTTTGCATTCTCGAGAACTAAATTAACCAAGGTTGTCGAAGCAATTAATGTGGCTGCCAATAAAGCAGTTTGACTGTAGGTTTGGTCTTCAATGGTGAATATGATAACAGTCGAAATGATGCTGTTGATTACAAACTGGGTTGTTGTAAAGATCTTTGTGGTTTTACTAACTTCAGGATCGTATTTTTCAAACTCAGATAAATCATTAGTTTTAGTTGGGAATCTTTGTGTGACATCTTCAGGTCTCCAGCGAGTATCTGAGAACCATACTTTTATTTTATCGCCAAGATTTTTTGTGTAATAACTGTCTCGAATCATTTGAAAATATATTTCAAAGTTTGACCAAATTGGATTCCAACTTCTTAGAGGTTTAACGGTTCCATAAATTGTTTTTAGATTGGTTCTTTCAGCAATATAAGTACCAAATATTCGATCCCATAGTATAAATACCCCACCATAATTAGCATCTATGTATTCCGCATTCTGTGCATGATGCACACGATGATTCGAGGGTGTTATAAAAATTTTTTCTAGAAATCCTAAAGTTTTTATATGTTCAGTGTGAACCCAAAACTGATACAACAAATTGATTGCTGCAACCGTAAAAAAAACCTCTCCAGGAACACCAATCATAAATAGAGGGATATAAAATATGAATTTCCAAAGCCAGCCAGTGCTTGTTTGTCTTAAAGCTGTGCTCAAATTAAATTCTTCTCCTTGATGATGAACGACGTGCGAAGCCCATAAGAACTTAACCTCATGACTCATTCGATGCATCCAGTAATAACAACCATCATAAAGAATAAAAGCAACGATCCAAGTGATCCAACTTTCTGTGGAAAGTAATTGTAAATTAAGATTTTTAGCCACATAAGTCCAAACAATTCCTTGAAGACCAATATTGAGTAGTGGTGGCAAACGACTGATTAAGCCTAATGATATAGCAGCTATTGAATCATTGAGTCTGTAGTTATTCTTACCTGCAGCAAGGCCAAAGGCTAGTTCCATACCGATCATTAAAAAGAAGACTGGCACTGCATAAGTAATATAAATTGAGCTATCCATTGACTAAGCCTATCGATTCAATACTAATAAATCAATTGATCAAAAAGATAACTACTTCTTCAAAGAGATTTTATGATCATCAGTAGTGATATCGCCAAGTTCCTCAAGCCTATCCAGATGTGCAATTAAAGAAAACTCTGCAATGGGATGAAGAATCGGATCAACATCTGAATACACTTCTTTTAATAGCTTTTGAATGTTGCAAGAACCTAGTTTTTTTATCGATTTAATGACTTTTTCTTCCCTCCTCAATCTATGCTCAATCGTCCAATCAATTGTTTCGAAGGGATTGTCAATGATTTCTCCATGCCCTGGTGCAATTTGACCTACATTGTAATTCTTTATTTTTTTCAGTGATGAGAGATAATCGGACATATTTCCATCGGGTGGTGCGATCACAACTGTGGATCCCTCCATAATATGATCTCCTGTGAACAACATTCTTTCATCTCTCAATAAAAAACAAAGGTGATTGGAAGCATGGCCAGGAGTCTCTATAACTTCAATTGTGTATTCATTCGTCCTAATTAAATCACCATCCAATAGATAGGATTCAAAATTAACGATTGAATCTTTTTTTATTGATGAGTCAGTTGCAAGTCCAAATATTGGTATATCCAAATGTTCCTGGAGTAGGTTTGCTCCAGGGGAATGATCAGGGTGAGTATGAGTCAACAGTATCCTTTTTATGTGTGTGGATGATTCTCGAATAACCTTTGTGTGCTCATTGAGTTGTGGACCTGGATCAATAATAGAAACATCGTCATTGCCTATAAGATATGTATTGGTGCCAGGACCAGTGAATAAGCTTGAATTTGAAGCTGTTATCCTTCTTACAATTTGATTAATTTGAATAGGAACTTCTGTTTTCATTTGCTAGCTAATGCTTTTCAGTTAATTGATTCATAATCAGTTTCTTTACTGGCCAAAAATTATTACCAAATCTCAATGCCAAACGCCTTAATATTTTTGCAGTGATCCTGTCACTATTGTATAAATCAACAATCAAATTAGTGCCATAGTAAAGCGGTCTTGTTACCATTTGATGTTTCCTATTGTATTCAACTAAAGTGTCTGCAGAATAATATTTTTGATTGCTTAATTGTGCTTTTTTAATAATCTTAGAAAGATTATAGGCTCCTCTCAGACCTAGATTAAAACCATGAGCTGTCACTGGATGCATCCCAACTGCAACATCACCAATGAGAGCGAAACGTTCAGAATGGAAATAGTCTGCATGAGAAGCAAACAATGGATAGGAATATTTTTTTCCAATTATTTTCATCTCACCAAGTTTATATCTGAAACGAGTTTGAATATCTTCATTAAAATCTCCTTCATTCATATCAAGGACTTGTTTTGCTTTATTGGATGATATTGTAATGACAATAGACGAACACTGACCAACCATAGGTAATACAGCCAATGTTCTTCCGTAATGAAAGCATTCATAGGCAGTATTATTATGGCCAAGTTCATGTTCCATCTTGCAAACTATAACTGTTTTACCAAAATCCTTTACCTCCGAAGGAATTCCCATTGCTCTTCTGGCATTGGATAATCTTCCATCTGCAGCAATTAACAAATCAGCGGTTAGAGCATCGCCATTGTCGAGTTTCACAGTTACGCCTTCATCATTGATATTGAATTGTTCCACCTTAGTTTCTGTGAACAAGGTAATATTTTCGATATCCATAATTGACTCATAAACGGCTGATTTAATCTCATGATTAGGAATGAGATGACCCAAGGCATCCTCAGTGGTTTCCTGATGATTGAAGTGAAGTGAGTAGGGAGATAAACCATTAAGTACTTTTGCTTCTTTTATATAGGATATAGATTGAGGATCAATTCGATTCCATATCTCCAACTCGGACATTATTTTCTTAGAAAGATGTGTGAGAGCGACTTCTCTTCCATCATATTTAGGTTTTGACAATGACAACACATTGCTCTGTTCAAGAACACAAATTCTAAGATCAGTATCAGAAAGTGATCTAGCAAAGCTTAACCCAACAGGCCCCGAACCAATAATAATGACATCAAAATCCATAATTTTACTCAATAAGTAATGTTATTAATGCTTTCAGTAATTATAATGAATTTCATTTTATAATTTTCATTACTTTATATGAATAACTTTAAGAGAATATCAATAAACAAAGCAAATGAATTACTTTTAGAAGATCTCTATATTATTGATATTAGGGATCAAGACAGTTTCAATGCTGGGCATATTGATAATGCAATCAATTTGAATAATAAAAATATGCAAGACTTTATTAAGTCAGCGGACAAAAAAAAGATAACAGTAGTATATTGTTATCATGGAAACTCCAGTCAAAATGCTGCTCACTATTTATCATCAAAAGGTTTTGAGACTGCTTACAGTGTTGACGGTGGATTTGAAGAGTGGAAAAACGATTACTAGTTAATCAAAAAAACTATGGCAAAACATTTAATAAATATTATCAATCCCTTTCTCGATAAAAAAGGTGGTCTTATGCCTGCCTTACATGCCGTACAGGATCATTTGGGTTTTATCAGTAAAGATAATATTAGGGAACTAGCCATTGCTTTTAATTGCTCTCAAGCTGAAGTCATTGATGTGATAACTTTCTATGATGATTTTAGACTCAAAGCCATTGGGAAAAATATCATCAAAATCTGCCAAGCAGAAGCTTGTCAAAGTCAAAATTGTAAAGAATTACTGCATAATCTTACGTCTCATTTTGGTTTGAATATAAACGAAACAAGTAACGACTTAAACATCACATTAAAAGAAGTCTTTTGCTTGGGTAACTGTGCAATAGGCCCATCAGTGATGATTAATGATATGGTCATAGGCGAAGCAACAACTGAAAAAGTGGTCAATCAGTTAAAAGTTATTAATGCTGAAGAATAATGACTGAAGTTACTAAAATATTCATTCCAAATGAAACTTCCGCAAACTCTGTTGGAGCAAACTTATTACATCAAATTATAAAAAAAATAAATAATGATGAGGGTATAAAAATCATCAGAAATGGATCTTGGGGAGCATTTTGGCTTGAGCCTTTTATTGAGATTGAAAAAGATGGAATAAGACAAGGTGTCAGCTATAGAAATATCGATTTATCGCATCTAAATACTATTGAAGAATTTTTCCTAGATTTTGAATCAAGAAACCCTTTTGATATCAATGATATTGATTTTATAAAAAAACAAAATAGGATAGTTTTTTCCAGAATAGGAAATGAAGATCCTCTGAATATTGAATATTACAAAAATACCAATGGATATCAGTCTTTATCAACAGCGTTTGAAATAGGTCCTCAAGAAACAATTAATCTAATTAAAGAATCAGGGCTTACCGGACGTGGAGGAGCTGCTTTTCCAACTGGAATTAAAATGCAAACTGTTTTTGATCAGGATAGTTCACTGAAATATTTGGCTTGTAACGCTGATGAAGGAGACGGTGGAACTTTCTCAGATCGATTGATAATGGAGTCGGATCCTTTTGCATTAATTGAGGGTATGACAATAGCAGCCTATGCTGTAGGCGCTTCAAAAGGCTACATATACCTAAGATCTGAATACCCTTTGGCAAAAGATTATCTACTAAAAGCTATAAACATAGCCTCCGATAATCATTACCTTGGTAATAATATTCAAGGCTCAGATTTTAATTTTGAAATTGAATTGAGAATTGGAGCAGGTTCTTATGTTTGCGGTGAGGAAACCGCCATGATGGAAAGCATCGAAGGACGCAGAGGTTTAGTTCGATCAAAACCACCTTTACCAGCTATCACGGGTCTATTTAAAAAACCAACATTGATAAACAATGTAGTGACTCTAGCTACGATCCCTCCACTTTTACTGAAAGACCAATCAAATTTTTCAAAAATTGGCTCGAATAAATCGGTAGGAACCATGCCCTTTCAATTGAGTGGTAACATTAAGAACGGCGGTCTTATTGAAACTAAATTTGATATAACACTCAATGAGATTGTTGAAGATTTTGGTTCTGGAACACAGTCTGGTGATCCAATACATGCAATACAAATTGGTGGTCCCTTGGGAATATACCTATCATCCAGTATGCTGAATACTTCCTTAACCATTGAATCGCTTCAAGAACTAAAAGGATCCGTAGGTCATGGGGGTATTATCGTATTTGATAATTCTGTAAATATGGCAGAACAAGCAAAATTTGCTATGGAATTTTGTGTCAAAGAATCATGCGGCAAATGCACACCTTGTAGAATTGGCTCAGTTAGAGGGGTCGAGATTATTGAACGATTGCAGAAACATAAAACATCAAAAGAAGACGCAATTCTATTACATGACTTATGTGAAACCCTTGAGTCAACATCTTTATGTGCAATGGGAGGCATGACGCCAAACCCAATTCGTTCTATAATTAAATTCTTTCCTAACGAATTGATTGAAAAATGACTTTATTAAAAGAAAAAAATTATGGCACGCCTAAAGTAACTTCAGATAATACTGTAACAGGCTATATTGATGGCATTGAAATATCCGTTCCTGAAGGGACATCTATTATGAGGGCTGCCTCAATGTTCGGTATCGATATACCAAGTTTATGTGCTTCAGATAATCTCGATGCTTTTGGCTCCTGTAGACTTTGCATTGTAGATTTTGAGGGTAGAAAAGGTTTTGGCTATCCGTCCTCTTGCACTTCGCCATTGAATAATGGAATGAAAGTTACAACGAAGAATAATCATTTAGAATCTTTAAGAAAAGATTTATTGGAAATGTACATTTCAGATCATCCACTTGATTGCAATACATGTTCATCAGATGGTGATTGTGATCTTCAAAATCAAGCAGATAACCATGACTTACTGAAGAACAATCATTTATTGCCTTCTAAATATACTTTTGATGATGGTTGTAATCACTTAGGAGCGGATGTAGATTCTTCAAATCCTTATTTCAACTTTGACACTGAAAAATGCATTGTTTGCTCTCGTTGTGTTAGGGCTTGCAATGAGGTTCAAGGTACTTTTGCACTATCTTTAGAATCAAGAGGCTTTGAGTCAAAAATTAAACCCGGTATTGCAGAAAACTTCTTTGATTCCGAATGCGTTTCATGTGGAGCCTGTGTTCAGGCTTGTCCAACAGGAAGCTTAATAGAAAAATCGGTGGTGGAAAAAGGAATGCCCAATGAAACTGTCTTAACTACATGTGCATATTGTGGAGTGGGTTGTTCATTTAAAGCTGAAGTAAAAAATAACGATGTTGTCAGAATGGTTCCCTACAAAGATGGCAAAGCTAACAAAGGGCACAGCTGCATCAAAGGAAGGTTTGCATGGGGCTATGCGAAACATCAAGATAGAATTATGAAACCAATGATTCGAGATAAAATAACGGACGAATGGAAAGAAGTAGAATGGGAAGAAGCTATTGAATTCACAGCAAAACGTTTTAAAGATGTCCAAAGCCAATATGGTATTGATTCTATCGGTGGAATCACTTCTGCTAGAACTACCAATGAAGAAGCCTACATTGTTCAAAAACTTATAAGAACGGCATTTGGAAACAACAATGTTGATACTTGTGCCAGAGTTTGTCATTCACCAACTGGTTACGGTCTTAAACAAACATTTGGAACATCAGCTGGTACACAACACTTTGATAGTGTTCAGAGTGCTGATGTCATTGTGATTATTGGTGCTAACCCTACAGTAGGACATCCTGTTTTTGCATCCCAAATGAAAAAAAGAATAAGGCAAGGTGCAAAGTTAATAGTAATTGATCCAAGAAAAACAGATATTGTAGAATCGCCTCATATAAAAGCAGACTTCCATCTACCAATTTTACCCGGCTCCAATGTTCCATTGATAAATGCATTTTCTCATGTGGCTGTTGTTGAAAACTTAATTGACCATGACTACATTAAAAATAGATGCGAAGAAGCAGCATTCAATGATTGGGTTGAGTTCATAAAAGACAATTCGAATTCTCCTGAAGCTGCAGAAAAACCAACAGGTGTTAAAGCAGATATTATAAGAAAAGCGGCACGTCTCTACGCTTTAGGTGATAAAAGTGCAATCTATTATGGATTGGGAGTTACAGAACATTCACAAGGCTCTACAATGGTAATGGGAATGGCTAATCTTGCTATGGCCACTGGCAATGTAGGCTTTATTGGTGCTGGAGTGAATCCACTAAGAGGTCAAAATAATGTACAAGGTTCATGCGACATGGGTTCCTTCCCTCATGAACTCCCAGGTTATCGTCCCATCGAAGATGACATTGCACGATCTGTCTTTGAAAAGAAATGGAATGTTAAAATACAAAAAGAACCAGGTCTAAGATCCGTCAATATGTTTGATGCTGCTGTTGGTGGTAAATTTAAAGGCATTTACGTACAAGGTGAAGATTTTGTTCAATCTGAGCCGAATACTCAACATATAGAAGCAGCTTTTCAATCTATGGAATGCGTTGTCATTCAAGATCTTTTTTTAACAGAAACAGCAAACTTTGCTCATGTCTTCTTTCCAGCGACCTCATTTTTAGAAAAAGACGGAACGTTCACTAATGCTGAGAGAAGAATTAATAGAGTCAGGCCTGTAATGAAGCCGCTTACAGGTAAGCATGAATGGGAAATCACACAAGAATTAGCCAGAGCCATGGGTTATGAAATGGACTTTAAGTCATCGGAAGAAATTCTAGAAGAAATTGCTGAACTAACACCTAACTTTACTGGTGTGTCTTTCAAAAAATTGGATGAATTAGGCAGTATCCAATGGCCTTGCAATGAATCAGCTCCTTTAGGAACTCCAATAATGCATGTCGATGAGTTTGTTCGAGGAAAGGGACAATTTATGATCACTGATTATTTACCAACCACTGAAGTTGCAAATCGTAAATTTCCATTATTACTTACCACTGGTAGGAATCTTGTTCAATACAATGTAGGAACTCAAACTAGGAGAACACATAATAACCTATGGGCAAATGAAGACGTTTTGGAAATACATCCAGCAGATGCTTCTGCCAGAGGAATCGATAGTAATTCACTGGTTCTACTTAGAAGTAGAAAAGGAGAAACGACATTAAAAGCAATTGTTACTGAAAAAATACCGGCAGGAGTTGTGTATACTACTTTTCATAACCCAGAAACTGGTGCTAATGTTGTGACAACAGAAAACAGTGACTGGGCTACTAATTGCCCTGAATATAAAGTTACTGCTGTAGAAATTGAACCTGCAAATCATCGATCTAAATGGCAAGAAAAGAGAAAAACAGATAGAAATCAACTTGAACAAATTATAAACACTTGATAATAATGATCTCTATAACTTTACCCGATGAATCAAAAAAAGAACTTCCAGAAGATTCTAATGGCTATGATTTAGCTGAAATGATTGGACCTGGTTTAGCTAAAAATGCAATAGCTATCACTATTGATGGCGTGCAAAAAGATTTAGGTGACACTTTAAAAAATAATAACATTGCTTCAATTATTACCATAGATTCCGATGAAGGCCTTGAAATTATGCGTCACACTTTAACTGCCCAAGTACTTGCATCTGCTATAAAAAAACTTTACCCAAAATGCAAACTTGCCATAGGACCAACAATTGATAATGGATTCTACTACGATGTCCTTTCTGAACAGCCTATTTCAACTGAAGACCTAATTTCTATAGAAAAAGAAATGCAGTTGATCATTCAGAAAAAATCTAAAATCAATAAATCTTTACATAACAAAACAGAAGCTATTAATGTTTTTAAGCATCTTGATGAACACTATAAAATAAAAATTATTGAGGACAGCGAACAAGATGAAGATTTTCAGATATACACAAATCAAGATAGTAATTTTATAGATCTATGCATAGGACCTCATTTACCAGATTTAAGTTTTATAGGGCCTTTTAAGTTAACGAAAGTGTCTGGAGCCTACTGGAAAGGTGATTCTCAAAATGAGATGTTAACTAGAGTCTATGGCACCGCATGGAGAAATCAGAAAGAATTAGATAAGTATCTAGATCATTTAATCGAAGCTGAGAAAAGAGACCATAGAAAAATTGGTAAAGAACTAGATCTGTTTAGTATCCAAGAAGAAGCTGGGGGAGGTCTAGTATTTTGGCATCCTAACGGATCAAGAATTAGAAACATCATTGAAGACTTTTGGAAAACTAAACATAGAGATGCTGATTATGAATTACTTTATTCGCCACATATAGCATTAGACAGTTTATGGAAAACTTCAGGTCATGCTGATTTTTATGAAGAATCTATGTTCAAGGCAATTGAAGATGAAAATCAGTTCTATCAACTGAAACCAATGAATTGTCCATTTCATATCTTAATCTACAAAAATTCACTGAAATCCTATAGAGAACTGCCAATTAGATATGCTGAATTAGGAACCGTCTACCGACACGAAATGACAGGAGCATTGCATGGTCTTATGAGAGTTAGAGGCTTTACACAAGATGATGCACATGTATTTTGCATGGAAGATCAGATTGAGAATGAAATCACCAGTATTCTTAATTTAACTATAGACATGCTTAATGCATTCACCTTTAAAGAATATGAGATACATCTGGCAACCAGACCCGAGAAGTCTGTTGGAAGTAATTCAATTTGGGAAAAAGCAACTTCGGCACTGGAGAATGCATTAAAAGGTAAAAATCTAGACTATAAGCTTGATGATGGTGGTGGTGCCTTTTATGGACCTAAAATAGACATTAAAATTAAAGATGCTATTGGACGCTTATGGCAATGCTCAACAATACAGCTAGACTTCAATCTACATGAACGATTTTATATGAATTACATAGGAAGCGATGGTCAGAAACACCATCCAATTATGATTCATCGAGCGCTATTAGGATCAATAGAAAGATTTTTTGGTATTTTAATAGAACATTTTGAAGGAAAATTTCCATTATGGTTGGCGCCCAACCAAGTCAGTATCCTTTCAATTGGCGATTCTCAAGCAGATTACGGTGAATTAGTTCACGATAGATTAAAAAAAGAAGGCTTTAGAGTTGAATTAGACTTGAGAAACGAAAAAATAGGCTCTAAAATTCGCGATCACACATTAAAAAAGGTTCCTTACCTTATAATCATTGGTGACAAAGAAGTAGAGGATAATATTTTAAGTGTGAGAAGCCAAAATGGTAAAGATCTTGGTAAAATGAGTTTAGATGAATTATTAGAAATTTTAAGAAAAGAAATATCAATGTAAGGGGATAGATATCGCTGCTAGAAAAAAGATAAGAAAAAATGAACAAATTAAGTCTTCAGAAATAAGACTAATAGATGAAGATGGAACTCAATTAGGTATATTTGCTATAGAGGACGCAATAGAGTTAGCGAAAACAAAAGGAATGGATGTTGTAGAAGTTTCACCAAATACAGAACCACCTGTTTGCAGATTCTTAGACTATGGTAAGTTCTTATTTGAACAAAAAAAGAAAACGCAGGGATCTAAAAAGAAACAAAAAACAATACAAGTTAAAGAAATTAAATTTAGACCATTGATTGAAGTAGGTGACTACAAAGTAAAAGTTGATAAAATAACCAATTTTTTAGAACAAGGTAATAAGGTTAAAATTTCACTGAGGTATAGAGGAAGAGAGATGAGACATGTAGAATTAGGACAAGATCTTCTTAAAAGAGTACTGACTGATATAGAAGAAATTGCAACTGTTGAACAGGAAGCTGAATTTGAAGGAAGACAACTAATAATGGTTGTGGCTCCAAAATAATAAAGGTTAAATTATGCCAAAATTAAAAACAAATCGAGGTGCTGCTAAGAGGTTTAAAAAAACCAGCAGTGGAAAGTTTAAAAGAAGTTCAGCTAATAAGAATCATATTTTAACTAAAAAAAGCAGTAAGAGAAAACGACACTTAAGAGCTTCTACCATTATTTCTGATGGAGATGTTAAGAGCATTAAGAAACTTCTACCTTACAGTTAAATTAACTAGGAAATAAAATGGCAAGAGTAAAAAGAGGCGTCACATCTAAGGCAAAGCATAAGAAAGTCTTAAAAAAGACTAAAGGCCAATATGGAGCTAGAAGCAGATTATTTAAAGTTGCAAAACAAGCTGCAATTAAAGCAGGTCAGTACGCTTATAGAGATAGAAAAAAGAAAAAAGGAACATTCCGTTCATTGTGGATTGTAAGAATTAATGCAGCTGCAAGAATACATGATCTTTCTTATAGTAGATTCATGAATGGCTTAAAGTCTGCCAATATAGAGATTGATAGAAAAATCCTAGCAGATCTTGCAGTCAATGATCTTGATGCGTTCAAAGTACTTTCAGAGAAAGCTAAATCAGCATTAGAGAATTCATAAAATGTCAGACAGTTTGTCAGACCTTTCTTCAAAATCAATTCAAGAAATATCAGAGTGTTCTAATCTAAAAGAACTAGAACTGTTGCGTGTAAAGTACCTTGGTAAAAAAGGTGCAATAACCAAACAATTAAAGGCATTAGGTAAACTTACTCCTTCTGAGAGACCTAAAGCAGGCCAAAAAATTAATATCCTAAAAGAAAAAGTTCAATCACTAATCGATGCCAGGAAAATAGTGCTTGCTGATGCAAGCATTCAAGAAAAAATTGAATCGTCTTCAATTGATGTTACTTTAAGTGGTCGTAAAAATAATAGAGGCAATATACACCCAATATCCTCTATTCTTTATGAGATAGAGAGTATCTTTCATAATTCTGGCTTTAGAGTTGAAGACGGTCCTGAGATTGAAGATGAGTATCATAATTTCACTGCTTTAAATATTCCAGAAAATCATCCTGCAAGAGCGATGCATGATACGTTTTATTTTAATGCAAACTACCTATTAAGAACTCATACATCCCCAATACAAATTAGAAGCATGGAAACTCATGGCGTCCCGATAAAGGTTATTGCTCCAGGTAAAGTCTACAGAAGAGATTCTGATATAACTCACACGCCAATGTTTCATCAAATTGAAGGGCTTGTTATTGATAAAGATATCAACTTTACCCATTTAAAGGGCATGCTTCATCAATTCATTAATACGTTCTATAAAAGAGATATGGAATTGAGATTTAGGCCTTCTTATTTCCCTTTTACAGAGCCTTCTGCAGAAGTTGATATCCTCTCTAAGGATGGAAGTTGGCTTGAAATCCTTGGTTGTGGAATGGTCCACCCAAAGGTTTTAGAAAACTTAAAAATAGATCCAGAAGTATACACAGGTTATGCATTTGGTATGGGTGTCGAGAGATTGGCTATGCTGAGACATGAAATTAAAGACATCCGACTTTTTTATGAAAATGATTTGCATTTTCTCAATCAATTTAAATAAATTATGAAATTATCAATCAATTGGATTAATGAGCATTGTAAATCTAAATTTACAAGTAGTGAGCTTGTGGAACAATTGACAATGTCAGGGGTTGAGTGTGAAACAATCAATCAAAAAAGCAATGAAATAATTAAATTTGATATCACCCCTAATAGAGCTGATTGCTTTAGTGTTAGAGGCATAACAAATGAATTATTAGCTATGGGTCTCATCAAACAGTCTAAAAATGAAAGTCAATCTGCTGAAGTGCATCATGACCACAGTGTAAAAATTAATATATCTTCCCCAAAAGACTGTCCTGTATTTGCTACAAGAATTATCAATAACATTAATTCTGATGCTAAAACACCCCAAGCCATAAAACAAAAATTAAAAGAATCAGGTTATAAATCAATCAACATTATTGTTGATATTACCAATTATGTAATGATTACAACCGGGCAACCATTGCATGCCTATGATTTAGATTGTATCAATTCTCCTATTGTTGTAAGAAAAGCCAAGAACAAAGAAACTATTGAGCTACTGGATGGAAGCTCTAAAACACTCAATGAAAGCTACCTGATCATAACTGATCAAGAGAAGCCACTTGGCATTGCAGGTATTATGGGTGGTATCGATTCTTCTATAACAGACCAAACAAAATGCATAGTTATAGAATCTGCTTATTTTAATCCTAAGACAATTATGGGTTGTCCTAGGATGTTAAACCTTCATAGTGAAGCCAGCTTAAGATTTGAAAGAGGGGTAGATCCAACGATTCAAATCGAAGCAATTGATATGTTTACAATATTGCTTAATAAGATTGCTGGTGGAGAAAATGGTCCAATTACCTCAAAAATATCTGAGAAACATACACCTAAAAATAAAACAATCAATTTGAGAAAAAATAAGATAAAAAAAACATTAGGTATCACAATTCCAAACATAGAAATATTAGCAATATTGAAAAACTTAAGAATGGACATTGAAGAAAATGAGTTTGGCTATCAAGGTTGGAATGTAAAGGCACCTCCCTATAGATTTGATATCAATGACGAATGCGATCTGATAGAAGAAATCGCAAGAATCTATGGTTATAACAACATTAAAGAGTCCATAGAAGATGAGCCTATTGAATTTAAAAATGAGTCAAGTCGACTAATAAATAAAAACAACCTTTACAATATCCTCACTGAAATAGGATATTCAGAAGTCATTAATTACAGTTTTGTAAGCCCTATAATGAATGACCTTAATCAAAATAAAGTAGGTCAATCTATGGATTTACAAAATCCTCTCTCCATAGAAATGTCGGTAATGAGAAATTCACTCCTGCCAGGCTTAATCAATAACCTTATGCATAATCTAAAAAGGCAACACAAGGATATAAGATTATTTGAAGTGGGTAAAATATTTACTGGAACCAAAAATAAAATTAATGAAGATGAAAAAATATCCGGCTTAATATACGGTTCAAGACATAAAGAGCAGTGGGGTTATTCATCTGAATTGGTTGATTATTATGACATGAAAGGTCATTTGGAAATTCTGTTTGAATCATTGGGGATTTTTGAAGACATAAGTTATAAAAAAACCAATCATAAAATGCTTCACCCTGGTAAGTCTGGAAAGATACTTTATAAAAATAAAATCATAGGATGCATAGGTTGTCTCAGCCCTGAAATTCTTTTTGATTTAAATCTCAGGAGTGACGTTGTAGTTTTTGAGATTGATTACTCTATTTTGAGTAATAGAATTACTCATAAATACAAAGAACAAAAATATTTTCCGTCCTCTCGTAGAGACATATCGATTTTGATGCCTGTAGACATAGAAATTAACACTGTTGTTAGAGCGATAAATACACTCAATATTAAAGAGCTCTCTGATGTAGTAGTATTTGATATTTATGATGGTAAAACCATTAAATCCAAAAAGAAAAGTATTTCATTAGGCTTGATTTTTCAAGCAAAATCACGCACCCTTACCGATGTAGAGATTGACGAATTCATGATAAACATCAACCGACATATAGAATCTAGTTTTGAAATAATAATAAGAAAATGACACTAACCAAAGCAAACATAGTAGAAGATCTTAACGATAAAATAGGTTTGAATAAAAGAGAGGCTAAAGAACTAGTTGACTCACTTTTTGATAACATTAAAAAGCTACTAGAAGAAGGACATGAAGTAAAGCTCTCTGGCTTTGGAAATTTCCAATTAAGAAATAAAACATCAAGACCTGGTAGAAATCCAAGAACTGGTGAAGACGTTGAGATCTCAGCAAGAAGAGTTGTAACATTTAAATCTGGGCAGAAATTAAAAGAAGCAGTAAAGACACTATCCAATGCCTCAGATTAATCCTCAACTTCCTTCAATTCCGACAAAAAGATACTTTACTATAAGTGAAGCGAGTGACTTATGTGAAGTTGAAGCTCATGTTTTACGTTATTGGGAACAAGAGTTTTCACAATTAAAGCCGCTAAAAAGAAGGGGTAATAGGCGCTATTATCAAAGACATGATGTCATCCTAATCAGGCAAATTAAAGATCTACTTTACAACAATGGCTACACAATCAAAGGCGCTAAACAAAAGCTCAGTGATGATGAGAATCATGAGGAATCTCAATCTTCAACACTAGATGCTATCAGATCAGAAGTAGAAAATTTAATAGACATATTAGATTAATTTTATACGGGGCGTGGCGCAGCCTGGTAGCGCACCTGACTGGGGGTCAGGGGGTCAGAGGTTCAAATCCTCTCGTCCCGACCATAAGTTTAATTTTTAGTATGCCCATTAATTACTCTAGAAATTTGTCTCCTAGAATAACCAGTATCAGCTGAAATTGCATCGATAGACCAATTCATTTTATTGAGCTCCAGCACTCTTAAGTGCCTATTCTTTACTGTTTGAGTTTTTTTATTAGTAACTTTTAAAAGCTTATCTATCGATTCAATTAGTATGGAGTTGTAGGTTGAATCTTCAGCAGTTGAACAATGATCCCAAAGAATAATTAAGTTATAGCAAGCGTCTTCAGCATCATCTCTTATCAAAGCTTGTCTGATAAAATGGGTTCTAAATATTATATGGCATGCATCTTTTAACTCTTTATCAATAGATTCCTTGCTGAGTAAATTCTGAATTGATTTAAGATCTGCATTTAAACCAAATGAGCCTAATACAATTCCAGCTTGAAACTCAAGTTCCCTTATTACGTTGTCTACAATATTATTCAAAATGAGTATTATTTAACTTAATTTATAACTATTATGTTTATTTAAAGATTTTTGAGAAGAAAACACAAATGAAAAGTCAAAATGCATTCATATTTGTATTGAGCTTAATTACAATTTTATTCACTGCAATCTTATGGAACTTCTTTTTACCCATTCTTTGGGCTATTGTTTTATCAATACTATTCTACCCTTTAAGAAACTATCTAATACAAAAAAAATCAAGCCCGTCACTGGCTTCTCTTTTAACTATGATTGTTATTGTAATATTAGTTTTAGTCCCTGGATTTATTGTTTTTACAATCATAGGCTCAGAATCCTTAATTGTATTGAATAAAATTGAGTCCGGTGATTACAACCTTGGGCAATTAGTTAATTGGTTTAATGTATTTTTGCCAAACCTCTTAGCTCGACTTGATTCCATAGGATTAAATACAAATCAACTCATCGAACAACTAAATAATATTGGAGTAGGGGCAACAAAATTCATTGTGGCTCTACTAATGAGTACTGGTCAAAATCTACTTCAGTTCTTTCTTTCTTTTTTTATTATGCTCTACTTATTATTTTTCTTCCTTAGAGATGGAAAACAGATAATTGAATCATGCATCAAGTCTTTTCCTATGGATGATGATCAAGAAAGATCATTAATGAATAAATTCACTACCGTTATTAAAGCTACCGTTAAAGGCACTATATTGATTGCTATAGTACAAGGCACTATTGGTGGATTGATATTACTATCCCTCGATATTGAAGGATCCATTCTATGGGGTGCAATGATGGCCTTATTCAGTGTTGTACCTGGAATTGGTGCCTCTATAATATGGCTTCCAATAGCTCTTATGCTTATCTTTAATGGAGCCATCATTAAAGGAATGATTTTAATAATATCAGGTGTATTTATCATTGGTCTGATTGATAATCTTCTTCGTCCATACCTTGTAGGAAAAAAAACAAATCTACCAGATTATTTAATTCTTTTGTCAACATTGGGTGGTATCACGATATTTGGATTATCAGGATTTATTATTGGCCCAGTGGTTACTGCTCTTTTTATTGCACTGTGGTCAACATTCAATACATATAAAAATCCATAAAAACGATATTACTATGCATCTAGAAAAATTGATTGCTGAAATGACGGCTATTACAGATGCAGACCGATGCATTACTCATCCTGATAATATCAAAACCTTTCTTGAAGACTGGAGAGGAAATATAAAAGGAGAAACACCGATTGTTATGCTTCCAATTTCAACTGATGAAGTTTCCTCTATTATTAAGCTATGCAATACAAATAATATTGGGGTAATCCCTCAAGGAGGAAACACAAGTCTATGCGGTGCAAACATTCCTCACTCTGAAAATAAAAGATTGGAAATTGTAATAAATACTTCAAAAATGAATAAAATTATTTCAACAGATATACATAACCAATCGATGATAGTTGAAACAGGATGTATTCTTACTAACATTCAAGATCACGCTATTGAAAATGGTCTTTTTTTTCCATTGAGTTTAAGTGCTGAAGGAAGCTGCCAAATAGGAGGCAATATATCAACCAATGCTGGGGGTGTTAATGTATTGTCATATGGAATGACAAGAGAGCATGTAATGGGTATTGAAGTTGTTTTGCCTGATGGCAGTATTCTGAACGACCTCAAAGGCCTTAGAAAAGACAATACCGGATATGATTTAAAGCAATTATTTATTGGTGCTGAAGGAACATTAGGACTGATTACAAAAGCTTGTATTAAATTATCAACATTACCGAAAAGCTACTGTTCATTAATGGTAGCTGTTAAAACAGTTGATTATGCTATTAAAGTTCTCAAAAGCTCTAAAAATACATTCACTGACCGATTAACTGCCTTTGAGATCATGAGTTCCTCATGCATTAAGGCTGTGGAGAAATACCTACCAAATCATAGAATCCCACTAGATTCTTCAAACCCTTGGCATATTATTATTGAAGTCTCCATGCATGATAATCATCCTGATAATAATCAAATTCTGAGTTATCTGGAGGAAGAAGTTCAATCAAATAATTTAATTGATGGAGTAATTGCTTCAAGTGAAACGGAAAGAAATGACTTTTGGAAAATCAGACACAGTATTTCAGAAGCAGAAAAACATCATGGCAAAGGCATAGCGCATGACATTTCAGTTCCAATTAAGGATATTCCAATATTTATAAAAAAAACCATTAATAAATTAGAAGACTTATTAGGACCATCAAATGTATTTGTATTTGGTCATCTTGGTGATGGCAATCTTCATTTTACTAAATCTAAACCAAAAACAATGGAAGAAGATATTTTTTTAGAAAAGAGTCATGCTGTAAATAGATTAGTTCATACTATAGCAGAATCATATGGTGGTTCTTTCAGTGCAGAACATGGAATTGGATCTAAATTAAAAGATGAGCTTGAGTTCTTCTCGGATGAAATAAAAATGACCCTGATGAAGGCTATAAAAAAGACAATTGATCCTAACAATACAATGAATCCTAATAAGTTATTTTAAACCATCACGCTTTCAGTGTCATGAGACATATCCAGTACCAGTATCAACCTTTATTTCTATTTTCAAGTTCTTTAGAGACTTCATTTAAAGTGACTCCTGACGCATTCAATAAAATTAAGAAGTGATACATCAAGTCGGCTGCTTCCCATACAATATCTTTTGTATCATTCTTTTTTTGTATCGAGGCAATAGCAAATTCTGAACTCTCTTCTATTACTTTCTTGGCAACTTGATTGATGCCATCTTGCATCAGTTTATAGGTGTAACTTTTATCAGAGCCTTCTGCGAGTCTGTCATTTATAATGCCCTCTAATTCAAATAAAAATTGGTTATTTTTTATGTTCATAGTCTGACCTCAATTTGTTTTTTTTGTAAATATTTTTTTAAATCTGATATATCAATGATCTTCTTGTGAAAAACACTAGCAGCAATTGATCCACTTACATCCGCTTGGTTAAATACATCGTAAAAATCTGACATTTTTCCAGCCCCACCGGAAGCAATCAAAGGTACCTTACACAGGTTTCTCATCTCTCTTAGCTGACCAAGATCATAGCCTTCCCTTACTCCATCTTGATTCATGCAATTAAGAACAATCTCGCCAGCTCCTCTATCCTGTACTTCACTTATCCAACTATTAGTGGTCTTACTTGACTCTTTTGATTGATCTGGATCTCCTGTGTATAAATGCACCTTATAATTATTTTTTATTGCAAAGCTATCGATACCAACAACTATGCATTGACTTCCAAAACGCTTAGCTAATTGTTCGATTAAATCAGGGTTTTTTAATGCAGGTGTATTAATCGATATTTTATCTGCTCCATAATTCAAGACCTCCTCAGCATCAGCAATGGTTTTTATCCCACCTGCTACACAAAAAGGTATATTAATTTCTTTAGCCACAAGATTAATCCACTTTCTATCAACAGACCTTCGGTCTGGGCTGGCTGTTATGTCATAAAAGACAAGTTCATCCGCTCCTTCATGACTGTATCTTGAGGCAAGATCAATAATATCTCCTACAATTTCATGATTTTTAAATTGTATTCCTTTGACTACTTGCCCATCTTTCACATCAAGACATGGGATTATTCTTCTTGTAAGAATTTGAACACCTCCCGATTAGATATTTTACCTTCCAATAATGCTTTACCAGACACAGCTGCCTGTATGCTAATTTCTCTAAGGTGATATAAATCCTGAATATTGGATACACCTCCTGAAGCTATAAAAACTGATCCTGGTGATTTTTCAAGGCACTGCTTATAAAGATCAATATTTGGTCCGATTAGGGTTCCATCTTTACTGATATCTGTAACTAGATAATGATTAAAGCCAACCTTATTGAATTTCTCAATTAAATGCCACAACGACTGATTGCTTGATTCTTTCCAGCCATGAGTCATGACTATGGGTTCCATGTTCTCAATCATTACATCCAGGGCAATAATGATCTTTGATTTATCATGCTCGTTAATTGACTGATAAAACTCATCAAAGCTATTAATAGCAAAGCTCCCGATAATCAAATAATTAATCCCAGTATCAAACCATTGTTTGATATTTTGGTTGCTTCTAATACCACCACCTAATTGGATTTTTAAGTTTGATTTCACAATAATCTCCTCAATAACCTCGCCATTGCCTGACTTACCATCTCTTGTTCCATCCAAATCAACAATGTGTATATTCTCAAACCCCATTGACTCATAATTTTTAACCAAATCCAATGGCTTAACTTCATAGAATGTAACCTTCTCAAAATCTCCCTTAAGAAGCCTGACGCATCGTCCTTCCAATAAATCAATTGCTGGTATAAGTTTCATAGACTTTTATAAATTGATGAATGTTCTTAATAGTTTTGAACCCTGATCGCTAGATTTTTCAGGATGGAACTGAGTGCCATAGAAGTTATCTTTCTGAATGATGCTTGCAAATGATTCCGAATAATCTGTAATACCAATAGAAGAATTAGTTATAGGTGCATAATAGCTATGCACAAAATAAAAATAGTCATCATTGTCTAAATCTTCTGTCAGAGGTGAGGCTTTATTGAAATTCACATTATTCCAACCCATATGTGGCACTGGACACTTATCTTGTTGTGAGAATGCTTTACATCTTCCTTCAATAATTGATAAACAATTGACATTATTTTCCATCGAATGATCTAGTAAAAGTTGCATCCCTAAACAAATACCAAGTGTTGGCTGTTTTAGATTTCTAACTACCTCAATCAAATTAGACTTTTTTAACTTATCCATTGCATCATTAGCTGCTCCAACTCCTGGTAAGATAACATGGCTTGAATCTTCAATCTGAGCGATTTGATTTGTAGTAATATAACTTGCCTTGATTCGATCCAAAGCAAAGGTTAATGAAGAAATGTTTGAACCTCCTGCATTCACTATAGCAATACTATTCTTAGGCACTATAAAATACCTTTGGTGGATGGCAAATCAGTTCCAGAAACAGTTATTGCCTGGCCTAATGCTCTACCAAACACTTTAAAACAAGCTTCAATCATATGATGATTGTCCTCACCTTTAACTGATAAATGGATATTAGCTCCAATTGACTGACTCAAAGAACGAAAAAAATGAGACACCAGTTCAGTCGGTAAACCTCCTACCTTTTCTCTATCAAAATCTCCATCAAAAACAAAATATGGCCTGCCTGAAAGATCAATTGCAACTGATGCTAATGACTCATCCATCGGTAAGGTAAAACCATATCGATTGATACCGTATTTATTTCCCAATGATTCTTTAATTGACTGGCCTAATGTTATAGCAACATCCTCAACTGTATGATGCTCATCAACCTCTAAATCACCATCGCAATCAATAGTTATAGATATGTTTGAATGCTTTGCTAGTTGCTCCAACATATGGTCGAAAAAATCAATTCCTGTATTGATGGAAACAGGTTCAGATTTCATCAAATCTACAGTTGTTTTAATTTTAGTTTCCTTAGTTTCACGACTGGCTGATGATCTTCGATCAACATTCAATATCTTTGTTGTTATATCAGTCCATTGATTATCCTTATATGGATCTATTTGAATGCCTTTGATATCTAAATTCTTTGCAAATTTCATATCAGTGTTTCTATCACCAATAACATAGGATCTATCTTTGTCTATATTTGTATTGACAAGAAATTTAGTTACCATTCCTGTAAGAGGTTTTCTACAGTTGCAACCGTCCTTTTCAAAATGTGGACATATTAAGACATCATCAAAGAATACTCCTTGTGAATTAAGAAGTTTTTCCATAAATTTTTGACTTTCAATAAATTTATCTTCTGGAAAAGAATCAGTTCCTAAACCATCCTGATTCGTCACCATTACTAAGCTATAGCCTTTTTTTATCAATTGAGAAAGTGATGCAATAACATCGGGTACAAAATTAATCTTTTCCAAAGCATCCACCTGGAAATCATGTGGTTCAAAAATAATGGTTCCATCTCTGTCCACAAAGATTATTTTATTCAAATCAGTTTTCATAATGTTTTAATGCCTTCGATTAATAAATCATTTTGCTTTCTAGTACCAACAGTAATTCTGACACAATTGGAGAGGGTGGGCTGATAACTAACATTCCTCAGAAGAAGCCCGTACTCTTTAGCCTTATCACAGAATCGGTCAGCATTTTTAACTTGTACCAGAATAAAGTTGGCACTCGATTTATATATTTTTTTGATGCAACCAATGTTAGTGAACGCCTCTTCTAAATACATTCTCTCTTTTATTATTTCATTTATATTCAGTTTAGAGGTTTTAATTCCATTTTCTGTCAATGCCTCTAAAATGCTTTTCTCTGCAGGTTTAGAAAAAGAATAGGGTGGAAGGACTCGCATCACGTAATTAGATATTTCTGATGATGCTAACAATACGCCACATCTAGATCCTGCCAAACCAAAGGCTTTTGATAGAGTTCTTAGTACAACAACATTGGAATAGGTTGCTAGAATTTCTTTAGTAATATCCTCATCTGCAAATTCAATATAAGCTAGATCCAATACCACCAAACCAAAATCCTTAGCCATGTCACAAGCCTTAAATATAGAGTCTTTGCTAATCGTCTGGCCAGTTGGATTGGATGGAGAAGGTATAAATATTAACTTACTTTGAGTGCATAATTCACTGCCCAATAGTTCTAAATTAATCTCATAATTTTTAGCTTCCAATAACGGTATGGATTTAATAGAAACACCTTGGATTGCAGCATAAAATTGATACATTTCAAATGTCGGTGGAAAAATGATAATTTCATCAATATTGGGCTGACAGAAAACCCTAAGTAAAACATCAATTGCCTCGGTACTGCCTCTGGTGATAACACAATTTTCTTCATCCATATCAAGATACTGAGAAATCCTTTTTCTTATTTTTATTGGAACTGCATCAGGATATAGGTTTAATCCATCTTTCTTTGCTTGGTCAGTGACACAGTAAGGACTTTCATTAGCATTCAGTCTAACCGAATCTTGGATATTCTTAGCTGGCACATAAGGCTTTAAATTAAGCACCTCGGGTCTAACAAGTGTTTCTATTGCTTTACTCATTGCCTCTTAGTCTAACCTCTACTGCTTTTGCATGTGCTTCAAGACCTTCTGCTCTAGCCAATACTGTAATAGTCTTTGACAGGTTCTCTAAACCTGATTTAGTAAGTTCTTGAACGGATACTGTCTTTGTAAAGCTTTCAACTGAGACACCACTCAGTGATTTCGCATAACCTGCTGTTGGCAAAACATGATTGGTACCACTACAGTAATCCCCAGCAGATTCGGGGCTCCAATAACCCAAGAATATTGACCCAGCAGATTCTATTAGATCTAGATACTGTCTTGGTTTTTCTGTTGAGAGAATAAGGTGTTCTGGAGCATAACTATTAGATATATCTATGGCTGTTAATATATCTTGAACCCAAATAGATTTACTGTTTAACAAAGCAAATTTTACAATATCTTTGGTCTCTAAGTTTTGCATGATGCGATTGATGCTTTCTTGAACTTTCTTAATAAATGTCCTATCAGGAGAAATATGAATGACTTGAGAGTCGGGGCCATGTTCTGCTTGCGATAACAGATCATAAGCCACATAATCAGGTTCAGTATTACCATCGGATATGACTAACACTTCAGTTGGGCCTGCAGGCATGTCAATTGCTATTTCTGTTGTTGCAGAGAGGAGAGTCTTTGCCATTGTCACAAAACTATTGCCTGGTCCAAATATTTTATCAACTTTAGTAACTGACTTTGTTCCATATGCTAATGCAGCTATTGCTTGTGCACCACCAATTTTAAACATTTCAGTTATTCCACAAAATGAGGCAGCAGTAACGATACTGTCATCAATCAATCCATTTTCATTTGGTGGTGAGCATAAAACCCGATTCTTACTACCAGCTAATTTTGAAGGAATCCCTAACATTAAAGCTGTTGAAGGTAATGGGTTTCTTCCTGATGGAATGTATAAACCAACATTACTGATAGGTTTAATTATTTTTTCACAAAATACCCCAGGTTTAACCTCTAGTATTGAAGAAGGGGAGTGCATGGTATTTTGATGAAATATCGTTATGTTCTCTATTGCTTTTTGAAGCTCATCTTTGATCTCATTTGACGTCCTCTGTATCGCATTGTTGATCTCAACATCATTCATTTTTAATTCATCAATACTGACGCCATCATATTCCAAGGTTAATTCCTTGATTGCTTCATCCCCAGATGTTTCTACCTTGTCCAAAATAGCTTCTACTGTAGTTCGAATTTGACCGTCTATTGCCACATTCGGTCTAGCAATCAGTTTCTGCCTTGCTGATTTATCTAACTCACTCCAATCAATTATGTCTTGAATACTCATGAATTTACATTAGCATTTTTTCAACAGGCACAACTAAAATGGATGAAGCACCTTTGGCTTTAAGGTCTTCAAGTGTTTCCCAAAAAATATTTTCTTTGCACACAACATGCAAAGCAACTATTTCATTTGTGCCTTCAAGTGGAATGATGGTTGGTGATTCTGTACCAGGCAATAAATTTGTTATTGAATCTATAGACGCTCTAGGCGCATGCATCATGATGTATTTACTTTCTTTAACCTGCAGCACTCCTTGAATTCGTTCAATGAGCTTATTGACCCAATTTTCTTGAATCCTATCCACTGCTTGCAACGACTTAATGACCACAGCAGTGCTTTCCAATATTGTTTGACCTTCTGATAAGTTATGGGCTTTAAGTGTCTGTCCCGATGAAACCAGATCACATATAAGATCTGCTTTGCCCAAGCTTGGAGCCAACTCTACTGCACCTGAAAATTGAGTAACATTTATACCTAATCCTTCTTTTGAAATGTAGTCTGTGACGATATTAGGATAACTTGTTGCAACGGTTTTTCCCTTTAAGTTTTTCAAATTTTCATAGCCTGAATTATCTGGATAAGCAAAAGATAATTTACATTGTCCAAAATCTAAATTAGAAACCATTTCAAAGTTCGCTGGTCCTTCTTTTGAGCTTTCTATTTCTATTTTTTTCTCTAGCGCCTCATTCATCCCCACAATACCCAGCATGCATAAATTATCCTGAACCAAACCTGGTATATCATCGTCTCTAACAAACATAAGATCAAATGGCATATTTTCTCCATAGCCAATAAGTTGATTTTTAGTATGACTGATTACTAGACCACATTTTTTTAACAAACTAATGGTGTGCTCTGTCAATCTGCCAGATTTTTGTATGGCAATTTTTATTCGATTGTTATCCATTATTTTGTACTCGATTGAGAGCGATATCATAACCACCTGAGCCATCAAGCAAACATCGTGCAACTCGGCCAATGGTTGTAACGCTTACACCAGTATAAGAATTAACTTCGCGATAGGTATAACCTTTATTAAGTAGTTCTGCTACAGACCAACGATCTTTGATTGATTGCAATTCGGCAGGTGTAAAAATGTCATTAAAAAATGAACGACATTCATCACTATTCTTTAAAGATTGAACTGCCTTGTAAAATCTTTCTTCAGTTTGTTTTTCTTCTTTATTTGTTAATACTCTTTCTATTTTCATTATATATGTACCAATGTATTAATGTAGTAGTACATTATAAGGATTGAATCAAGCTTTACAAGTAAAACAATAGGGGATTGATCAAGAAATATTAGAAGCGATTGCTGAACCCATTGTGGTTGTATCAACGACACTCTTATTGCTTAAATCAGCAGTGAAGATACCTTGGTTCAAAGTTTCATTGACAGCTGTTTCAATGGCTGTCGCTTCTGTTTCAAGCTTTAGTGAATGTCTTAGCATTAATGCTAAGGATAATATCATTCCACATGGGTTTGCAATTCCTTGGTTCTGTATATCTGGTGCTGAACCATGTATAGGTTCATAAACTCCAAAACTGTCATTGCCAAGCGAAGCAGAAGGAATCATTCCTATAGAACCAGTAAGCATTGATGCTTCATCTGTTAATATATCGCCAAATAAATTATCAGCAAGAATCACATCAAAGTCAGATGGCCTGGATAGAAGATGCATTGTCGCTGCGTCTACCAAGATATGCTCCAATTCAATTTCTTTATATTGTGATTCAATTAAATCAGTGGTGACACTTCGCCACAATTGTGAGGTCGCCATTACATTCGCTTTATCCACCGATGTTATTTTGTTTCTTCTTTTAGATGCGAGTTCTATCGCTACCTGAGTTATCCTGATTATTTCTTCTTTAGTGTATTGACACACATCCATTGCATCATTTTCATTTCTCTCTTTTTGGCCAAAATAGATTCCACCTATTAATTCTCGAACAAAGACAATGTCCACATTTTCTAAGTATTCATTTTTTATCGGTGAGTTCTGTATCAATTGAGGGTAGGTTTTTATATGCCTAATATTTGCATAGACGCCAAGGTCTGATCGCATATCAAGCAAACCTTTTTCTGGTCTTGTTTCTGACTTTGGGTCACTCCATTTAGGTCCGCCAACAGCTCCCAATAAAACAGCATCTGACTCTTTGCATAAAGCTCTAGTTTTTTCAGGATAAGGTGAGCCTGTTTCATCTATAGCGATTCCACCAAACAAAGCTTCTCTCACTTCTATTTCATGACCGTATTTTTCTTCTATAATCCTTAGGACCTCGAGCGCTTCCTGACAAATCTCTGGTCCAATTCCATCTCCCGATAACAGTGTTACTTTTGCTTTCATAAAGTCCCTTCGTATTTTGTTATATCGTCTTCATGTTTTAGTATAAAGCTCAACTGATCCAAACCATTAATTAAACAGTATTTTGAAAAAGCCTCGATTTCAAATTCATGCTCATCACCATTATTGAATTCTACTCGGGTATTTTCCAAATCAATGGTAATGTTTACGCCAGGATTATCAAGCAACCAGTTATGAGTGTTTCGTGAAAGCACAATTGGCAACAATCCATTTTTTAATGAATTATTTTTAAAGATATCTGCAAAAGAAGTGCTAATGACTGCTTTAAAACCATAATCAACCAAAGCCCAAGGAGCATGCTCTCTTGAAGATCCACAACCAAAATTATTCCCTGCAACCAGTATTTCACAACCCTTAGACTCATCTTTATTGAGAATAAAATCATGGTTAATATTTCCAGAATTATCGAAACGCCAATCAGCAAACAAGCACTCACCAATACCTTCTTTTGATGGAAGAGTTAAGAATCTGGCAGGAATAATTTGATCCGTATCAATATCTTCATTAGGCAAGTTAACTGTTTTGGCTTTAAATTTTTTAATCTTTTCCAATTTATCTAACCTCATATTGTCTGGGATCTTGAACAGTTCCAGTAATTGCTGATGCTGCTGCAGTCTTTGGGCTTGCCAAGATTGTTCGAGAGCCAACTCCTTGCCTACCTTCAAAGTTTCTGTTACTGGTGCTGACTGCCAATTGACCCTTACCAACAGTGTCGCCATTCATTCCAAGACACATGGAACATCCTGACTCTCTCCATTCCGCACCTGAATTTCTAAAAATTTTATCAAGACCTAACAGTTCTGCTTCTTTTTTTACATTCTGTGATCCTGGAACAATCAGAGTTCTTGTACTCTCTGAAACCTTTCTTCCCTTTAATATTGTGGCTGCATCCTGCAGATCAGACAGTCTTGAATTTGTACAACTTCCTATAAAAACCACATCAATAGGATGATCCAGTAAAGGCTTTCCAGATTCCACTTGCATATAATTCAACGCCTGCTTAAAACTAACATTTCCCTCATGATCTGGTACTTCACCATTTATTGGCATTACCATTCCTGGATTGGTTCCAAAAGTAATCATGGGTTCTAGTAAATGAACATCTATATTCAACTCTTTATCAAAAACCGCATTATCATCAGATTTTAATTCAGACCATTGTGCAATGGATTTTTCCCAATCCTTTCCTTTTGGTGAAAACGGCCTGTCTTTGAGGTATTCAATAGTTGAATCATCAGGTGCAAACATGCCGGCTTTTGCTCCGGCCTCAATACTCATATTACAAATAGTCATTCTCTGCTCTAAAGATAAAGAAGAAACAGTGTCGCCTCTGTATTCAATGACATGACCAGTGCCTCCATCAACTCCTATTTCTCCAATTACTTTCAAAATAATGTCTTTGGCTGAAACGCCCTTATTCAATCGACCATTCAAATTAACAGCCAGTGTTTTGGGTTTTCTTTGAAGTAAACATTGTGTGGCAAGAACATGGGCCACTTCTGTCGTGCCTATGCCAAATGCTAAAGCACCAAAAGCACCATGTGTACTGGTATGACTGTCTCCACAAACCATTGTTCTACCCGGTTGAGTTGCTCCTAGTTCCGGCCCTATAACATGAACAATGCCTCTGCGATCACTATCAAAATCATAAAGCTCAATGCCAAAATCTTTGCAATTCTGAATCATGTCTCTAATTTGTTGTGCAGGACCTTTTTCAGCGACTATATCTAGATCTTTAAGTGATTGTATAGGCACTGTCGGTGTTGAATGATCCATGGTAGCCAATATCTTTTTTGGAGCTCGTATTTTTAAATTATTTTCTCTCAAAAGAGTAAACGCTTGAGGAGTTGTTACCTCATGAATAAGATGCAAGTCTATATATATAAGTGCAGGCGTCTCTTTTGTCTCTGGAACAACAATGTGCTGTTCCCATATTTTTTCAAATAATGTTTTACCCTTGGATGCCATGGTTTACTCTACTGAATCCAACCAACCCCATTCATCTGATACAGTACCGTCAAATAATCCAAAAAATACTTTTTGTATTTGATCGGTAACAGGTCCTTTAGTGCCATTAGCTATGACTAGTCTATCAACACTCTTAATGGGTGTAATTTCAGCGGCTGTGCCAGTGAAAAATAGTTCATCAGCAAGATAGAGTTGCTCTCTAGGTATTTCTTTTTCAAAAACTGAATAGCCAAGTGAGTCTGCAATTTTAATGACAGAATCTCTAGTTATTCCATCTAAAATTGATGAACTTAGAGGAGGGGTATAAATTATATCGTCCTTAACCAGAAAAACATTTTCTCCAGCTCCTTCACTCACCATTCCATTTGAATCCAAGCAAATGCCTTCATCATAACCATTCTCTTTGGCTTCAAATGCCACCAATGTACCTGATAAATAATTACCTGAAGCTTTAGCCATAACTGGGATAGTATTGGGTGCAATTTTACTCCAGGAAGATATACAGACATCCACACCATCATTGAGTGCCTCACTACCAAGATAGGTACCCCATTCCCAAGCTGCAATCACTGTTTCAACCTCTTCATCAAGCGATGCATGCAGACCAAGATCACCATACCCTCTAAATACTATAGGTCTTATATACGCTCCATTATTTAGGTCATTTGAGGTAACTGTTAATTTACAAGCATTCATTATTTCTTCTAGATTGAAAGGAACTTTCATTCGGTATATTTTTGCTGAGTTGAGTAGTCTCTTGGTGTGTTCCTTCAATCTAAATATTTTTGTACCATCTTGAGTTTTATAGGCACGAATTCCTTCAAAGACTGCAGATCCATAATGCAAAGCATAACTGAGAACATGCACCTTAGCATCTTCCCAAGGTACGAGTTCTCCATTGAACCATATATTTTTTGTTGGTTTAAATGACATAAAGATTACCTAATTATTTTTATTTTTATTTCGATCAATTCGGTTGATTACTTCCAGATAAGCTAAAGCTCCAGATTCAATTATATCAGTACTAATTCCATGTCCACGATAATCTTGTCCCTCATAATTCACTGTAACAGTAACCTCACCTTGTGCATCGTCTCCCATACTGACACTGTGAATTTCAAAATTAATTAGCTTTGGGTTATACCCAGTTATATTTTCAATGGCCTTAAAGACTGATTCAATGGGTCCATTTTTTGATGAAATACTTTCTTTAGTATCCTTGATTGTGCCATTTATATTTTTTAATTTGACTGAAGCCTGAGCTCCCCATGATGATCCAGAAGATGTCTCTAGATCAACTAACTCCCAAGTACTCATATTCGCTGTTTTTGTATTCAGGACAATGGCTTCAATATCACTATCAAATATATCTTTTTTTCTATCAGCAAGTTTTTTAAACTCTTTGAAAGCAGGATTTAAATTACCTTCATCTAGCTCAAAACCTAATTCTTTCACGCGATCTAAAAAGGCATGCCTTCCACTGTGCTTACCCAAAACTAAATTAGATCTTGCTATACCTACATCTTGAGGTTTCATAATCTCATATGTTGAAGCATGTCGCAGCATTCCATGCTGATGAATTCCTGCCTCATGTGCGAAAGCATTGTCTCCAACTATGGCCTTATTTCTAGGTACATGCATCCCGGTAATAGAAGATACAAGTCTGCTTGTGGGATATAACTTAGTTGAATCTATGGATGTTTGGAAATCAAAATATTCCTTTCTGGTTTTGATTGCCATTGTGATCTCTTCTAGAGATGTATTGCCAGCTCTCTCACCAATTCCATTTATAGTGCATTCAACCTGCCTGGCACCTGATTCTAAAGCAGCCAAACTGTTTGCAACAGACAATCCAAGATCATCATGGCAATGAACACTGAATATTACCTTGTCACTATTTTTGCAGTTACTGATTAAATGCTGAAAAAGCTCCCCAAACTCATAAGGTATTGTATAACCAACGGTGTCGGGAATATTTATTGTTGTGGCTCCAGCATCGATTGCTGCGTTAACCACTTCAGTCAAGAAGTCATGATCGGTTCTTGATGCGTCTTCTGGTGAAAACTCAACATCATCACAAAAGGACTTTGCCATTTTCACACCCTCAAAAGCAGCTTTAAGAACTTCTTCCTTTGCCATATTGAGTTTATGTTTTAAATGAATTTCACTGGTAGCAACAAAAACATGAATGCGTTTATTGCTAGTGGGTTCTAACGCGAGTGATGCTTGTTCAATGTCTCTTTCATTGCATCGAGCCAATGTACAGATCGTGGGCCCATCAATTTCAGAAGCTATAGCCTTGACTGATTCAAAATCACCAGGAGAAGCAGCAGCGAATCCTGCTTCGATAACATCAACATTCAGTTCTTTGAGTGCATGAGCAATCTTTAATTTTTCACCCAAAGTCATACTGCACCCCGGAGCTTGCTCTCCATCTCTGAGCGTGGTGTCAAATATTATTACTTTATTGTCTTGATTCATTCTTCTTATCTCTCAAAAACATACCCTTTATATATGTGCATTTAATTTTTAGTTTTATCGACTATTTTATTCTTAGCAATCCAAGGCATCATTGCTCTTAATTCTTCTCCAATTTTTTCGATTGAATGTTCTGATGTTTTCTCTCTATACTCTTTCATCATAGGCCCACCTTTCCCATCATCACTTTTTTGACAATCTGACATAAACTCTTCAGCAAATTCGCCTGTCTGAATTCTTTTTAAGATTGAACGCATTTCATCTTTTACTGTTTCATTAATGACCTTAGGGCCGCTGACATAATCACCAAATTCAGCAGTATTGGAAATGCTATATCTCATATTCTGAAGTCCACCCTCATAAATTAAATCAACGATTAGTTTTACTTCATGCAAACATTCGAAATAAGCCATTTCAGGTGGATAGCCATCTTCCACTAAAACTTCATAACCATTTTGTATTAATGAAGTTAGTCCACCACATAAGACAGCCTGTTCACCAAATAAATCTGTTTCCGTTTCATCTTTAAAGTTTGTTTCTATGACACCTGCGCGACCTGAACCTATAGCGGAAGCATAAGAGAGTCCTATTTTTTTAGCATTTCCTGATACATCTTTATGAACAGCAAGTAAGCAGGGTACGCCAGCACCAATCTCATATTGAGATCTTACTGTGTGTCCTGGTCCTTTAGGTGCAATCATAATTACATCTAAATCTGCTCTTGGCACAATCATTTCAAAATGGATATTAAAACCATGAGCAAAAGCGAGAACCGCGCCATCTTTAAGATTATTCTCAATCTCATTTTTATAAGTATGAGATTGCAATTCGTCTGGCATCAGTATCATAACCATATCAGCGTCCTTAACGGCTTCTGAAACTTCAGAAACAACTAGTCCTGCTGCTTCAGCTTTTGGCCAAGACGATGAGTCTTTCCTTAAGGCAATTGTAACGTTTCCACCCGAATCCTTTAAGTTATTGGCATGAGCATGGCCTTGAGAGCCATAACCAACAATCACAACCTTCATGTCTTTGATCAATTCAATGTCTGCATCTTTGTCATAATATATTTGCATCCTTATCTCCTTTTTAGCAAACCGATAAAAAAAAACCCCGCTGGCTAACGGGGTTTTAATTATTTATCAACTTTGCAGTTTTAATAATTCACCCCATAGCTAGGTAAAACTAGCAATAGTAACCCAAGCAAAATAATACTTTGTGAGTTTAAATCAATTAATATTTTTTCAAAATTAAGTTTCATAATGCAATTATTCATCCTAAGACTTTACCTTGTCAACAACTATTATTTAAATAACGGTTATATATATATGCAATAAACTAAGGTAATTTGTTAAATTATGCTAAATATTTCGAAAAACATTTAATCAATAATTTGTAATTTACAGTTGGAGTATTTATTGATTATGATATTATCAACTACTTTGGTAAGGATAGAAGTCCTTCCATATTACTTAAAAATCATTCGAGGGTACTATATGAAACATTTTCATAGATTAACGACAAATATAGTAATCATCAGCTTTATGCTAATTGCTATACCTATGATTCTTCCAGCTCAAACCTTAAGCCAAGTTCTAAATGGTCAGACAGAGAGAACCTTGTTGGCTCAAGATTCACAACAAAGAGTTGAGGTAGTTGTAGAACAAACAAGAAAAATGGAAGATAAATATAGAGCCACTCTTAAAGAGATTGATGGCTTACAAATCTATAATAAACTTTTAGAATTACAGATTGAAAATCAAGCGAGAGTAAAAGTAGACCTTGAAAAGTCAATTGTTGTAGCCTCACAAATCAATAGACAAATTGTACCAACAATGACAAAGATGATTGAATCATTGGACCAATTTGTATCACTAGATATTCCTTTTCTTTTGGATGAGAGAACTAAAAGAGTAGAGAGCCTACAAGAAATCATGGCAAGAGAAGATGTGACTGTTGCTGAAAAATTCAGAAAAGTTTCTGAAGCCTATCAAATAGAAAATGACTATGGAAAAACGATTGAAACTTATAAAGACACACTGGATGTTGATGGAAAAACTCTACAATTAGATTTTCTTAAAGTAGGGAGAATTTCTTTCATGTATCAATCCATTGATGGCAAAACATCGGGTGTTTGGAATCAAAGAACCAAACAATGGGAAGATGCAGACTCTCATCGCAATGAAATAAAAATGGGACTTAAGATAGCTAAGAAACAGGTAGCACCTGATTTAGTTATATTACCTGTAGACACAGCGGAGACTACATAATGAAAAATTTTAAAATAATTATAGGGTTACTTGCTCTAATATCTTTGCCTGTCTTTTCTCAACAAGCTGCAACAACAGTTGATGAATTACTAGATCGCGTGCAACAGGGAAAAATTAATGACAATGCGGAAAATAAAAAAAGAGAAAACGAGTTTAGGCAAAAAAGAAACCAACAAGAAGATTTATTGGCTGCCTCTGAATCCACAAAAATAAGTGAAGAAAACAGAAGCACTAGACTTGAAGCAATATTTGAAGAAAACGAAGCAGAGCTTAATATACTTCAAGAAACACTAAACGAACGTTTAGGCGCATTAAAAGAACTCTTTGGTGTAATGCAACAAGTGGCTGGTGATGCCAGAACACGGTTTGAGAATTCTCTCACTAATATTCAATACCCAGATAGAGTCCCTTTTCTTGAAGCACTGGCTAAGAAAATTGGTAGTAATTCAAAACTTCCATCCATTGATGAAATTGAAAGACTGTGGTTTGAGCTTCAAAAAGAAATGACTGAATCAGGCAAAGTGGTTAAGTTCACTACTGACGTTATCGATACGAATGGAACCAAAAATCCAATTGAAGTTGTCAGAGTTGGCGCTTTTAATATAGTCGCTGATGGTAAGTACCTAAACTATTCAATAGAAACTGGTAACGTAACAGAAATTCCAAGACAACCAGAAGGAAGGCGTTTTACAAACAGTACTTCAGATCTTTTTACTCCATCAGATGAAAAAATTGCTTTTGGTCTTGATCCAACATTAGGAGGTGTCTTAGGTTCTTTAGTTGATAGGCCAAACTTAATGGAAAGAGTTGATCAGGGTGGTATTGTTGGCTATTTAGTGCTTCTTTTAGGTTTTTTTGGAGTGAGTATTGCAATACAAAGATTGGTAGTTCTTACTGCAGCTGATAAGAAAGTTACCGCTCAATTGGAAAGCGATGTTATCACTGATGATAATCCTCTAGGAAGAGTATTGGGTGTTTATGAAGAAAATAAAAATGTAGACACTGATACACTGGAACTCAAAATGGCTGAGGCAGTATTTAAAGAAACCCCTGATCTCAATAAAGGTTTAATGATTATTAAAGTTATATCAGTTGTTGCTCCTTTGATGGGACTACTGGGAACAGTGACAGGAATGATTAAAACCTTCCAAGCTATAACACTATATGGTACTGGTGATCCGAAGCTAATGGCAGGTGGTATTTCTCAAGCATTGGTTACCACGGTATTGGGTCTAGTTGTTGCAATTCCAACAACTCTGCTTCATACAATTGTTAGTGGAAGAAGTCGAAGAGTTACTCAAATCATCCAAGAACAAGGTGCAGGTATAATTGCTCGTCATTCTGAAAAACATTCAAGCTAACTTATAAAAAAATTAGCAGAGAGTATTTATGACTGAAACATTTATAGCCGTAAGAGATTTTCTGGAAATGGGTGGTCAAGTGCTTAATGTTATAGCTGTGGTTATATTCCTTATGTGGATGCTAATTCTAGAAAGAATTGCATATTTTCAATCGGAACTTAAAACATTAAAAGCCAACATTCAATCTACCTGGAATGCAAGAATCGATAAAAAATCTTGGGCTTCAGAAGCATTAAGGGAAAAGCTCATTTCTGAATTCAATATGTCAGCAAATCAATACCTACCAATCATTAAAACATTGGTCGCCCTTTGCCCATTGCTTGGGTTAATGGGAACAGTCACAGGCATGATTGAGGTGTTTGATGTAATGGCAGTATCCGGTTCTGGTAATGCACGCTCAATGGCTTCTGGCGTATCCAAAGCAACAATACCTACGATGGCTGGAATGGTTGGAGCACTCTCTGGTGTATTTCTTGCGACATTACTTACACAAAAAGTAACCAATGAGGTTGATATTTTAGAAGAAGAACTTAGTCAAGACGATTAAGATAGACAAAGGATAACTTATTATGAGAAAAAATTTATTTCAGGCAGCTCCAGAAGAAGAAGCTGAAATTAACTTAACACCAATGCTTGATGTAGTTTTCATCATGCTTATATTCTTTATTGTGACAGCCTCTTTTGTAAAAGAATCAGGTCTTGATGTTAATAGACCCGATGCTCCCACAGCTGTCAAAAAAGAAAATGCTAATATCCTTGTAGCGATTGGTTCTAATAATGAAATTTGGATTAACAGAAGAAGAATCGACCCAAGAGCTGTAAGAGCTAATATTGAAAGAATGCATGCGGAAAACCCTGAGGGCTCAGTCATCATTCAAGCGGATAAAAAAGCATTCACTGAAACATTGGTAACGGTCATGGACGCAGCGAGACAAGCAGGAGTTTTTAATGTTTCAATTGCTGCAGAAGAAGATTAAATAAAAGTAAATAATGTCTGAAGCAATAGAGCAAACAAAAAATAATCTGGATCTAGATAATCCAATAATAAGGATTTTACTAGCTGGCTTTATTTCTGTTTTCACTACTTTTGCTATCCTCTGGGTAATGCAAATTCTAATTGCTACTGGTGAAGATTCCATTACAAAAAAGAACGATCTTCGCTTTGTTGATTTTGTCAGAGTAAAAAAAGATGAATCATTGGATACAAAAACAGCAAAGCCAAAAAAACCACCAGAGCCAGAAGAGCCACCCCCTGATACACCACAACAACTTGATGATATAGACACATCGGCTGAGACAGTTAATATCGGATCAGTAGACACTGGTGTAGGAGTAGGTGCTGGAATAGGTGGCTTCAATGCAGGGGAAGGTGAGTACCTACCAATTGTTAAAGTGGCACCGATTTATCCAAACAGAGCACTCTCAAGAGGTATAGAAGGCTGGTGTATCATTGAATACACAGTCACAAGGAATGGAACCACAAGTGGTGCAAAAGTGGTTGAATGCACGAGCAGCTTATTTGCGAATGCCTCCGTTAAAGCAACGGGTAAGTTCAAGTACAAACCTCGAGTCATCAATGGAACGCCTATCGATGTTCCTGGGGTACAACATAAAATTACATTTGAGCTGGAACGATAGTATGAAAATTAAAATAGTATTATTCATTTTTATTTCTTTTCTAATCAACTTTCTAGAGTTTAATAACGAACACAGAAGCTTAAGCTTCTCATCCGTGCATGCTCAAGAAGAAAATGCTAAAAGAAAAACTAAAAAAACGGGTTCAATGAGTGAAAAAGTTGCTAAGAAACTAGGCGTAGCTCAAGAATTAATAGAACAAGAAAAACTTGATGAAGGATTGATTGAACTTCAAAGTATATTGGCGTTTAAAAAACTATCGCCATACGAAAGAGGACAGGTTAACTACTTCTTAGCCTATCTCCGATATCTAAAAGAAGACTATAAAGGAGCCATCGTTTATTACCAAAAAGTAGTTGATGATGAAAATGTACCCGATGGATTGGTCTCAGCTTCAAGGTTTACTATTGCTCAACTCTATTTTCAACTAGAGGATTGGACAAACGCTATCAGAGCGGTGGACTCAATTTTATCCAATGATTCTGCACCCAGGCCTGATTTATATATTTTAAAAGGTTCAGCTCTATACCAACAAAAAAAATACAAAGAAATGATACCAATAGTTGAAAAAGCAATAACGCTATCGGAAGAAAGAAATTCTTTTAGATTAGAACAATTGCAAAAAAATGTAACAACAGCTGCATCTGAAAACCGAGTTAAATATGATAAAGATAATTTTGATTACATTGTCCTCGCCAATCAAGTTAGAAATAAACTGAAAACAGATTTAGCTTCGATAAGAAAAAGCTCAGATAAGTATCCGGTTATAGAAGATGCCATTAGAGGTTTAGAAACTGATGCAAAAAATCTAGCCATTGGTCCTACAAAAGAACAATGGTGGTTGCTTTTAAGGGCAGCTTATTTTGAGTTAGAGGAAATGGATAAGGTTAAAGAAGTTCTTGAACGATTAGTGGTTGAGTGGTCTAAAAAAGAATACTGGACTCAGCTTTCTGCATTTTATGGTCAAGACAGACAAGAAGAAAGCCAAATGGCTGCTTATCAGACAGCGTATCACGAAGGATTCTTAGAAAAGAGTAGTGAATTTGTTCAAATGGCACAATTATACCTTTCTGTTGAAGTGCCATACGAAGCTGCGAAACTTCTTCAAAAAGCTATGGACGAAGACAAATTAGATAAAGAAGTTAAAAATTGGAAGTTGCTATCACAATCTTGGTTTTTAGCTCAGTACGATGACAATGCAATCCTTGCCTTGAGAGAAGCAGCAAAATTATCAGACGATGGAGAATTAGACATACGACTTGCTAGATCATTATCCAATATAGCTGATTTTAAAGGGTGTGTGGATTCTGCTAAAGTTGCCATTAAAAAAGGAGATCTTAAGCGATTGGATGATTCATATATCACATTAGGCATGTGTCAATTCGAAACAGCGATGTATGATGATTCTAAAGCATCATTTGCATCAGCCAAGATAGATGCTGACGCTAGAAATGAAATTGCTCTAAACGAATGTGCTGCTTCAGAAGGAATGAATAGAGAAACACTAACAGTCACACTGGAAACGCAAAAAGCATTCAAAGATATGGGCAAAGAAATCGAAGGAAAAATTATCTCGTGCCTAACACCAGCAACTGTAAAGACAGTTCAAAACTGGCAAAAGTTTTTAGATAAAGAAGTAGAAAGAGTTACCTTATTGCAAAACCAAATGAAGAACATAGAAGAGCAATTAAGAAGTGGAGAATCACAAGCCCTCAGTTTCTAAAGACTATCGATTAAGAATCGTTTCCTTTAATTGCAAAATAAGTACCCAAGAGCAATAGAAATAACTGCTCACTAGCGAATAAAATAGACCCTCTTTCTCCAAAGAAAACACCCCAATCGGAGTGAGCTATTAACAAAGCACCGATCATTATAACCATTACTGCTCCACCCGATAATCTCGTGATTAAAGCTCCTGCTAGATAAGCTCTAGCTCCAATTAAACCCCCTGTTAGAATGCCAATACCCGATAGTATTTCACCCCACGCAATTAGATGAGCGGTGATTTCAGCAAATGGAATCCCTTTAGATGATAACCAACTAATAAAACTCTGCTGGATAGGAAGTTTTCCATAGCCATGAAGAAAGAAGGAAATGCCAAGACCTATTCTCAATAAAAAAGTGGAATAATGTTTTAAAGGTAAAGCAAGTTGTTCAAGAATTTTATTTAATTTATTCATAAAAATAATCATAACAAATGATGATTAGTATCGCTGTCTATGTTCTAAATCAAATCACTAAACATTTTAATAGCGGTGATGCCTAAAAATAAAGCAAACAATCTTCGCAGAATATTTTGAGGTATTTTGTGAGCTATTTTCACACCAACTGGAACAAATATTAATGTTACAGGAACTATTAAAGTAAAAAATAACCAGTTGATATAGCCAAATGTATATTCAGGCAAGAGTGAAGACTGGCTCAATCCTGTAATAATAAAACCAATGGAAGAGGGTATGGCAATAACAGTTCCAAACGCTGCCGATGTTCCTATAGCTTTCTTAATCTCTATACCTGAGAAATTCATAATAGGAACACTAAGTGTTCCGCCCCCAATACCCATCATGGCTGAGACGATCCCAATAAAGAGTGGGGCAATACTAAAAACAATTTTTGGTAACTTTCTTTCTTTTTGGTCTCTCAACATTTGTATTGAAACAAAGCCAGCTATCACAGCAAAAAATAAAGTTAATACTTCAAACGATAAAAAACTTGCAATAATACTTCCTGATAAAGAACCGAATGCAAGAGGAAAGAGCCAATGTTTGAAAACCTTATTATCAAACGCACCTCTATTTCTATGCTGTAGAGCTGATCTTATGCTCGTTGGTACAATGATGAAGAGTGAAGTAGCAACAGCCATATGCATAATAATGGCTTCGTTATAGCCTAAATAAGTAAACAAATAGAATAGGACAGGGACAACAACAATGCCTCCACCTACACCAATCAATCCAGCTAATATTCCAGCAATTGAACCTGAAAATAAGATAAGGATAATAATGCTAATTATTTCAGTTTGACTTAATGCTTCCATGGTTAACATTTATTAATAAAAAAAGGCCGGTATTTCTACCGGCCAATTATATTAACAATTATCTAAAAATATTATTTAGAAATCGTATCGATATGAGACTCTCCATAATCTTGGCATATCTTGGAATTGAGTGACAAATCCTAAGGTACCAAAATCAAGAGTGGAGTTAGCATTCCTCTCATCAGTACAGTTATTACAACTTGCTATCAATCTCCAGTCACCATCATTAGGTCGATAAGTAACTGTAAAATCAAGCTTGCTCACTGCTGGTCTGTAACCATTGGGAGTATTGTTTTGATTGCTGAAATACTCATCTGTTTTATTGATAACTGCAGACACATTCATCTCTCCTGACTCAATAGCTTGGTCGTATATAAAACCATAGCGATATGAGAAATCTGGAGTTCTTTTTAATTCTTTTGTCGCAAGTCCTTCAGCTCCTGGTCTTAAATCAGTGTAATTGCCTTCAAGTGTTGAAAGGTTAGCAAACAGGGTAAGATTGTCTGATGCTATATACACAAATTCACCTTCTATTCCATCAACCGATGCATCGGCTTTATTAGAATAAACAAAGGCTCCAGTATTTTGATCAATCGCTGTGATTTGAAGATCCGTGTAATTTGCACTGAAATAAGTAAGGTTGACTCTAACGGTATCATTAGCCCACTCACTTTTCATTCCCATTTCAAAGTTGGTAACAAATTCAGGCTTAAGGTCTTTAAAATCACTAGCAGCTGTAACCCTTGATGCCCAACCGCCGCCTTTAAAACTATCAGCAATACTGGCATAAAACATAAGGTCATCAGACTTCTTA
>JAQWQE010000065.1 GCA_029244925.1 Gammaproteobacteria bacterium | reverse complement strand
CCAAGACCAATACTATTATTCCATCCTATATAGAATTTGTAGACATAGCTGGTCTTGTTGCAGGTGCATCCAAAGGTGAAGGTCTAGGTAATAAGTTTTTAGGCAATATCAGAGAGACCGATGCCATCATTCATGTAGTTCGATGTTTTGAGAATAAAGACATCACACATGTTTCCAATGAAATTAACCCAGGGGATGATGTTGATACTATTAATACGGAATTATTACTAGCGGACATTCAAACGGTTGAAAATAACTTAGCTAGAGCGGAGAAAAAATCTAAAGCAGCCGATAAAGAAGAAATTCAGAAAAGGGACTTCTTAAAGGAGTTGTTTGAGCATTTGAATGCAATGCGACCAGCAAGAAAATTTATTGTAGAAGATGAGAACTGCATCATATGGATGAAGGAGCTTCACTTACTAACAGCAAAACCAATTTTATATGTAGCTAATATTGATGAGAGTGAAATACATTCTGAATCTAAATACTTAGAACAACTCAAACAGCATTTAAGTGGAGATCAAGATTTCGATATTATTCCACTATGCAGTGCTTTAGAGTCAGAATTATCTCAATTGCCAGAAGAAGAGCTCAGAGATTTCTTGAGTGACTTAGGTATTGCAGAACCAGCTCTTGATAAGTTGATACGTTCTTCTTATTCACTCTTAGAACTGCAAACATACTTTACGGCTGGTGAAAAAGAAGTTAGATCTTGGTCTATTAAGAAGAATCTTAAAGCACCACAGGCAGCAGGCGTTATACACACAGATTTTGAGAGAGGTTTTATTTGTGCAGAGGTTGTTTCGTATCAGGATTATGTAGATTTAGGAGGAGAATTAGCTTCTAAAAATGCAGGTAAAATGAAGTTAGAAGGAAAGGACTATGTCGTGCAAGAGGGAGATGTGATTCACTTTCGCTTTAATGTCTAGAGCTTTAGTGAATTTTTTGAATTCGCCTTGAAACTTAAGTCATTAATTTCTACTCAAATCTGAAATTGAGTCTATGACTTCCCCATAAATCTCGTAGAACTCTTTTGACTCACCGTCTTTTCTTGTATTTGGTGTCTTGAGATCATCAGCATCCAAGATTCCAACTTTTTCTAGAAAGCGAGTTACTTTGAGCCATCGACCTATATTGTTGACTTCCACACGACTCAATCTTCCCCAATCTTGAATTGATCCAGGAGTAGGGTGATATTTAGTGATGCGAGTGAAAATGATATCATTCTCACGATCTACAAAAATATATTGTCCAAATTTACCACTGGCATTAAAAATACTTCCTTCTTCATCATTTTTTGATACCCACCAATGCAATGTGTAACCTCTTTTTGCATTAGTCCACCATTGCGGAGTAACGTCCCAATATTCTGTAAAGGTTTCATCTACAAAGTCTTTGGAGATCAATTGATTGCCATTCCAATTGCCATTTCTTGAAAAAAGTAATCCAAATCGTGAATAATCTCTAGCGGACATATCGATACAGCAATAGGCCAAAGGATTGCCTGCATTATCTGTCCACACGGTAGAGTTTTTAACTCCTATGGGATCCAATATTCTTTCATTTAGTAATAGATCAGCTTTCTTACCTGTAGCCTTTTCTAGAATATCTCCCAACAGCATGGAGTTAACATTATTGTATTCAAAGACAGTATTTGCCTCTTTCTCCACTCCTATACTCTTGGAGTATTCAAGATGATCATTGAGGAAAAACATATTTTCATGTTGATTCTCAGGGTATTCTAGGCCACTCGACATGTTGAGTAAATCCCTGATGGTAATTTTTGAACGTTCATCATTAAAGTAATCAAGATAAAGATTAACCTTATCATCCAAGTCATTAATTTCTCCTCGATCAATAGAGATTCCTATGAGTGCCGCATAAAAACTTTTTGCCATAGACCATGATGTTCCATAAGAATTTTTATCAAAGCCTTCGGCATATTGTTCTCCAATAAGAACACCATTTTTTATTAACACTACTGCTTGTGTAGCATCATCTTTAAAGGATAAGTCAAACAATGTTTTTACTTTTTTAGGGTCTACATTGACTTCAGAGGGGGCTTTTTGTTCCCAATATGCATCAGGGAATTCGCTTGAGTGTGCAAATGGAATAATTAATATGCTTAATAAAGCGGTTGTAATTTTTTTATATTTCATCTTTTTTCAGTAAGTAATTGAGTTAAAATATTGAGTTAAACTTGACAGAATTGGATTTGCCATTGAAAATCCCACATTCATACACTTATGGTGATGTAGCTCAGACGGTTAGAGCGTCGCACTCATAACGCGAAGGTCGGTGGTTCAATTCCACCCATCACCACCAAGAGCATCAACCCATAGGGTTGTTTGCTTCCAAGAAGTCACAGCAGATGGTATCTACACCTTGTTCTTGAGCTGCATCCGTCATATGTTTGATAGCCATGTCGATTGCGAAATCAGGAACTTTTGTTAAAGTCTCGCAAGCACAGTCATTGAAACTGATTCCATCAGCTGCAGAGTTTGCTTTTTCTTTTATTGATTCTAGATCGGCCATAATTATTCCTTTAAAGATTGATTGTTAATAGAAACTATTGTGTCAAACTTTCAGACAAACATGAAGAAAGAAAGTAAAAATATTTTATCAAATCCTATGAGTAAGCAAGCCATCCAAAAGCTTAGGTTCAAACCATGTAGATTTAGTAGGCATAACTTGATCTGCATCAGCTACACTGATCAATGATTGTATTGATGTTGGGAAGAATGAGAAGGCGATTTTCATCTCACCTGAATCAACTCGCCTCTCAAGCTCATTGAGACCTCTTATTCCACCAACAAAGTCAATTCTCTTATCAGTTCGTTCATCTTCTATTCCCAAAATTGGCTCAAGAAGATAGTTATGTAAAATAGAAACATCTAGTGAGTCAACCGGACCAAGTGTTTTTGTTTCCAACTTAAAATTCAGCTGATACCAATGATCATCTATATACATTCCAAATTCTTTTGAATGCTCTGGTTTAACTTGCTCTTGATTCTGTTTTACATCAAAACACTTACCAATCTGATCAAGTATTGTTTCAACACTATGATTATTCAAAGAAGAAACAAGTCTATTGTAATCTAGTATCTTCATCTGACTTGCTGGGAATGCAACGCTTAAAAAATAATTATAGTTTTCATTGCCATTATGATTTTGATTAGCTTTTTGTCTAGAAGCTTTAACTCTCGATGCTGCTGCTGAACGATGATGGCCATCCGCTATAAATAATGCATCTAGAGAATTAATGCCCTTTAATATATTTTCTGTAATATTATTATTTTCAATTATCCAGATCTTGTGATTGCTTCCATTTTCAGAAAGAACATCATAGATGGGTTCGTTTTTAACAGTCACATCATTGATCAAGCTATCAATTATTTCATCATCTGGGTAAGTTAGAAGCACAGGCCCAGTTTGTGCATTTAGAGAATCAATATTTTTGATACGATCTTCTTCTTTTAATGGTTGAGTGTGTTCATGTTTCTTAATTAGATTATTATCATAAGCCTCTACCGAAGCCGCAGAACAGACACCAGTTTGAATGTGATCTTCAATTATTATCTGGTAAATATAGAGCGTTGATTCTTTGTCTTCAATTAAAATTTCATCATCAATAAGTCGTTTCAGATTCGCAGAACCTTTTTGGTAAACCAGAGGGTCATTAAATTTAGTATCTTTAGGCAGATCAATCTCTGGTTTTGAAATATGCAAAAAGCTTAGAGGTTTGTTTTCAGCAAGTATTCTTGCTTCCTCAGAATTTATTACATCATATGGAGGTGCAATGACTTCTTTGGCTTTCTCAGGTATGGGCCTAAGGGCTTTAAAGCCTTTGATAAGATTAATATTTTCTTTGTTATTCATTGTGATAAAAATTATTATTAGCTTAACTTAATATAAATGAGTATAGCCTTTGGGCAACATAATGAATGATTTAAAGTTAAAGACAACCCTTATTTGTTTTCTCTTTTTGACCATAGCCAGCAATGGTTTTGCTTTGGAAGAAATGCAGTTAGGCAAAGAGCAAAAATTTCTAATTAAAAATATAATTATCTATGATGGAACTGGAGTAGAGCCTTATGCAGGTGAAATAAGAATACAAGGAGAACGAATTACTCATGTTTATAGAGGAGAGGGTTCAAACCAAGATTCTGATGCTGGCATCATTGACGGACAAGGCTTAGCTCTAGCTCCTGGATTTATTGACACACATAGCCATCACGATATAGGAATAGATCAAGAGCCCACAGCCTCAGCCGCTATTACTCAAGGCGTTACAACAATCATTCGAGGCGTGGATGGATTCTCAGATACTCCAGGAGCTTTCAATATTGCATCTGATCATGAAGATTATTTTTCTGTGAAAGAATTTAATCATTATTTTAATAAGATTCCAACTGCCATAAATATGGCAAGTTTTTCAGCACATAATAGTATTCGAATAGAAGTTATGAAAGATGATTTTAAAAGAGAGGCGACTGCAAAAGAGATAAGTGCCATGGCTTCTTTAATTGATTTAGATATGAAGTCAGGAGCCTATGGGTTAAGCACTGGTTTGGAGTACGATCCTGGTATTTTTGCTTCAACGGATGAGGTAATTGAATTGGCTAAAGTTGCTGCAAATTATGATGGCAAATACAAAAGTCATATTAGAAGCGAGGATAGAGAGTATTGGGAAGCCATAGATGAGACAATTGAAGTAGGACGACAGGCGAAAATCCCTGTTAATATTGATCACTTTAAATTAAACGGAAAATTTAATTGGGGTCGGACGAATAAAGTTCTCTCAATCTTGGATGCGGCCAGAGAAGAGGGGATTAACGTAACCGCTGATGTCTATCCTTATGAAGCATGGTCTAGCAGTATCACTACCTTATACCCAGAAAGAAATTTTAATGATTTAAAAGAGACAGAATTTATACTAGAAAATTTATCCTCCGCTGAAGATATTACTTTTACCTACCATTCCATTCATCCTGACTATGTTCAAAAAACAGTTGCAGATATAGCCTATGAGACTGGTAAAAGTGAAATTGAGATGCTTTCCCACTTAAGTGATGAAAGCTATAGAGCAAGTACAGCATCCTCGTCAGTGGAATATGTCGTTGCTAAAGGAATGATAGACAGCGATGTTCGTCTACTTCTTAATTGGCCATTCAGTAATGTTACCAGTGATGGTGAACTGAGATGTGGACACCCTAGAGGTTGTGGGACTTTTCCTAAAGTTATTAATAATTATCAAGGTGATAGTGGAGTTGGATCTTTACAAAGAGTCATCCATAAGATGACTGGCTTATCTGCCACACAGATTGGCATCGAAGATCGCGGGATTATTAAAGCGGGCGCCTATGCTGATCTTGTATTATTTGATCCAAATAATACCAAGGATAATTCTACTTTTGCTAACCCAACACTGAAATCGGAGGGTGTCCACTCAGTATGGGTCAACGGTGTGAGAGTCCTAAATAATGGCAAGTTCACAAATAATCTTCCGGGTAAAATACTTATAAAAAATTAACGAGGGTTTCTCATGGATCCATATAAAAAAGCAATTGATATAGTGAATAGGCCTGACACGGATGTGTCAAGAGATCCTAATAGGAAGCCAGATGAAGTGCTTCGTTTCTTTCAGGTGCATGAAGGAGATAAGGTGGGTGAAATAAATGCCGGTCGTGGTTATTTTTCTGCTTGTGCTGCCAATGTGGTTGGAGAGAAAGGAAAGGTTTATGCTCATTCTTCTCCTGTAAGCATTGAAAGATGGAAGGGTAATCCTATTGAAAAACGATTGAGAGAGTTTAATCAGTCTAATTTGTATCCAGTGGTGGGGGAAATGGAGGAGCCTAATTTTCCTGATGGGTTGGATAAAATATTCAATATTATGACTTATCATGATGCCGTGTGGAGTAAGGCTGATAGAGAAGCCATGAATCAAAGTGTATTCAACACTCTTGTTTCCGGAGGTATTTATGGAATTCTTGATCATAATGCAAAAGATGGAAGTGGAATCGATAATTGCCATGACATTCACAGAATAGAGAAATCATTTGTCATAGAGGAAGTGGTTTCTTCAGGATTTATGTTTGATGCTGAGTCAACAATTCTAGAGAATAAATCTGATAGCTGTACTGCTATGGTTTTTGAAAAAAATATTAGGGATCAGACCAGTCGTTTTTTACTGAGATTCAAAAAACCTTAAAGATAAATTCTAGTCAATAAATAAGTTATTTTCATCGATCAAAGAGTCGCCAGTTTCAATACCAAGTAGATACCTACCTGTCGGTGTGGTTGCATTATCCCAATGAATGCCACCATGAGTTGACATAGTTCGTAAGTCTCTAAAATGCCTTTGAGCTGGATTTCTTCCAGACTGAGCGCTAACCCCCATCATTCCTGACAAACGTGTTCCTGATTTGAGGCATAACTGAGCTGCCATTGCAGATTCTCTTCTGATCTTTAATCTATCAGCGCCTATAATACTTCTTCCAGCTTGCCCTTCTTGATGAAGAAAATCAGATAGTGAATCAATAATCAAATCAGCTGTTCTTAGTTCTTCAAAAGATTCACCTATTTTCTGTTGTACCGAAGCTTGTTCAGATACCTTCTCTCCAAACATGGCTCCAAAACGAGATCTTGTTTGATCCAAGTATTCCAATAAAACTCCATGTGTTGCTCCCAAAATAGGACCAGTCAGTAAAGTATTGAAGTACATACCCATTTCTATTTTATAAATATAGCTGTCATGCAGTTCTGAACCTGGAGGATTTTTACCTCCAATTTCTAAGGCTTTTACTGTTCGATGACTGGGTACAAATTGATCAACTACTTTAATATCTTTGCTGCCAGTTCCTTTCAAACCCTCTGCATGCCAAGTGTCTATAATTTCATACTGGTCAGGCATAATCAGAGCCATTCTGTAGTCTAAACCGGTTCCTGACTTGCTGTTTGCATTCTTATATTGACCGGCTACAATCGCACAATCAGAGTGATCCACTCCACTAGCAAACTTCCACAGACCATTGAGAATAAACCCACCTTCTGTTTCAGTCATTTCTCCACCGCCTGCAAAAGCTGTGGCTATAATTGCATCAGGGCAGTTGGGCCAGAATTCCTCCTGTGCTTCTGCAGGAAATCTTCCTAAATTCCACGTATGAGACATTACTACTGAGGACATCCAAGATGTTGAAGCACAACCTTTACCTAGTTCTCTGGCGACATCGACTTGAGTACCCCAATCCATTTCATAACCACCGTATCTTTTTGGTGTAAAAATCTTATGAATCCCAGCACTTTTTAGATCTTCAATATTTTGAGCGGGCATTTGCCTCAGATCTTCAGCTTCTTCTGCTCTTTCTCTGAGTTTAGGTATCAAATCTGATGCAGATTGGATGATTTCTTTTCGAGATGGAATATAGCTAGAACTTTTTCTTGGACTGGAAGATTTCATGAGTGATTAGAATGAGAAATTATTCTGCAAGCTCAACCGTTACTTTACCGTTTTCATCCATATCAGAAATTTTAAATTCAACACCTATAGCTTTACCATAGCCTAAATACCGTGGTCTCCACCATTGATCCAATATCTCTTCTTCAGTCAGATCAAATTGACCTAAGCCCTTTGCTGCATTTAAAACTTTTCTGAAGGGAAATGTGAATGATCTTTTGCCAGGTTCAGCATGAGCATCAAGGAACATTTGAAAGAAACAACCGGTTCTTTCAAAATTCATCACCAAAGCTAGCTCTCTATTGCCCGTTGCTTCAATCATTGCTTTTGTTTTTTCAAGTAATGGCAACATGGTTTTAAAATCATGAGCAACATAGGCTTCTAGCAAATCATTATCTTTTGCAAACTGTATTGCGTTTAAATGTGCTTTCAAAAGAGCATCATTTGTATCGTGGGGATAAGGCACTTTAATTTTTATCGTTTTAACCAAGGTTTGCATCCCTTTAGCTAGATCTCCTTCTCTCCCTTCCATCCCTGTAGGCGGAGCTAGATTTTCAGCAGTCATTGCTTTTAATGGAGGTCCACCTGATGGTTTTCCTTCATTGTTTGGTTTATTACTTCCTTGCATCATCGCCATTTTACTACCTCATATTTTTTTAAAATCTAAGATTTATCTTAATAATGTAGTCTACATTATCCTAATTAAATGTATTTGTGATTATTTACATATTTTACTCAATATATATTTAGATTAGAATGATCTTTGCACATGAACGATTAAAAAAAATCTTTTGGAGAAATAAGCGTGTATATAAATTTTTGGTATCCAGTGACCTTGAGTGAGGAGCTCAAAGAAGAACCCATCAGAGTTCGAATGTTGAGTCAAAATTTTGTCGTTTTTAGAGATTCTAAAGGAAAACCAAATACTTTGAGCGATACATGCGTCCATCGTGGTGGATCTCTTTCTGGAGGTGTCGTAAGAGAAGATTGCATTCAATGCCCTTACCATGGATGGCGCTTTAATGGCGATGGTGTCTGTCAGAGAATTCCTTCTTTAGGAAAGGATGCAAAAATACCCAAAAGAGCAAGGGTAGATGCTTATCCCACAGAAGAAAGGTATGGAATAGTTTTTGCATTTCTAGGCGATCTAGAAGAAGGTAAGAGACCACCCATCATGCCTATTAATGAGTTGGATGATGAAAAGAATTGGCGAGCCAATGTTTTGACCTATGAAGCAAATATTAATTTTGAGAGATCCATAGAAAACGGCTTGGATGCAGCTCACAATGAGTTTGTCCACCCCACGCATGGGCATGAGGGAGAAGGCGACGACTATAAGGTAGGTAAACTGGATTTTGTAGACAATATGTTTGGACCCAAAAAATGGGGTTTTGGTTTTTGGCATGCATTCAAATCACCAGGTTCAAAGAGTGATGGACCCCAAATTAAGGAAGCAAGTGATGAAAGGATGGCTGGCTCAGGAATTGTAGGACCCAATCAGATGTGGACTTACATTGTTTTTAATGAAAACTCAGAATTCAGACAGTATATGTTTGAATGCCCAGTGGAAGAGAATCATGTGAAGATATTTTTAATCAATATGAGAAAAATGATGCTGGATCCTAATATGGATAAACCCATTGCTGATCGATGCATGGTCATTGCAAAACAAGATATCGTTATCCTCGAACAATTAGACCCTGTACTGACACCTCAATTCAATACTAAAGAGTTCTTAGTGCCCTCGGATGAACCTTGTATTAAGTATCGTAAGTTACTCAATGGATGGAAGAAAAAAGGGTGGAAAATTGACACCACTGAACTCACTACTAACCTTGGAAAGAAAGCCTATGCGATTCCTTCTCCTGCAAGGAAGACACAAAAAGGCTGGGTTTTAGATAAAGTTCCTTTGTCTTAATCGTTTGTGATTATCCTCTGTTTAATTACGGGACTTGCCACTGTAGGTTTTGGTTTGGTGTTACCAACATTTCTGTTTTACGCAGAAAATTTAGGCGCTACACCAATGGTTGCTACTATTATCATTGGAACCTATTCAATGGGCCAATTTATTGGTACACCCATATGGGGAAGGGTAAGCGACAGAATTGGCAGAAAACCAGTCTTATTAATCAGTATTTTTGGCCAAGGCATTTGCTTTGTCTTATTGGCATTGTCTACCAATCTTTGGATGCTGGCTTTGGCAAGATTTTTTGGTGGTATGGTTTCAGCCAATATATCCACTGCAATGGCTTATGTAACTGATTCCACTGAAGAATCAGTTAGGGCAAAACATATAGGATTTATTGGTGCTAGTGTGAGTGTTGGGTTTATGGCTGGACCAGCACTTGGTGGGTTATTAGGAGGACAAGACGCAAGTACAGCAAGTTTATATTTGCCTGCTATGGTGGCTGGAAGCATTTCATTTACAACTGGTATATGTGCCTTATTCTTCTTGAAAGAAAGCTTGAAAAAAGAGAATAGGTCGGATAAAACCATTGAGTCAAATTCCCTTATTAAGAATTGGGGATTGGTTTTTAGAAGACCAATTTTACCTCTGATTATACTATTAGGACTTGGAATGATGTATGTCACTGGAACTTTTGAGACCATTTTTCCTTTGTGGACTAATGCACGGTTTTCATGGAGTCCTATGGATATAGGATTTTGCTTAACTTACATTGGTCTGGTAGTAACACTCATGCAAGCCACAGTGGTTGGTAGGGTTGTTCCAATTTTAGGAGAAGCCAGAGTGATTCGTATAAGTTTTTTTGGTTATGCGTTAGGTCTTTTGATTATGTCACAAGCACCCAATTGGGAGATTATGATAGCTGGCTTAACCGTTTCAGCTGCCAGCGGAGCTGCTTTTAGCACCTCAGCATCAAGCCTTGTATCCAAAGTTGCAGGTAAAAAAGAAAAAGGATTTGTATTGGGTGTTTATCAATCTGGATGTTGGTTGGGGAGAATCTTAGGCCCATTGACTGCTGGCGCTCTTTTTAGCTTAATAGATGTTAATGCACCATTGTATGCAGGAATAGTAATACTCATTCCATGCATTATTGTAGTTGGCTTTATATCAAAAAAGATGAAACAACAAGCGTTGCATTCTTCCATTTAATTACTCAAAGACTGGACACCTTCATTCAATCAATATAAAAAGAGAACTGTACTATTAACTAATTTGGATGCAATTATGATGATCAATTCTTTCTTCCATCAAATAAAAATATTAACAGGAGCTTTTGTAGTGTTAGTCACGCTTATGGTGCCTTGCTCATCCAATGCCAATGATGATGAGTATGTTCCGACAACATTGATTACAGGCGCTAATAGAGGCATTGGGTTTGAATTTGCAAAACAATACCTGGCTAAGGGGTGGAAAGTAATTGCTACTTGTCGAAAGCCTGAAACAGCAGATCAATTAATTTTACTGCAAAAGCAATTTCCTAGTTTACTGATTATAGATCGATTGGATGTGACTGATCATTCTCAAATTGATCAATTGGCTGAGAAGTACTCAACTACCGCTATTGATGTGTTGCTGAATAATGCAGGCATTTCTGGCGATACAAAGAATCAGATATTCGGCACAATGAATTACGATGTTTATCATAAAGTTTTAGCAGTTAATACCATTGGGCCTCTTAAGATGGCTGAAGCGTTTTATCCGCATGTAAAAGCCAGCGAACAAAAAAAAATCATTACCGTTTCCAGTAGTGAAGGATCGATTGCAACTGCTGATAAAAGAGGTGGAGGGCGTTTATTCTTCTATCGTTCGAGTAAGTCAGCATTGAATATGGTGATGGTGAATCTTGCGCTTCAATTAAAAAGCAGAGGCGTCGCTGTCGGCATGGTAAATCCAGGAGCAACCGATACAGATTTTATGACAGGGTTGCCCATCCCATTAAGAAAAACAGAAGTAGCGGTATCCGATATGATTAGGAATATTGACTCCATTACAATAGAAAATACTGGGGCTTATCTGAACTATAATGGCAAAACAGTGCCTTGGTAGAACTCAACCAATGAATTGAGCGATACCGGCTAAGGACCTTTCCACATTGGTTTCAGCGCTTGCAATCATCTCACCATTAGTTAAGTTAAATCTTCCCATTGTCCCATTGAAGAAGTTACCCATATAAGCACTTTTACCATCCATGGCTATGCATAAGGATGCCCAACCAGGACCTGGTAATTCAAATTGTTCTGAAATCTTACCAGAAGAGGGATCGTGTTTGCACAAACTGAAACCAGCACGGAAGTTGGCTTTTATTGAATAGAAATCTCCATTTGTACTATGCGTTATAGCAATCACTAAGTCGCCACTTTCCGGCTCATAGGTAATTAAGTCATCGGCTTGCTCATTTTTAATCACATCGTATTGAAAAATATGATTGCCCAGTTCTGAAATATAGACAACTTTAGATTGATCAGAACCCATAGACGATGCTGTGACGCCAAGAAAGCCTGGCATACCACCATGCGTTAGAGTTTCATAAGTTTCTTTTAGTTCACCATCGGATGAGAATTTATACAAATTACCATCACCGTATCTTTTAGTATCAGGCATAAACGGTAGAACTGTCCTTAGTTTTCTTGGGCCTTCAAGTGCTTTATTATTAGATTCATCACCAACAAGATGTTCTCCAAGGAAGATATCGCCACTATCACTAAAGCAGGCATTTGAGAAAGAACGTGCTCCAAAATCAATTTGATTGATTTGTTCGCCTTTAGGAGATACTTTTACTACAGAGTAATTTTGACTGTCAAAGGCCCAGAGATTATTATCCTGATCAAACTTAAGACCTCCTACTAAGTGAGTAGTATTTTCAGTCCAAAGTGTTCCCTTTAAGTTAAGCTCACTATCAAACTGAATAATTCGTCCATCCCCAGCATGGTCATCATCAGCATTATTCAGAACAGTTGCAGCAACTAGAACGTCTCCATTCTCAAAAGCTTTTATATCAGATTCATTGGACATAGTAATCTCCTTATTATAATAAATGACCCCATTTCTCTTCGACCAAGTCAAAAATCTCTGGTGCATGTTCAACCAAAAGTTCTCTATTTAATTTCGGATAAGGGGATGGACCATTTTCTTCCGGTAACTGTCTTGTTGCATCAATAAGTATCCTGGATGATCTTCCTCTTATGACTGCACTGGGGTCTAAAAAGAATCCGGCAGTATCTTCAATAATTTTAGCACCTGGATGCGGTTGCCATCTGGCTCCAACAGTTCTAAAAACTTCCTTGGTATCATGAATATCTACATCTTCATCAACGACAATAACAATTTTTCCTAATGGTAAGAAATTGAACTTCTCTGCAAGTTCTAATCCCTGATGAGGCTTAGTCTTTTTAATACTGAGGAAAAGATATCCAACATGATCTATTGGAATATGGAACCCTCTGAGTTCAGGCATAAACTTAGAGAAACCTCTTATCGAAGCAGCTTCTCCAGGAGTGGTGACATAACCCCTAGTCACCCCAGTAAATTGATTAACAAACATCGGATTAACGCGATGTGTAATTGTTTTGATGTTCATATAGAACGTTTCTTCATGAGGTTTGCCCATATAACCGTACATTTCTCCAAAAGGACCTTCTGGCTCAAAATCGTTGAGTGGAATCTCACCCTCAATAATCATTTCTACATTTGCAGGTACCCGAATGTCACTATTCTCACATTTCACTACCTCAATTGCTTCTCCTTTAAATCCTCCAGCTATTTCAAGCTCATCTTGTCCCGTTCTTGCAGTTTTTGAACTACTCATAGCAAAAACAATTGGGTCGGTACCTAATACAACAACCGCTTGAGCTACATCTTTTCCACTATTCATCAAGGATTTCCAACCATCTTGATTCTTCTCTGGACTGATACCAATTTTTCTTGGCCCCTTAATCTGCATTCGATAGGTGCCAACGTTTCTGCCTTGCTCTGGATCAACAGTAATTAGGTTACCAGTATTAATAAATCTTCCATTGTCTCCAGGGTTGGTTTGAAAGAATGGGAAATCCAAAATATTAATTTCATCTTCATTAAGAATGACTTCTTTGCTTGGAGCATCCGCTTTATCAATTTCAGTTGTCTTAATAGGAGTTATATCCCCTATCTCCATCATTTTATTAAGTGCTCTCTTGTAATTAAGAATATGCTCTCCCTCTTCAATTTCATCAAGAGGAACTCCTATGGCCATAGCTTCATGTCCAGCCATCCCATATTGATTTACTATAATGGGTCCATCAACCCATTCACCTGAAATCTTTATTTTTTCAACTATCACTGATGGAGCACCAAGCCATCCATGTTTATCAAGTAACTTATACATAAACCCAGTTAGCTCATAAGAATCTTGATCAATTTCTTTTATTCTTATAACGTTTCCATGGGTCTCTATGGCTTCCATATAATCTCTTAGAGAATCATAAGGGCCAGTTCCATATTTACTGTTCTGCTTTAGAGCTTTTTTTGCCATGCGTTTTATTTTTGATGTAATTAGATTTGATAACTATTGTATCGAGCTATAAGAAATAAAAAAGACCTCAGTACAAAAATACTGAGGTCTTTAGTAGTTTTTAAGACTTACCAGCGTTTGGTATATCTTATACCGATTTCTCTAGGACGATTGGTATATTGCCTTCCGTTTCCAAAGAAGAAGTCAAAGAACCAGTCATTCACAGCAATTTCTGCTCTTTCATCGGTTATGTTATTGATGAAGAAATCCATTTCCCAATCATCACCCATTACACCAACTTTCGCATCCATTATGGTGTATGATTTTTGCAAGAATTGAGATCCTGGTTGAACCGCACTTACCGTATCACCAGTGTATGCGACAGACGCTCTCATGTAGGCTTCATTTCCACCAAATGCATTTGTTGATACTGTTTTATCAATCCATAAACTTCCTTTGAACTCAGGAACTTGTGGCAATCTTGATCCGCTAGGAGCTGATCCATCAGATAAAGCAGTTTCAGTTTCTGCAGTCACCCATTGTGAGTTAAAGCCCAGTTCTGTATTTTCTCCAATCGCTGCAAGCAATTCTAATGACAGTCCGTCAGATCCAGCATTACCTAAGTTTGCCACCACTTTCTGCCAAGGTTGACCACATTGTGGAGCAGGGTAGGACCCTTCAACACCACAAGGAAGGTTACTTGGATCGACTAGTTCAATTTGATAATCTTCCCAATCCATCGTGAAGTAGGTAAGGTTTAATCTTACTCGACCATCAGCTAGAGTTGTTTTGTAACCGAACTCATAATTCATTAAGAAATCTGATTCATAAACATCAGGATAAATTGGTGCACTAGAGCGTCCACGATTCACACCACCAGGTCGATAACCTTCTGAATAAAGTGCATAAACCATGCTGTCATCATTAATGTTATATTTGATACTGACCTTTGGTACAAAGTCACTTTGACTCTCATTATCACGTTTGTTCTTAGGGAGCACTCCATCAGCTGTTAAAGCACCTTTTGGATTTTCTACCCAATATTTCTTATCCGCTTCACGATCAAAGAAACGACCACCAACGGTTAATTCCCAATTCTCATCAAATCGATAGTTCACTTCTCCAAAAACAGCCATTGTTTCCCAATTGGTTCTATCGTATGAGGCCCACCAAACATCGGTTGGCGCTATTGGTAATCTATCAGGAAGGTAGGTAGCAACTGATGCTACTTGACTGGCATAACCTGCAGAATCTCTATAACCAACGGTTTGTGTTTCAAAATCCCATCCTTCTTCACGTTCTTGGTAGAACAGTCCAACAAGCCAATCTAGATCATCTGTTTCATTGGAGAGTCTAAATTCTTGTGTTTTTGATGAGTTCCATTGAACCAAGGTATTAAATCCTGGTACATCATTATAAGCATAAGAAGTTCCTGCTGGTTGGAAGCAATACCTACTAGCGGATGCATAACCGTTATAGTAATAACAGAATGTTCCAAAATACATAGAATAGGTACTTCTATCATTGACATAAAATACATCTCTATCAAAGTAAGAGGTTGCAGAAATTAATTTTGCAAAACCTAGATCTCTCTCAATGGTTAGTGACAATTGAGTCCAATCATCGTCTCTTGGTTCATCGTAAAATGAGACTCTTTGTAGGTCTCCAACCGTTGGATCAAAATAGTTATAGCCATCGGCTGAATTGCTTTGAGTGGAAATACCGGCCATAACATAACCATCATCTTGTTCCCATTTAGCAAAGATTCTTCCTCCAGTTGATGTAAAGGTATTAACATCTTCTCTTACAGCTGCAGGATTAAAATCGGTATTTTTATTGAGTCCAAAACGAGCACTGGTGCCCTCAATGACATCTACAAATCCACCGTCTTCAGCTGAAAAACCAACTGCTCTAATTGCAAAGTTGTCAGAAATTGGAACATTTACCATTCCACTGATATCCCAGCTGTCTTCATTTCTAGGGGAAGTTGCAGACGCTCTGAGTGTCAAATCAACACTGGCAGCAAATTCACTGGTATCGGGTTTATTGGTTATGATTCTAAGTGTTCCTGATTGAGCACTAGATCCGTACAAGCTTCCTTGTGGTCCAGCAAGTGCCTCAATTCTTTCAATATCAATCATTCTTACATCAACAGCCATACCTGCTTGAGTTACTGGTTGTTCATCGATATATAATGCAACGGATTCTTCAGAGATAAAAGTGCCGTTATCATCAGCAATACCACGGAAATAAATTTTACCAGTACCTGGCAAGTAATTTACATAACTCATACTTGGTATAAGCTTTGCATAATCTTCCATTCCTACTACTTGTGCTTTTCTTAGATCGGATTCAGTAATAGCTTGAACACTACCAGCAATATCTTGAAGGCTCTCAGCCCTCTTGGTTGCGGTAACAACAATTTCTTCTAATTGAGCTTGCGACGTTGTATAGCCTGCTAAAGCAGCTGTCACTGCAGCAGCAACACTCGTTATTTTTTGTGTACTTGTTAAAGTCGACATAATTTTAACCCCTAGTTAAAAATAATTTATATATATAAAAAGAAGATTAAGTTGATTTTTATATAACCACTAATCCTCTTTAATATGAAAATACTATAGGAAAGAGATCATATTACAAGTATAAATAGCCTTTGAAATGGGATTAAAATGGACACTGCGACAGTTAATTGTTGGTTTAGAACAACATAATTCATGCATTAGACTTTCTATCCTATTGATTTAAATAATAAAAATAATATCTATAGTAGATATACATTGACAGTATTATCGTTTTTTTTACAATGAAGTGGATATAGCAGTAACTAACCATATAAATGAGGTTCTAATAAATTGAATATAGGTCAACCAATAAGAGAGCTAGGTGATATTAACCATGAACCTTTAAGAGATAAAATCCTCTCACTAGATCATAAGGCTTGGGATGACAATGCGGTTCGCCAAGAAACATTTGATGTTCATAAAAACACAAGCTC
>JAQWQE010000036.1 GCA_029244925.1 Gammaproteobacteria bacterium | reverse complement strand
GGATTGATTTTAGCTCTCATATGGTTCGTTATGCACATGCTAGAGCGATAGAGAACAATTACGATATAAATTATAAGCAAATGCTTGCTGAAGAACTTAAATTTGAAGACAATAATTTTGATATTGTCGTTGCAAATTTATTATTTCATGAAGTTCCAGTTTCAGTCTCAAAGAAAATAATTTCAGAAACATTGAGGGTATTAAGGCCAGGAGGTACCTTCACATTGATTGATTTTCCTGGAGATAAAAATGGTGATGTTTATGGCATGTTTTTTGGTGAAATGGATGCCGCTGATAATGGAGAACCTTTTATTCCTGGATTTGTCCGTTCTAATGTTGAAGACATTATGGAAGAAACAGGTTTTGAGATGGATGTCTACGACCCATCCAAGTCTATACTTGCAGGCAGAATAGGATTTAAACCAATTAATGGAAATCAAAGCTAAATGATAGATAACAAATCAAAAGACCTAGAAAATCTTGAAAATCTTCCAGGATTTCAGAAAAGAAATCCTACCTATTTCGAAAATGAACTAATTGATCATCTCATTGATATAACACTTGAATTAGGCGCAGAACTTTGGGTTGTAAAAGACAGACTTGCCCATCTTGAAGAAATATTATCGAATGAGAACAAACAGTCTTTAAATTCGCTGGATACTGCTAAGCCATCAGAAGAACTGCAAAAACGACTCGACAATGAACGTATTCAATTAATAAAACGTATTTATGGAAGACTCTATTCTAAATACGGTGGTGAAACTTTAGAAGAGAAAAGTGCCATTTAGAATTTAATTTTTTAATTCAAATAATAAAAGACATAAAAGTTATAATTTAAAATTAACTGCATTATCAAGTCGATGATCAATTATCAAATGGGTAATAAAATTGTTATCAATATCTTAATTGTAATCATGGTGATTTTTTGAAGAAGAAAGTAAACTAACTGGCTCTAAAGATTGAAAAAACGGAAAACCAATAGAATAATGAAAAAACTATTCATTCTACTCTGTCTGTTTTTTTTGGGTTCTTATTCTTATTCAGAAGATCTTTCTTCTGATAATCCTTATCAGTCTTTCCATGACAACGGCCAATTGAAAACTGCAACAAATTTTAAAAACGGTTTATGGGAAGGTCTTCATGAGAGCTTCTATCAGAACGGTCAATTAAAAGAACGTGGAAGTTTTAAAAATAATAAAAGAGAAGGACTCTGGATGAGTTACGATGAAAATGGCCAATTAAAAACAAAAGGAAATTTTAATAATGGGCTGAGGGAAGGTCTTTGTCAGTTCTTCTATGAGGACGGTCAATTAAGTTGGAAAATAAACTACAAAAACGGAAAACGACATGGCCTTACTGAAACTTACTATAAAAATGGCCAACTGAGGGTTATAACATATACTAAAAATGGACAATTTCACGGTACTTTTAAGTCGTTTGATGAAAACGGCAAACTTGAGTTAACAGGGAATTTCAAAAATAATATATGGGATGGCCTCTGGGAGAGTTATTACCAAAACGGTCAATTAGAGAGAAGGGGCACTGTTCAGAATGGAATTCTAGATGGTCCTTTTGAGCTTTATCACGAAAATGGTCAATTAAAGACAAGAGGAAACTATATCAATGGAAAACCTTCTTTACTCAAGTCTCCAGAATAGAAAACTATAGATATAATGATTAATCATTAGAGTTGATCAAGCATATAAACAAAGGCATTTAGAACTTCCTGATCAGATAGATCAAGACGCCCACCTTTTGCGGGCATAATTCCCCCATCTTCACTTACATAGCCTTCAATGGAATGTTTCATGAGAGTCTCAGTTCCTTTTTTCATACGTGCCTCCCATGCAATTGGTACGCCTATAAAAGGAGCGCCTCCTGCTCCAGTTGTGTGGCAGACAAAACAGGCAGAATTATATGCATCTTCGCCATTCATTTCTGTGCTTAATGAGGTAGGTATGATTTTTGTAGTAGAAACTTCAGATGGTTGTTGTTGATTTTTGTTCAATGTGAATAAAGGAGGGATGTTATCTTCTAGTTTACTGTCGCTATATTTACTGGTGCTGTCTTTAACCTGATCTTTGATCAAGCTAGCACCTAGATCTCCTATGTACTCGAACAACAATATACAGCAAGCAAAAACCACGATCAAAGCTAAAAAACTTTTATAAGAAAAACCTAATCCTGTGTTACTCAAAATAGCTCCTTACTTTCTTTTTTTTAGAACCAGAAAAACAGTGATGCCTCGAATACTGATTAATAGTATAAATAGTTTTTACTCTGTAATAAAGAGGTTATAGGTATCACGTTCTAATAAATTTAAATAATTATTTTTAATAAATATTGCACACGTTTGCAAAATATCCTAATGTCATTATAGTTATATTAAAGACTATTAAATAAAACAGATGGAGCATCAAAACATGAGAAAAATAAATCTACCGATTAAGTTAATTCTAGCAATACTAGTATTTTCATTACAGCCTTTGATAGCACAAACAGTGATCGAGGAAATCACTGTCACAGCTAGAAACCGTGTTGAAAATCTACAAGAAGTTCCACTTGCTATTTCTGTTTTTACATCCGAGCAATTAGATAAAGCGACCATTAAGAATGTTAATGATTTAGCAAATTTTACTTCGAACATGACTTTTAGTAGCAGCGAGAATGGTCGTCTAAATGTTCCAGTAATTCGAGGTATGGGTATGATAGATACTCGGGGATTTGATAACAATGTGAGCATTTTTCTTGATGGTGCTTTTGTCTCAGGAAGAAGTTCTCAAAATCTTGCTATGCTTGATCTAGAAAGAGTTGAAGTTGTTAAAGGTCCACAAAGTGCTCTTTATGGTCGTAATTCTTTTTCTGGTGCTGTTAATTATGTGACAAAAAAACCAAGTGATGAATTGGCAGGCAAGATTACAACAACTGTTGGTCTAGAGAATATTCGTCAAGTGATAGGCACACTAAGTGGACCGATTATAGAAGGGAAACTCTATGGAAGTTTAGCTGTAGATTCTGATCATGATGGAGGTACTTATACCAATAGACCTGTGGACCGAGAATACTCATTAGGTGGACATGATAATGAAAATATAATGGTTAGCCTTCGATATACTCCTGATGAAGCAACAGATATAATTTTTAGTGCATTTCATGGCAGAGAAGATATAGATCAATTACCGCTTTCTATTAACCCAAATAATTGTGGTGAGTATAACAACCCATCAGGAGGATATGACAAAGGAGCTCCTTACTACCATTGTGGTGAGGTGTATGGAGCAGAAACAGATGAATTTAGTATGTCTCCAGATGCCTATTCTGCTAAAGGAGCTTCTTCACGTTTTACGCTGAAAATGGATTTTAGTTATGACGACTATAATATTGTATCAACTTCGTCTTATTCTGAGAGTGATAGCCATGGGAATATGGATCTTGATCGTGGTCATAGAGGAGCTGAACATTATGGTTGGACTACTGTTTCTGCAGCTCAATCCTATTTTTATGGTGGTCCTCTTGCCGGCCGTAGAGCTAATTTGGGCCCTATTGGTACTTCACCATTGTTATCATCGGATCCAGGTTTCCCAGCGCCTACTATACCAATTGGAGGGTTATTTGCAGCTGATACCTATCTTGGATCACAGAATCTTGACCAAGAGTATTTATCTCAAGAAATAAGGATAGAGTCCAATACAGATCAAAGACTTCGATGGTCTGCGGGTGCATTTTATTTCAGATCTGAAAGCACTATGTCATCAGGTTTTAACGTTGATGTGAGTGATGCGCTTGAAGCATCTGGACTGCCTGCTAATGAACTCATTTTTCTAACTGCTGAACCTTTATTTTTCCCGACAGCGTTTCATCCTATATTCGGCTTTCCAATAGCATTTTTCAATGGAAATATGGGTGTCAGCCATCCTGTTCTTGCTCAACCATCTTTAGATCCAGCAAGTACTGGAATAATCTGGTGGGATGGAAGTAATCCAAATAACCATCTTACTTCTGGTGATGAAAAAGTCACACAACATGCACTCTTTGGCTCTGTTCAATATGATCTTACAGAACAAGTTACTGTAACAGGAGAATTACGCTGGACTAGTGATGATCGAAGTCTTTTAAGCACGAAAGATGATTTTTTCTTCTCGCTTAAAACTTTTGTAGAAGCAGGAGTTCCTGCTTATCATGAAGTTAAACATGATTATTGGGACCCTAGATTGACTCTGAGTTATAAGGCATCAGAAGACCATATGTTATATGCTTCTGCTTCTCATGGCACTCGATCAGGTGGAATTAATTCTGCTCTTCCTATTACAGCAGATCCATTTTATGAACCTGAAGAGAATTGGACTTATGAAGTAGGGACTAAAACCACATGGCTTAACGGAAAGTTACAGATTAATGCCGCTGCTTTTGTTATTGACTGGACGGACGCACAATTTAGACAGATAGTTTCTAATTACTTAACAACAACAGCTAATTCAGAAGGATTAGATATTAATGGTTTTGAGGTTGATTTTATTTATAACCCAATTGAGAATCTATTAATCACTGGTGGTATTGGTTATGCAAATGCTGAGTTTGCTGAAGGTACTCTTTGGACTGGTGGGAATGCTTTTTGTAGCAAGATGTTAGATGGAAATTCTAGCAGCTATCAAACATTACCAATTGATTGTTTGGTATCACCTGTCAATGGTAAAAGTTACCCTGATATGAGTAAAAAAATGCCAAAACGTTCTAGTAAGAACACTGCTAATTTAGCTATTGAGTATAGAAAATCATTGCCTGAATCTTTGATAAATGATCTTGATGGTTTTATTAGACTTGATGCTTATTATCGTTCTAAGCAGTTTATGGATGAAATGAATGTTGGCTTCGTGCCTGATCGTACGGTTATGAATCTAAGTGTTGGCGTAGAATCAGGAAACTTTGATATAAAAATTTGGGTACGCAATTTATTGGATGAGGATTCACCAATCTTTGCACAACAATTTGGGTCAGATTTTAATTCCCAGTTAACAGTATCGAGTGCAGTAAATCCAACATTAAGGCAAATTGGCTTTACTGGTACTTATAGATTTTAATCGATTATTCACTAAAGAATAATTAAATATAATTTAAATATTTATATTTAAAAGGACCTTGTAGAAGAATGACAGTTTCAAGATATACAATAGTTACTTTAATCTTTGGCATTATGTTGCTGAATATATCTTCATTTCATTCAGTGCTAGCAGATACAAAAAATGAAGATGAACTTATCTTAGTTGTTGGCGCTTCAGGTAGGACAGGGTCTTACGTTATAAAGTACTTAAAACAGCAAGACAGAAACTTTATTCCAATGACTAGCAATAAAGAACGTGCTGCTAAAAAAATTAGTGATAAATATAATTGGGTTGAAGCGGATGTCAAGAATCCGAAATCATTAGATTCTATAATGGTGGGTGTGACCGCGATTATATCAGGGCTCGGAACAAATCTATTTGAAGGACCTAATAGCCCTGAATTTATAGATTATGGTGGAACAAAAAATCTGATAGATGCTGCCAAAAAAGCAGGAACAGTGAAGCAATTTATTCAAATGTCATCATCTGGCATTACACAAGAAAATAATCCTCTTAATAAATATGGCAATGTCTTGGTATGGAAACTCAAAGGTGAAGATTACATTCGATCAAGTTCTATCACTCATACAATTATTAGAGCAGGTGGGTTAACTAATGATGAGTCAGGTATTAAAGGAGCAAGAATGCAACAAGGAGATAC
>JAQWQE010000032.1 GCA_029244925.1 Gammaproteobacteria bacterium | reverse complement strand
AGGAGAAATTAGAGTCTATGATTGGAAGGAATAAATTAAACTAAATTTAAAAAGTTCGTAATCAATTAACCATTTAAATCTTTAATATAATCAATACAGATTGAACTATCTATGACTTCACCATAACGTCTAGAAATATCTCTTAAATTATCATTATGTGGCCTGTCTTCAATGTCACCAACACAATCCTCAGGTACAAAGACTCTAAAACCATGGGAGAAAGCATCTATCACTGTAGCTCTGATACACCCACTAGTAACACATCCCGTTATAATAACTGTATCAACTCCCTCTTTATGCAGGAATGTAGTTAATGGAGTTAAAAAAAACATAGAAGGAGCATTCTTACAAAAATTAAAGTCATATTCCGGATCATAAACTCTTGAGTCCATCGCAGTGCAGGGGTGCCCATGATAAAACTCATCTCTAACAGCTTTCACTTTCCACAATGGCATGTCCTTAAGACTATCGTAAGCTGTATAGCAAGATGCTACTGGGATTTTATTGTTTCTAGCTATATTGAGCAATTCAGAAGTTTTATTCGTAGCTTTTTCCACCATAGGCATATCCCCATTAGGAAATTTAGGATCAGTGAAGGCTAATTGGAGATCAACTACTAAAATAGCTGGTTTTTGACCAAATTCTATAGTTTCTGATGAATATCCCTTACTTTCATACTCTTTTGTCATATTTGCACCTAAATAATAAAATGTGATTAGATTATCTCTAAACACATTATAAACCTATACTTATCCGTTTGCTAAATATAGGTTTTTATAGATTAGGATGGAATGTTGGTTTTAACCATTCTATTAATGTATTACATTTGTTATATATTATATATATATGTTTTATATAATTTTATTATATATAACTCTAGGTTATAATAACACTGCTTTTAAACCTTCTTTTAGGGTTTTTTTGCTTATACTATAATTCATCAGTGGTTATTACCGAAGCGGTATATTTAGTAAGAAAACTGATAAAATTAGATAAGAAATATAAAAATTAATAAAAATACACAAATAATCAAATAAATTTTCTTAATTCTCTAACAACAAATGGCACATTATTAATAATAAAGACTCAAATCTCAACTCAATATATAGACACCCTACTCTATAGACACTGATATATCTGGGCTAAAGGGTATTCTCACTCTAAATTTATGAATATTGTTTAAACAAATCTGATTCATTACAGATATTAATCATAAGATATTGAAATATATGGTTTTTATATTAAATTAGAAGAAAATAAGTCAACTATTTGCTCCATTCTCATACCTCGAGAGCCTTTTATCAGTATTACTGAAGGTTTCTTTAGTGAGGAAATTACCTTTTTAATAGGAAATATCTCATTTTCATCAAGATGAAGTATAAAATCATTCTCTTCATCCATATCAAGACTCTCTAAAGCTTTTTTAAAGCTATCACCCTTAAGAATAATAGATTGTATACCTTCCATAGTACTAATCTCTCTAAGCAACTTTAAATGCTCAGTAGATGACTCATTGCCAAGTTCCAACATATCTCCTAAGATGATTACCTTATTATTTGGATAATATTTATTAGATTTTAATTCATTAATAGCAGCATGCATTGAAACTGGGTTTGCATTATACGTATCGTTAATCAATACATGATTTCCCACCCTATTAATAGAAAACCTGTCTGATAATTGTGATTGAATATTGGATAACTTCTCTTGAATTAAATCTATTTTGATACCTACTTTTTTAGCAATTATAAAAGAAATTAGAGCATTCTTTTCATTATGTTTAGCTCCTAGATTTATTCCATTGATTGTAAAATCATCGTCTTTCTCATGACTAATATTTAACTTATATCTACCTGGATATTTAACCGGTACGGAAGATGATTTCCATACTTCCTTATTGCTATTACCATAAATAGTTATGGTTGAATTGTTTTCTTCAAAGCCATCAAGAGGGCATGATATCTTATTAAAATTAGCTCCATCTATAATTAATCCATCGTGTTTTAAAGCATCAAAAAGTTTGGTTTTTGTTTTTATAATATTTTCAATATTTTCAAATATTTCAATATGACTATTATTAATATTTGTAACAGCAACAATATCAAAAATAAGGAACTCACTGATTAAATTAAAGTCACCTAATTTTCTAGCACCACATTCTAGTACTAAGTAGTTTGTTTTTTCAGTTAGTCTTAGAACTGTAAAAGGTATTCCATATTCATTATTTTCATTTTTATGTGTTATCACTGCCTCTTCTTCTGAAAGAATCTGACCTATCATTTCTTTGACTGTTGTTTTGCCATTACTACCAGTGATAGCAATTGTTTTTGGTTTTACTTTTTGTTGCTGATACTGAGCAAGCTTAAGCAGTGATAGGTAACTGTCCTCAACTATTATTGCATTAGTGATTGTTGTTTCAATATCAGTAATAACAGCCAGAGCCCCTTTATCTATTGCATCCTGACAATAATTATTTCCATCAAAAGTATCTCCCTTTAATGCTAGAAAAACACTGTTCTTGACCACTTTTCTTGAATCAACTATAAGTGAAGAGAATATTGCATTTTGACATGACAATTTGCCACCAATAATTTGAGCCAACGATTCTAAATCATGAATGCCTATCAAATGAAACAATATTATTCCCTTAAATTATTTGGTGCCCCGAAGAGGATTCGAACCTCTGACCCCCGGATTAGGAATCCGATGCTCTATCCTGCTGAGCTACCGAGGCATAAAAAAATTATAACATTATCATCATTCTGTATTTTTGCTATTGTGCATTTATGAGTGAAATAATTCATCAACATCTTTTAAAAGTTAGCAATGAACATTGCCCTCCTCTAGAAACCATTATTAGAAAAAATGGAATTATTAATATTGATGTTCCTAAGAATTTAAATCTATTTGATTGTTTAGCTCAAACGGTTGTTGAACAACAATTATCTTATAAAGCAGCAAAAAGTATTTGGAAGAATATAAAGAATTCTGCTCTTAGATCAAACTTGAGTTTGATAGATTATTTTGATGATTCAAATACCAATACGATTAGAGAAAATGGATTATCAAAAAATAAAATCAAAGCCATTATGGGCGCTAAAAAGGAAATTCAAAACGGTACTCTTACATTCAAAATAATTTCTAATATGGATTATCAAGAATACAAAAAGAAAATTACTAAACTTTGGGGTTTTGGAGATTGGTCGGCAGAGATGATTGCTATATTTTATTTGGGTAAAACTAACATATGGTCGGAGAAAGATCTGATCTTAAATCGTGGAATACATGAACTCTGTGATAAGTCTGAAATAAATCCTGAGAAGCTTCTGGCTCTGGTGAATCCCTATCAATCCTATCTAGCCTTACATCTATGGAGAGATAAAGACTAAATAATCTTTATTCCGGGAATAGAGTTTCAGGATTTTTCATGGTTTTAATTTCAATTACATTCTTACTTGGATCTTCAATAAAAAATGTCTCTTGTTCTCTAGGATCATTTAAAAATCTTAAATACGGCTCATCAAAAAACGCAATATTTTTATTACTGATTATCCTTTCTTTTAATTGATTAAAATCTTCTCTTATTAAATGAATACCAAAATGAGGCACACACACCTCTCCCATATCAACGTTATGCCTTTCTCTGAAAGTACTATTATCGGAGTAATGCAATGTTAATTCATTGCCCCAAAAATTTATATCTTGCCATTTTTTAGCTTCATAGCTTCCTGGAGTACAAGCTAAAAAATCACAATAAAAAGATGTGGCTTCCACTAAATTTAAAACTGGTACTGCTAGATGAAATCTATTAGACATAATTTTTTACTTATTTATTTGATTTTTAGATTGGATCATAGCAGTCTAAAAACTATATTCGAAAGCATAATATATTATATGGATATACTAATTTAATTATGAACAATAAATTAAGTCTCTACCCACCATGCATGCCTTATGATACTGGCTATCATTCAGCTGATGAACATAAAGTTTACTATGAACAGTGTGGTAATCCTGATGGTAAACCAGCATTATTTTTACATGGAGGACCGGGTGGTGGAGGTGACGTTAATGTAAGAAGATTTTTTGATCCAAAGATTTATCGTATTATTATTTTTGATCAAAGAGGTTGCGGCAGAAGTAAACCCAATGGTCTATTAAAGAATAATACGACCTGGGATCTTGTCTCTGATATAGAATCATTGAGGTTAAAATTAAACATTGAAAAATGGTTAGTATTTGGAGGTTCTTGGGGTAGCACACTTGCATTAGCTTATGCTCAAACTCATCCAGACGCGGTAAGTGAAATGGTTCTGAGGGGTATTTTTTTACTAAGAAAAAAAGAACTTCAGTGGTTTTATCAAGAAGGAGCCAGTAATATTTTTCCTGAAGCTTGGGAAAATTTTATTCAAATAATAGATCCCCCTAAACGTCATAATTTGATGAGAGCTTACCATCAGATTTTTCTAGGTGATGACAAAGAATTAAAATTAAAAGCTGCAATTGCTTGGTCACAATGGGAAGCAGCTACAAGTAGCCTATCTTATGAATCCTCCAGAGTAGATGAATTCTCAAATCCACATTTTGCTCTTGCATTTGCTTTGATTGAAAATCATTATTTTATAAACCAAGGTTTCTTTGATGATGAAAATCAATTGATGGATGGTATCAAAAATATTCACTCCATACCTACAGTTATAGTCCAAGGTAGATATGACATGGTGTGCCCAATTGAAACTGCTTGGGAGATCTCTAAGAAGTGGCCTGAAGCATCACTTATTATTGCTCCTTTTTCTGGGCATACTGCTTTTGAAAAAGAAATAACACATGAGCTGATTAAAGCTACTAATGAATTTGGTAAATCACCCTAAGCACCAACTCACCCAAACTAGATCTTCGAAAATATAAGGGAAGCATTTGTCCCACCAAAACCGAAGCTATTTGACATTACAGTATTAAGTCCTGCTTCTTCTTCTAATTCTTGAACAATTGGAATCCCTTCAGCTGCAGGATCAAGATTATCAATATTAGCGGACGCAGTAATAAAATCAGAATCAAGCATTAACAGTGAAAAAATAGCTTCATGAACTCCCGCAACACCCAACGAATGACCGGTTAATGATTTAGTAGAACTTATCTTTGGAACATTATCGCCAAAAACTTCCTTAATGGCTTCCAGTTCTTTCGTATCACCAACTGGAGTACTCGTACCATGTACATTAATATAATCAATTGATTTAGAATTCACCATGGCTTGTTGCATGCATCTAACGGCACCTTCACCGGAAGGTTGTACCATATCAAATCCATCAGAAGTAGCACCATACCCTACTAATTCGCCATAAATTTTTGCTCCTCGAGATATGGCATGATCATACTCTTCCATTACAACAACGCCGCCACCACCGGATATTACAAATCCATCTCTATTGGCATCAAATGCTCTAGAAGCCTTATCTGGTGTTTCATTGTATATTGTTGATAAAGCTTTCATGCCATCAAAGAATGAAGCAAGTACCCAGTGAACCTCATCACCTCCTCCAGCGAATACTACATCTTGCTTACCAAACTGAATAAGCTCAGCAGCATTACCAATGCAATGTGCACTAGTAGCACAGGCTGAACTGATGGAATAATTAATACCTTTAATTTTAAAAGCTGTACCTAAAACACCTGAGTTGCCACTTGCCATGGAACGAGTAACCAGAAATGGGCTAACTTTTCCTTTTTCTCTAAGAGCATCGGCTCCATAAACAACTGTTTCTGGAGATCCGCCACCATTACCCATAATCAATCCAGTTCGTATATTGCTTATTTCCTCTTCTATCAAGCCAGAATCTTCAATAGCTTCCTTCATGGCTAAATAATTAAAACCAATAACATCACTCATAAAACGTTTTAATTGTCTATCAATGCATTCATCTAGATTTATATCAATGGATCCTGCGACATGACTTTTTAGTCCTTGGTCTACAAATTGTTGTCGATGAGAAATACCTGACTTTCCTGTTATTAAAGATTCTCTAACTTCTTCTTTATTGATGCCAATGGAACTAAGAATGCCTAAACCTGTAACAACAACTCTTTTCATGAATTCGCCTCTGATAGATTTTGAAATAATCCGACTCGTAAATCCTCTCCAGTGTAGATAACTTTATCATCAGCCTTTAAGGTTGCATCAGCTATACCCATAACTAATCGTGAGTTAATAACTCTCTTCATATGCAAATGATAAGTAATCATTTTAGTGCTGGGGGTAACCTGTCCTGTAAACTTTATTTTTCCTCCACCTAAAGCTCTACCTCGTCCTTGTCCGCCAATCCAGCCTAAGAAAAAACCAATTAATTGCCACATTGCATCAATACCTAGAGAACCTGGCATCACTGGATCAGAGAAAAAATGGCAGTCAAAGAACCAAGCATTTTTTTTAATATCAAGTTCAGCAATAATCTCGCCCTTACCATAATCTCCACCTTCATCACTGATGTGGGTAATACGATCGATCATCAGCATTGGTGGAAGTGGCAACCTTGCATTATCAGGGCCAAATAATTTCTCTTTGGCACAGTCCATAAGATCCTGAAGATTGTATTTATTTTTTCTTTTCATATTTTATATTTTAACAGAACCTCTTATAAATGATTATTTTCTCTAACTTCCATACTGCAACTGTAGCGTTTTAACCTTACCAAACCAAGGAACACTTACAATAAAGATCTGGTTTAACTCATCCACAGTTTTTTGATCTATTTTCTTACTGCCTTGGAGTTCAATAATAAGTCTTAATAATGTATCTGGATGAGTGACAACTAGAATTATTTTACCTTTATGTTTAACCATAATAGTATCAATCAAACCTTCTACATCTTGAGACTCAATAATGTTTATAGGTATACTTAGGCTTTTTGATAGTGGTTCAGCAGTTTCTTGCGTTGCTCTCAAAGGAGTTGCATAAATAGCATCAAGACCAGTAATAACATCAATAGATTGAAGCATTTCTTGAAGCTTATCTGCTCTTTTAATACCCTCTTTATTAAGGCCAGAGTTAGACTTTAAGTCAGAATTAATCTGGGTATGCGTTGTCAGTAAAATAGTTGTTGTGGCCTGTGACTCAAAGAACCAAGAAAGCAATGTTGCAAAACCAATAAAGATAAAAGCAAAAATAATTCGCCTTAATTGCCGCTTCTTTCTTTTGACTTTATATTCATTTATACGATCAATCATCTGAATCCTTATTATCGATAACGGTGTATTCTGCATCAATTATTGTGTCATTTGAATTAGATTTATTCTTCTTTTCCGAATTAAATACACTTTTCTTTTTATAGAAAAAACTTCTGATATAAAAAACAATCACAACCAGGAGAATCAAGCCAGCAAACGCAATAAAAACAAACCCTCCCAATATAATTGCGAGAACAAACATACCTAAGCCAAAAACAATGCTTACAGCTCTTATAATTAATTCCAATGGCAACATTTAATCAAATAACCTCATTACATTGCAATAGTCTACTCTTAAAGATGCTATTAAACTCTATATCAGCTATGTAGGCAAATTCAGATACTCTCAATTTTCTACAAATATACAAAAATCACAAATATTTCATTGAATGTTCTCTATTTGTTCTCTATTATCTAATTATTAGAAAATTATCAGTGGAAGAAGGATTATGTTAACGCCAAGCGAAAAGAAAACTTTGAAATTTATCCAGCAATACTTTATGGAAAAAGGCTACGCTCATACCTTAAGAGAGATAGCACAAGGTATAAAAATTAATTCAAGAGGAGTTGTGCACCGATATTTAAAATCACTAGAATCGTCTAACTTAATCACTATTTTACCAAATCGAAAACGTGGTATTCATCTAAACCCTGAAGCCAATGAAAACATTCCACTAGTGCCAACTATCCCCCTCTTAGGTCGTATTGCTGCAGGCCAGCCAATTGAAGCTATTGAGGGTCGAGATGAGATTAATTTAGCTGATTTCATAATGAATGCAGATAGATTTGCTTTACAAGTCACAGGAGACTCAATGATGGAGGCCGGCATTCTCGATGGTGATACTGTAATAATAAAACATCAAAATACTGCTGATAATGGAGACATCATAGTTGCATTAATTGATGGCATTGAAGCAACCCTAAAGCGACTCAAAAGATTACCAGATGGAATGGTTCTTTTAGTGCCTGAAAATAAGTTTATGGAAACCATTGCCTACGAACCGGAACGTGTTCAGATACAAGGAGTAGTTGTTGGACAACTCAGAAGTTATCAGTGATCACTTGCCTTGGCCTAGAGTAATTGCATTGGTTGATATGAACTCATTCTTTGCATCCATTGAGCAAATGGATCAACCAGAGTTATTTGGACAACCTATTGCAGTTACTAACGGCATTCAAGGCACTTGCATCATCACTTGTTCCTATGAAGCTAGATATTGGGGAATTAAAACTGGTATGCGCCTTAAAGAAGCACACAAACTTTGCCCAGATTTAATTCAAAGACCTTCTAGGCCAAAACGTTATGCTGAAATCTCTATAAAAATAATGCAAGGTTTAAATAAAATGACTCCCGACATAGAGGTCTACTCAGTTGATGAAGCATTTCTTGATATGACTCGTTGCCAAAAAATTATGGACTCACCTGAGATACTAGCCCAACAAATAAAAGAATTGGTTTTTGAGTTATCGGGTCTACCCTGCTCCATTGGAATCAGCGGTGATAAAACAACTGCAAAATATGCCGCTAAACAAAATAAGCCTAATGGCATAACTATAGTGCATCCAAGCAAATCAGAAAGCACTCTCGATGATGTCCCAGTTACTGATTTATGCGGTATTGCAAAAGGTATTGGTGGTTTCTTACAATCTTATGGGGTCTATACTTGTGGCGATATGAAAAACATTCCTATTAGTTTACTGGGTAAACATTTTGGTCATCCAGGACGACGCATCTGGCTTATGGCTCAAGGTAAAGATCCTGAAAAAATACACACTCATATTGCTGAACCCAAATCCATTGGACATGGCAAAGTAATGCCGCCTAATACTAAAGATATTCAAACTATCAAAACATACTTACAACACATGAGTGAAAAAGTTGGATCTCGACTTAGAAGGCACAATCTAAAAGCATCTAAATTTTATATAGGTTTTCGCTCTAAACATGGTTGGCTTGGTCAAAAAATGCACAGTCAATACCCAACGGATGATGGAATATGCATCATGAAATTAGGCCAATCATTGATTCATCAACAATGGGATGGCGAAGGAATCAGTCAAATTCAAGTAACAGCAATAAAGCCAAACAAAGCCAATCAACAAATTAATTTTTTTGAAAATCAAGAAAAGAAGAATCATTCTGATAAGAAAAATAAGATCCTAGACTGCATCAATGAACGATATGGTGATCTAACAATAGCTCCTAGCAATCTAATACATCGATCAAGCATGCCTGATGTTATTGCTCCAGCTTGGAAACCAAGCGGCCATAGGAGAACAGTATAATGTGTAGTGGCGTATCTTATAATCACAATGGGAATCATATGAGAGTCTATTTTCCTAATCCAAAAGCAAAACTTCCAGTAATAGCAAAGGACAATCAAACAAAACTGATTCTTTGGGGAAGAAGAAAAGGACAGTCAGGAAGATTGCCTTTAGGTGGGTGGGCAAGATTAGATTCAATTCATTCAGGCGTTTGGGATAGATGGTTTCCTAAACCAGTCAAGATACCAGTTCTTAGCTTTATGGAAAAAGATCATGAAGGAAAGAGTCACTGGTTTGATCTGATACAAGGACAATGGATCCAAGGATTAATTGCTGCAGAGAATCAAGAACAAAGGTTATATGTAGTGACCATTGAGCCAGAATTAGAATTCAGTGTTCACGATCGATGGCCAATAGTAATGAGTGGATAGAATCCATACTTTTGTTAAAAATTAAAATCTTGTTTAAGATGGTTTAATGAAAAGATTTTTCTTACTTGGTCTAACTTTTATATTTATTGCATTTACCTCTATTGTTATTGGAGCATTGTTATTTGGCCCTAAGTATGTTGACAGTAAGATAAATCAAACCTCACCACACTCTCCTTTTGAGGTATCGGATAAGGCGAAAAAATTACATAAAGATTTGCTGATTGGTGACTGGCATGCTGATAGTACGCTATGGAATCGTGATTTATCTAATCAGTATGATTATGGGCATGTTGATATTCCACGTTTACAAAAAGGCAATGTAGCACTCCAAATGTTTACCTCAGTCTCTAAATCACCGAGAGGGCAAAACTATAATAAAAATGAAACTTCAGCCAATGACAACATCACATCATTGGTTATCTTACAACGATGGCCAATAAAAACTTGGAGCAGTCTAGCAGAGAGAGTTATTTATCAGGCAAGAAAGATTCGTACTCTTGAACAAGAAGATAGCCAAAATTTTATGTTAATTTTGTCTCAATCAGATCTTAATGACTTTATGCAAAAAAGAAAGTCCAATTCAGATTTAATTGGCGGACTACTTGGGACAGAAGGATCTCATGCTTTGGATGGTGAATTACAGAATATTGAACGCCTTTTTGATGAGGGTTTTCGAATGATGAGCCTTCAGCACTTCTTTGACAATAAACTAGGTGGATCACTACATGGGATATCGGGCAGTGGTTTAACAAAGTTTGGTCAAGAAGCCATTAAGGAAATGCTCCGTCTTGGAATTATGATTGATGTATCGCATTCTTCTGAAAACGTTGTAAAAGATGTTCTAAGTCTCAGTGATCAACCAATTTTAGTGAGTCATACAGGATTTAATGGTTATTGTCCCTCTTCTAGAAATATTAGTGACTCATTAATGAAGGAGATTGCAAAAAAAGGTGGACTAGTTGCAGTAGGCTTTTGGGATGCAGCTGTTTGTAATAATACTCCTAAGTCCGTAGCAGAAGCGATTCAATATGGAATAAAGTTAATAGGAGCAGAACATGTTGCTTTAGGTTCTGACTTCGATGGTGCAGTCCGTCCTGGCTTTGATAGCTCAGAGCTTGTTGCCATTACCCATGAATTATTGGAAGCCGGTGTAGAGGAATCTGATATCCGTTTGGTGATGGGAGAAAATATGTTGAATTTTCTAAAGAATAATTTAGCTAATTAAGAATTATTATTCTGATGAATTTCGTATCAATCAAGACATAATTATTTTAGAAAGATGTTAAAAATGAAGCCGCATTGCCGCCTGAGACTTCAGCTTTTCTAGCTGCAATAAGATATGCATTACCTTCGGGGGATAGCTCGTCATGGTTTCCGTAAATCCTGTTGACTCGGTTTTTATGAAATATTTTTATTTGCGAAGAAAAAGGAATAACAGTTTCAGGTTTATTGCCAAAAAGTTCACGATGCTTTTGAGGCAATCGATACCAAGGAACTGTCATATTATCGTGATGAACATTGTGAAAACCAAAGTTCAAGGTAAACCAGTTTATTACTTCTACATTAAAAGAATGAGGATTGCTGTATGTATGGCTTTGCTCCCATTCATATTGCCCTTGTCTTAGAGGTTTTTCATTACTATAAAGAGTTAGATTATAAGGGTAGTCGTGCTGAATAGAGTCCATAAAACGTAGCACAGTCATTAAAAAGACATAAGAAACAGTGTAAAGAAGTGCAACCTTTGGATAGAAGATAATTAATACTGCAAAAAGAGAAAACCTTATGGCAATGATTATGATATTTCTAAGACGTTGGTTTCTCCGTTCAGGAATAATGAATGAGGAAAAGGTCATAATAAAATGCATAATAAATTCATGGGCAGGAATATAAAACCATTCCAATATTTTAGTGACTAAAAATATTTTTGGGTTATTTTCAAAAAAGGATTCATAGTCAAACCAGACAACATCATCAACATCAACATGGTGTCTAAAGTGCTTATATTGAATATCTTTATATGTCCCATATGAAGAGCCACATATCCAACTGAATAATTCACCAACATAGTTATTGAATCTGATTTTTTTAAACACTAAATTATGTGAACATTCATGAACCAAATAAGCTGCAATTATCATTGCATGTCCTAACAGAAAAGCGGATAAAATATTGATGGTAATACTTTGATTAAACAGACCTAAAAAGCCTACAACATAACCACCCATTGAATAGAGCATTGCTGCTCCATTATAGGCAATTCCTTGCGGCTCTTTGAAGATGCTTTCCATAAGTAAATCCTAACAAATCTATCAAGATTCACAAAGATTGGTTTTTGTTAATTCCTTCTACTATTTTCTTTTCTCCAATCTTCTGGATCTAGAAAGTTTCCACTCCAGATACCTACTCTATTGGTCATTGCTTCAACCATTTCATTCTCATAACGCCTTGAGTATTTTAAATAAGCAATAGCCATACCAGATTTTACCATCTCAGATTGCAAATCAACGCCATTGGCATAACAAACACTAAGAGTTCGATCATATTTATCTCTTCCCTCATCCGTACATTGAACTTCCTGATTATTAATGAGTTCTTTAAGTTTGGCAGTCGCTTTTTTACCACAGGCCCAGATTTTGCCATTTGGTTTTTGGCAGTATTGTGTTTGCCCATAAAAATGGCTTTCTGGTGCATCGATGCCGCTGAATCTGATTTTCGTACCATTGATAGTAATTGTGTCACCGTCAATAACCTTTGCTGTTCCAGTTATATTTAAATTAGGCATCTGGTCTTTTCGGTTAAGATATTTGTCATCCAGGGTTGTGTCGCCATAACCATATATATAGTCATTCCCACTCATAGGAATTGACCCAGATTGAATTGGCGATGGTCCAGTATCGGTTTCGCGTTCACCATCACCTTCTTGGCTTTGCCCGAATGGTAAAAAGATCAAAAAAGAGATGATTGTGAAAAGAGTTTTATTTTTATTATTTTTTAACATATTTAGTAGACCTTTTTGTAAATGTTCTAGCAATAGATCGAGAAACACCTTGTGGTATAATTTTTGCTAGAACCGCAAAAAATTTATTCAATCGACCATTAATTAATATCATTTTACCACTCATGACTGCATTTAGTCCTTGTTTGGCTACTGTTTTTGAATCCATCCATAACCAATTAGGTGTATTAACCACTTCATCCATTCCTGCCGCTACATGAAACTCTGTTCTTGTTAAACCGGGACATACTGCTGAGCAATGAATCCCTTTATCTAGGTATTGCATGTGTATACTTTCTGAGAATTTAATCTGAAATAATTTAACTGGACTATATAAACCAGCCATATCGGGTGCTGGAATAAATGGGGCTAGAGAGGCTAAATTAATAATTCTCCCATAGCCATTTCTCACCATGTTGGGTAAAAATAAATACGTTAATTCAACAACAGCATTGACCATAACTTGCAGAAATCTTTGGTGTGTATCCCAATCTATATCTTCAAATTTTCCTGGGTTACCATAACCCGCATTATTCACCAATGCATCGATCTGAATAGTGTTGTCTATACAATACTGATAGATACTTTTGGGTGCTTCTGATTCTGAAAGATCCATAGATATCAAATCAATTTTTGCATCATATTTGTTTAGGAGTTTTTGCTTAATGGACTGTAATCGATCCAATCTTCTCGCTGTAATTACAAGGTTAAAACCAGATTCCAACCAAACTTCTGCAAAAGCTTCACCTATACCTGACGACGCACCTGTAATTAAAACTGTTCTTTTAGCCTGTTCTGACACCTTCTACCCTCTTGTAATGTTATATCCCAATAATGCTAAAAAAACACCAATTATCACTTGTGAGGCAATGTAGAGTGTTAGCTTAATTATTTCTCCATTCTGAATGAATAATTGGGCCTCATAGGCAAATGCAGAGAATGTGGTATAACCGCCCAAGAGTCCAATTGTGACGAATAAGTAAAAATTATTAGGTTCGGATATCTTACTAGAGAAATATCCAGTAAAAATACCGATACATAAGCAACCAATGACATTCACAAAGAATGTACCAAGAGGAAATGTTGATATTGGAATGAGCTTTTCAACAAAGGCAGTGGTGATGAAGCGAAGGGATGTTCCAAAGAAACCACCTACACCAACTAATATGCTTAACTTTAATATTTCCATACTGAACTCAATAAATATTTAGATCTGAACCCAAAGACACCTTACCATTATAAAGCTCTTTTATTTCACCTAACAGTTCATCTTCACTGCTACCCCAAAAGAGAATGTGGTTTAAAATTAATAGGTCAGGTTGAGCCTGATTTGCAATTGATGCTAGTTCAACTGTGGATGTGTGATGAGTTGAATGATACTGTTTCCAGACATTAGTTCTTCGATTAAACCCATCTTGTGAATAAACTTCATGCACTAATATATCTGCATTTTTGCTTGCTTCTATCAGTTTTTTACTTGGACTTGTATCTCCAGAGACAACAATAGTTTTATCGTCTGTTTCAAATTTATAACCGAAGGCATTATCCCAAGTACCATGATTAACCTTAAACGCTGAAACCTTAATCAATTCATCTTGATAAATTAATCCTTCATCTATTTCAGTAACATCTACTCTCCAACCTTGGGTATTGGCAGGTTCCAATCCATCAATTCTGTAATTAATGTCATCGGTATATGCTTTCAAAATATTATCGGTCATATTCTTAAGACCTTTTGGGCCAAAAACCTTTAAGGGCTGATCTCTTTCAAGCACCCAAGGTGTAAGAATAAGATCAGGATAACCAGCAGTATGATCAGAATGAAGGTGAGTTAAGAATGCAATTCTAAGATTCATAGGTTTAAGAGGTTTAGATAGATCATCTAATTCCCTTGAAGCTTTTGCTGCTTGTCTAACGATTCCAGGTCCAAAGTCAACCAGATATGATTGGTGTCCAACAACAATTGCTAGAGCAGGACCTGACCTTTCAGGATCTGCATTGGGTGTCCCTGTTCCAAGTAATATTAATTGAGTATCCTGCTTCTCAGATGAAGAAATATTAAAACTAAAAAAGTTTACTGATAAGTAAATAAAAGCAAGAATTATGTGTTTAATCTTTATCATTATTCTAATTCTTCTTTGATATCATTTATTTTTTTCTTTAATTTCTTTCGATCGTATTTGGTTTTATTCTTATGCTTTTTAGTCAATCCATGGTGTGGTGTTTTTTTTCTAGGTATTGGTTTTTTTTCTTCATTATTCATAAGCATTATTCCATGGCTGTTATCCATTCTCTAATTAAATCAATGCCTTCTTGATGGGCTATTGCTCGTCCTGATTCTGGCATCATAATGTCGGGTTCACCTGAAATCATTCTGTAAAGTAAAATGGACTGATCCGGATCGCCAGGTACTATTGAATACTTAAACGTTCCTGTTCCTCTGCCTGCTGCAACAGGTGGTTTAAAAATACCAATACTTTTTTTATTGCTCTCATTCAAATTAAGATATAGGCCTGTGGTATTTGCAGAGCCAGTTTTAGAATGACAATGACCACAATTAATATCCAGATAAGTCCTTGCTCTTTTGTCTAAAGATTCATTTGAATTGGTGAAATCTGCAACGGAGGTAATTTCATCATGGTTTTCTACTGTTAGATTCATGGCTTCCCATTTTAATAACTGATTCATAGGTCCATCTGAATAATGAACAATGCGGTTAAGGTTTCTTGGCTTTGGTCCAATTGGGACGAGTTTGTCATTTTTTAAATGGCACTCTTTGCATTGATTTTTATTGGGTACACGATACCTAATGTTTATCGGTGTATCGGAATCATCAAAGTATTCTGTGAGCACAGTTTTACCGGCTATACTTAAATAAGCTTCATCCTGATTGTTATTCCATACATAGGTTACTGCATCCCATCCACTTTTTTTATTCAAGAGCAGTCTGGTTTCTATTAATGTTCTCTGAGAATCATTTGAATTTATTTTTTTATATGAAAATGTCTTTATTAGAACCGATCCAATGGGGAATTTAAAAACTTCATTATTTTGATATTCTGCTGTCTGTCCTTGAGGGACATAAACATATCTATTCTTGTCTGCATAATCTGAAAATAATGGAGTAATTAAACTGTATGGCAATACGTCTGCTTCTGGTATTTGTTTTGCTTGGTTGCTAAAAAATCCATACTCAGAAAGTTTGCTTGGATAATTATCAGATAAAATTGCTTCCTCATTAACAGATGAATAAACATTGAATGAGAGACACAAAAAACCTATAAAAATCTTACTAATCAATCTTTCAGTCATTGTATCTAGAAGGTAGATCAATTTTCACAGCATCAAGAGGACTTATATTGCCTCTAAAATCGATAGAATCTCTAGTTACTGGATTCGGTATTGATAACATATACTGAATCGGTTTAATGGCCATAAACGATGAATTAATATTATCCATCAATACAAGTCTATCCTCATTGGGTTGTCCAAAAACCATTTGGGTGAATGGAAGCACTCCATCCCAGAATATATCAGGCATAGTTTGTTTGGCTAAACCTTTGACTATTGCAGCAATTTCTTTATCCATATCGGGGTTGGATCCAGAATTACTCAATCTATTATCGTGTATCTGTATCGCTCTGGGATGAGGATAATAATCAGTTGCATCAATGGCTTCTTCATAAGAATAGCTCACTATGGCTATATTCATAGTTTCGTTACCAGAAATATCATTATCAAATATTTCAACATTAGAATTCGCCATAATAATAATTCCTGTGCCTCTAGGTACTTCCCCTACGATATTTCCTTCAGGAGCAAAATTATCAGTATCATTATTAAGAATTTGATTACTAAATACCCTTACATGATGTCCACCCTGTTGTGGTAAATCAGGCAAATCAAATACTAGAATCCCACCTGTATTATGTTGTGCTATGTTGTTATAGACATCAGCATAATAAGAGTTTTCAATCTCAATACCAGCAACATTAAATTCAGCTCTACTATTGCGAACTATGATGTTCTCAGACTGACCTACATAGATACCTGCATCCGATGCACCAATCGCTATGCATCCATCTATTAAAACATTTTTTGATTGAACAGGATAAAGGCCATAAGCTCCATTGGAGCTATCTGGACCTCCAGTCCATTCCGTTCTGAGATTGATAAAATAAATACCCTCCGAACCAATGGTTTTTATTCCATCACCTTTGGTATTAATGATTGCAAAATCTTTTAGCATCACTTCATTAGAAGTGACCAAAAGACCTTGGGCACCTGTCATCTGCTCTGTAAAATCAAGTATTGTTTTGTCGTGTCCATCTCCAGAGAAAAGAATATTATCAACATCAAGAGACAGTCCATCTTCAATTTTATACACACCTGATATTAAGTGAATTTCATCGCCAGGCTGAGCTAAAATTAGAGCTTCCTGAATTCTTTCTTGGGCATTATCACTAGGAGGAATAATAAAAACATCTGATTGTGCATCAAAAGAAATGAATAAAAAAATAGTGAATAGTATTCTCATGGTTAAATACTATCAAAGAAACCGATCAGAATAATTATAAAATAGTCTAATGGCGGAGAGGGAGGGATTCGAACCCCCGGAAGGTTTAACCCTTCAACGGTTTTCAAGACCGCCGCATTCGACCGCTCTGCCACCTCTCCTTATTCGTTAGAACCTGTATTCTATAGAGACTCTGGATGTTTTGAAACCTTTATCATTTATCAGGTGAAACCCTCTTTGGTCGCACTTTGGTCGCATTTAGTTCCAACTGGCTCTGATCTTCGTTTCAAGTTGCTGTATTAAATCATCATCAACGCTGGTAAACAAGTGTCCATATACATCCACTGTGGTTGATATATTGGAATGACCAGCCCTTTTAGAGACTAAGAATATATTCACCCCGTTATTCAACAGATTGGATATATGAGTGTGCCTCAGTGTATGAATTGCTGTTGGTGTACCAGCCCTCTTTGAAACATTTATAACTCTGCCACTTGGAACATTCGGATCAAGTAATGATCCATCATTAGCTGGAAATACAAATTGAGACTGTTTGAAGAACTTTCCTAATCTTAATTTTTCCTTGCTCAAAAATGATTGCCATTTTTTTAGATCCCGTATTGTTTCTTCCCCAACATTTATTCCTCTGACTCTTGCTGAGGTTTTGGTTTCTTTTTCGATAATGTCTTTACCCACTTTAACTAAGTTTCTACTGACTGAAATTAACTTCTTATCAAAATTAATGTCATCCCATTTTAATCCACAGACTTCTGCCCTATTCATTCCTGTAGCTAATGCAAAAGTAATGAACATATAGTTGAACTCAACTAAAAACTCACCTTCTAATCGTTTAATATTATTATCACCATTTTTCTCTAACTTGAGATGTTGAATGAGTTTAGCTTGTTGTTCAGGAAACAGAACATCAATCGTTTTTGATTCAGCTTTAGGACATTTAACCTTAGCTACTTCATTCTTAATAACCAGGTCATTATCAACACCCCACTTTACTGCTTGAAATAACAATCTATAGTCTTTCTTCTGAGTCAGTTTGCTATAGCCCTTCTCTGTGAGAGCATTAAGCATAGACTTCACATGATCTTTTCTAAGATCTTTGAGTAATAACCCATTGAATGATGCCTTGATTCGTTCTATCTGCTGTTTGTAGGTTCTCAGAGTGTTTGAGGTGACTTCTGGTGTCTTAGCCTTAATAAACTCACTGAATAACTCTAATACTGGCATTTTATCAGCCTCAGACATTAAACCTCTGCTCATATGCTCTTGAAGTTTAATCATGGCTGTAAAGGCATCTTTTTTGGTATCAAACCCTCTCCTTCTGATTTCCTTTCGTTTGCCAGTCTCACAATTGAGATCACCTCTGAAATAGAAGTTCCATTTGTTTGTATTATTATCTTTAGTTATTGATCCACTCATTTTTTTCTCCTTGTTGCTGCTTCTGATATCTTTGCTTTTTGTTCTTTAGTTAGTTTTTTGCCAATTGTTTTACTTAGTTGTCGTTCATAAGCTGTTCTTCTCTTGCACCTGATTGAGCAATAATCTTTTTTTCTTGAAGATTGAAAATCTTGTTCACAGTGTTTGCAGATAAACCATCTTTGTAGCACCCCTTTAGAAAATAAGAAGTCATATAAAATGAAATCAAAGAAACTCACAACCTCAATTACCATGTTGAGTTCACCTTCATCAGTGAGTGATAGCTTTGCTTTAATATCAAAATAGAATCGTTCTATATGATTGAAATCAAAATTAGTGTTTTCCATCCTACTGCCTTTAAGAATCCGATAAACCTCCTCCATATTTTTCTCATCTCTTGCCAGATATAGGTCGTTAATCATGACCAGACTTTCTCTCATATATTTGAAATCAATTGAATGACCAACTCCTATTCCATGTTGCTTAAAAAACTTGAGCAGTTCTGCCCTGATCTCATCATCAGGCAATGGCTTATCAGTTCCGACCTTAGTTTTTTCTGCAACTCTATAGAACGAAACCCAAGCATTTGTGTCCATCGGCTTGATCGTCCTTTGCGCAGTTATACTTGGATCTATGGGAGCAAGAAGGAAATTTTCAGCATAGTCCTCCTTCATCCTCTTTAAGACACCAGCTTTAACCCGCTTTGATAAGTCGGAGCGCTCAAGATCCCATATATTAAGCCTTTCAGAATATTCATCTGCATTGTACCAGTCATATCCCCTCTTTCTAACTTCAGTGTTATAAACTAATTTTGCCATCTTTTATACCTTTTTTATGCGTTTTGTTAAGTGTTTGAATAAGAGTACATGACATAATGCGATGAATCAATAATTAATTTAAGGAAGTCAAATGAATAAAAACACATTACAAAAAAAAGAGTTCTACACTCCTAGTGAAATAGCTGAAGTTTTACCTATCTCAAAACTGTCAGTTTATAAGGCTCTACAAAGAGGTGATATCCATTCAATCAGAATTGGAAAGAAAATTATTATCCCAGCTGAATCTTTCAATAAGATTTTCAGTATTTCAAATTAGCATGAGTGACAAACATGGAAATGAAAATATACAACCTCTACGATGAGGTTGAAGATTATAAACTTGAATGGCTTGTTGATGAATTAATCCCCTACTCTGAACCAACCATTATCTATGGTGCTATGAGTTCAGGTAAAACAGCCTTAGCACTTCATTTAGGATTCTGTATAGCTGATGGCAGAGACTTCTTTGATCATCCAGTTAGGAAGTCCTCAGTTCTATTCATTGCATTAGAAGGACAGAGAGATATTGAACCTCGAAGTCTTGCTCATTGGAAAAAACATGGAAGAAAAGAAAGAAGTAATTTCTGGATCATCCATGAGGGTTTTAAGTTTGGCGATAATAATAGTAAGAATACTCTGTATAGGCTGATTAGCGAATACGATATTGAAGTAATCATTATTGACACTTTGAGTCTTGCTAGACCCTCTGGGACTTTAAATGATGATGGATCTGCCTCAATCGTGACTAGGGAATTAAGAGACTATGCCAGTTATGGTGTCAGTGTCATTTTAATAGGACATAGTGGTAAAGATCAAAGACGAGGTTTGGCAAACTCTCAAGTTCTTCAGAATGATGTTCCTACAATATTAAAAGCTGCTAAAAATCCAAAAGATCAAATAGGAAAGCTATCAGTAATTAAACAAAGATCTGGAATCACAGGTAAGACTTTAAATTACAAAATTGAACCGATTGAGATAAATGATGAAGGACAAACTGCAATCTGTATCGTTAATAGTGAAGGAGAAAAAGAGCCTCATGATATAAAAGTATTTAATGCAATCAGTGACCTTGTTGAAGAATCGAATAATGGAATCACAAGGAAAGTAATTCAAAATTATATTGGCTCACTTGATCCAGAAGAATCTAAGAAGGAGAAGATTTCAAAATCACTTCTCTCAATGATTAATCGCTCCATTAAAAATCTAATTAATAAAAATCAAATAATCAAAGTGGAAACACATTTGGAAACACTTTTTAAGTTGCCAGATAGCACAAGGAAACAAGGTGAAACACATGGCACTAAATAATGTTTCGGCTAAAACCCTTTATTTACTAGATTTGAACAGTTTATGGAAACACATGAAAACAATTTGGAAACATTTAACCGATAGAAAAATCAAAAAGGAAACACTACACACACACCCTAAAGGGGTGTGGGTTGTTTCCATTGTTTCTATTTTTTTGACGAGGCAATTATGAAAAAGAAAACGATAGAGATCCCATTACTTCCTAGAGCCAAATATATGGAAGTTGATGATAATAATTATGATGAATATAACGAGGCTATAAAAAAACAAACCATGATCTTTCTTCAGGCTTACTCAGATCATGTGACAGTTGGAAACCCAGCTTTGGGTCTAACTAACTTTATCTACCATGCATCTACTGTCTGGCGTGAAGAAATCAGGGATGAGGCTCTAGGAGTCTGTCATGATCCTTGGGTTGATTTTGACTTTGATAATTCAGACTTAGAGGATGGATCAACAAAAGAGGCAAAGGCATTCAAGGCTGAGGCAAGAAAGTTAATCAATGGAGAATATAAGAAAGTTATACCCATACAACCAATGATTAAGATCAAGGATATGTCATGATTCCCGGAGTATGCTCTGAGTGTCAGAATAGGATTCTGGTCGATGAAATTACTAAGACTATTACCACCTATTGTGAACACAATAAAACTGGTGCTTTAACAGTTCCTTTAGAGTCAAAAATTAGATGGTTAGCAATATCTCCCATTACAGCTGAGAGATTCAAAGAATATGTTTCAGATTTATTGGGCAGAGCACTAAAAGGTGTCAAAAAAGATACTAAGGAATCAGACATAACTTATAATTAGATTTGTCTATAGGGATAAAAGATCAAAGTAGATCGGCAGTATTCCTATCAAACAGAAGATACAGTTTTTCATTGTTTGTCACTCAATGATTGGTTTCTCAGCAAATTAACTTTTGAGGGAAGCCTTTGTTGTTTCCCTAGAGGAAATAAAATGAATACAAGAATATTAACAATTGATTTTGAAAATGCTGACTCAGAGACGAGAATTGCTCCAGCTGTATTATCCACTGAAACACCAGTGTTTAGAAAACAGTTAGGTGCAAACGAGATTCTCAGACATGATCAAGACTCAGTAGATCTTTCTCGTTCACCATTACCCTTAATAGAATCACACGATGCCTCAAAGACTCCTATTGGAATCGTTGAGAATATCGAGGTCATGAATGGAAAACTTCGTGGCATGGTTCGTATGGGGGAATCAGAGCGTGCTAAAGAACTGTGGGATGACATCAAGTCTGGGATTCTCAGATCTCTATCAATTGGTTATGAAATCCTATCTGGTGATTATGTCAAAGGCGATTACATCGTGAATCGTTTCAGACCTTATGAGGCTAGTTTGGTTTCTGTGCCAGCTGATATCAATGCCGGTCTTTTCAGATCAAATCAAATTTTGGAAAATACAATGGAAGAAGAAAACAACAACAATGCCATTAAGGCAGAAAGAAATCGTGTATCGGAAATCCGAGCATTGGGTTTGAGACATGACAAAGAAACATTGGCTGATGATGCAATCACAGCTGGACAATCTTTGGAAGGTTTTAGATCTCAATTACTCGATACTCTGAACACAGACAAACCATTAGCAACACCCTTCGTTAAACAAGTCGGTGATGCTAATAGAACTTACTCAGTCAAAGACGCAATTATTGGACTCGAAGATGTCACTAAGCGTGGTTATGAATTTGAAATCTCTCAAGACTTAGAGAGAGGACAAAGTAAAACCTCAGCAGATTCAGTGTTAGTTCCTATGGAAAGAACAATGACCGCTGGTACAGCGGGTGCATCAACCATCCAATCAACTGTTGATCCTATGATCAGAGACTTTATTCAAGCCAAGTCGATTGCTTACAATTTAGGTATGCAAGAGATGAATGGTTTGGAAGGTGATGTCACCATACCAGTCGCTAGTTCTGCATCAGGTACAACTGTTATGGTCACCGATGGAACTACTCAATCAGCTGAGACTACTCCAACACTTGCCAACAAGACTCTGAGTCCAACATACCTTGCTGATGTGATTCCTGTGTCTTACAAGTTCTTACAACAATCCACTCCTGATATTGAACAATATCTAAGACGATTGATTGGACAGACCTTTGCAAGCAAAGTTGATCAACAAGTGATCGCTGGATCAGGATCTTCTGGTCAGATAGATGGTTATCTATCAGCATCAGGGATCGGTGCAGTCACATATACATCTGCTCCTACCTTTGCAAACCTAGTGTCTGCTCTTGAAACTTTAGGTGCTGCTAATGTAGAGATCAATAATCTCTCTTGGGTTATCAATCCAGCCAACATTAGTGATCTAGTGACCGCTGTGAAATACACATCAACTGCTAGTCCTTTAATGGATCTGCAATCTGAAGTGGATAATCAAGTTGGTAGAACTTTAGGTTATAGAACATTCTCTACAACCAATATGACTTCAGGAAGTTATCTAGTCGGTGACTTCTCTACATCTATTTTGGGTGGCTGGGGTGGACTCGAGATCAGTAGAAATCCTTTCTATGATGATCGAAGATTCTCTCAATCATTCAATGCTCTGCTACCAGTTGGAATGGCAATCGTTCAGCCAACTGCATTTGTTAAGTTAACCACTTAACAGTCTGGTGACTAGCTGTTTACACTCCTTCTCAGCTAGTCATTTAGGACATATAAAGGGCGGTTCTGGGGTTAATTTCATTCACCTTTAGTTTGACTCAGAATCGCTTCTTTTGAGGCAACCCCTGAAACCTCTATGCATAGGTTCTTTCTAGCTATTGATGAATCGAAGGTTTCGCATTCCAGTTTCTTTGTAGACACTGGAATCAAAAGTTGATGTCCGTACCGAACCTGAACTGGTTCTGGTTTGGTTATCCTGTGGTTCTTAGAACACCTTTATTGGTGACGTCTGCACACCAATGGTACGAGTCTTCGGGTATGTATAGGTTATTAGGACTGCAGATCACGACCTTCTGTAATCCTGATTGAGCATGAGCAGGTTCAATAGACTTCAATGTCATGTTGATAGAGATAATAGTTAAGTTAATGGCAATAATGCCGAGTAGTAAGTTTTTCATTTAGTTCTCCTTTCTTAATTTTCTTTTAGTCCAAATTTCTCAATAATGTCCTTAACTTTGAAATAGTTTCTTTTACCAATCTTAACTGGTTTAAACATACCATTCTGAGTGTTGTCATAAATACTGTGTCTCATGAGAGAAAAGAGTTCAGCTAATTCTTCAGAAGTAAAAAACTCCTTACCCTCATCAACAGTAATCTTTCTTCTCTTATATTTACATTTATCAAAATGATAGGCATTCATATTCTTATATCCACCCTCTAGTCCACAATGTGGGCAAGTGACTAGATACTGCTTAACACCAGTAAGAGTTATAGATATTTTTTCCTTATGTTCTTCTGATATATGAAATTCATTTCCACAATTATCGAAGTGAAATCTTTTCATATTGCTTATGCCACCTATTTCTCCACAGACAGGACATTCTGCTAGTTGTTGTGGCACTCCAGTTTTTGCCTCAGATATTTTCTTTTTATATTCATCAGAGAGGTTCAAACCCCAAAGAGGATGATTTTCACCTTTTTTTGCAGCACTCATCTTTGCTCTGGTTTCTTCAGAAAAATCTTTGCCCCAATTAGGGTTATTTTCACCTCTCATTTTGACAGCTTGCTTTTCTCTTGTTTCAGCACTCGGTGACACACCATACATAGGATTGTTTTCACCCTGATTAAGCTCTCTTAGATGTTGCTTTTCCTCATCAGTCAAACGCACACCCCATCTAGAACTCTTTTCTCCTTTTTGTCTTTCAGACATGGCTTTTCTTTCTTCGTCTGAATAGTCTCTTTGATAGTTAGGATTTCTCTCTCCGCTCCAAGCATCTGCAAGTTTTTCTTTTGTTTTCTTCGAGTGCTTGAGACCTAACATTCCTCCTTCACCAGTATTTATAATGTTGTATGAGTTTGGATCATTGGCAGCATCAAGCTCAGTTAGTATTTTTGTTTCATCAGCTTGGAAGTTTTCTGAATAAAAAAGAATTTCTTTAGTGAAGTTCTCTACGCCGTTTTTTTTAATGGCTAACAATAAGATCTTTCCTGAACCCATGTAATTTGCTATTTTTCCATTGTGGCTACCTATATACCACTTACCATTTAGTTTGTTGGTAATCTTATAGACATATCCTTTGGGTTCTTTAGCCATACTTAAAAAATACTCCATTGATTTCAAATGTCAATTGATCAGACATAGACCAGAAATGGATCAGAAATAGATCAGAAATAGATCAGAAATAGCATTGGTCGCACTTTGGTCGCAAAAGTTAGAAATAACTGAATTTAACTACTTTTAACTTAATGATATGGAAATCCTCATAGAGTCATATTAGATGGGTCATTGAGGGATATTAGAGGAGTTATTTGATGGTTAGATTTAACCAGAGAATGTGTGATTCCAAAGTTTCAAGACCGCCGCATTCGACCGCTCTGCCACCTCTCCTTATTCGTTCAAGTCCATTACTCTAAAGACTTTCAAACACATTTCACTGCGACATATATACATCTTTTTCCTATTTGTGTCTAGATTTGTGTCTAAAACAGCATTGTAATAGATGTATTTTATCTATTGTATATGTAAATAGCCTTTACCGTAGAGTTATAAGTGAAGCTTTTATGGGGGAGACTTGCAGTTTAATCACTGGGGTTAAAACTCTGATCCACATCCCCCATTCTAATCACGGTAATGCTTGGCGTATCGGTGGGACTGAAGGTGGTCTCACTAAGGGCTTCATTGGTGGTGGTATCAAGGAACACCAGATTGGGATCCAAGACTCTCAGCTCACCACTGTGTTGTAGGATCTGTATTGCATCCAATATATCAACCTCATCATCGCCACTGACATCCGCTGCTTTGAGTTGCGAGGCAGTCAGTGTTCGAAGCTCCCCACCGTGTTGCAGAATCCAGATGGCATCAAGCAAATCCAATGGATCGGTACCGGTGTCTGTGAGACTGGCTGATAAAGTGTAGTTATTAGTTGCTAATGGATTAAGAGGAAGTTTAATCTCACCGTTGGCATCACTGGTGAGTGTGGTCACAGTGTTATCAGACTCAGTCAGAGTCAGGTTGATTCCAGCAATGGGTTTATTGGTGTTATCACCGTAAGTAAAAGTAAGGGTTGGTGGAGCGTTGAGTGGGTAAGGATCATCTCCGTCTAGAACGCCATCGTTATCAGTGTCAAAAACCAGATCTGTGGGAACATTTATTTGTCCATATTGGTTCCGCCCCCAACAACGCAATCCATTTCCTTGTAACACCGCACAGGTATGATGTTGACCTGCAGATACAGCTATGGGATTTATTAGGTCTGTGGGAACATTGCTTTGCCCATAAATATCCCGCTCTCCCCAACAATGTAAACCGTTGTCATCGATCGCACAGGTGTGCCACTTACCTGCAGCTATCGCTACTGGATTTACAAGATCAATGGGTACATTAATCAGATCAGCATATCCAGGGATATTTAATCCCCAACAACGCACTTTGTTGTCATCGATCGCACAGGTGTGATTCCCACCTGCTGCTACTGCCACTGGGTTCACCAGATCGGTGGGCACATCGGTTTGTCCATAGTCGTTACTCCCCCAACACTGCACCCCGTTATCATCAATCGCACAAGTATGTAAGTAACCTGCTGATATCGCTACTGGGTTTATCACATCTGTTGGCACACTGTTAAGCCCATAGATGTCTCTCCCCCAGCAATGAAGCCCTTTATCATCAATTACACAGGTGTGAGATCCACCTGCAGATATGGCTACTGGGTTTACAAGATCATTGGGGATATCATTTTTGCCGTAGAAGTCAGTCCAGCAATGAACTCCATTAGGATCGATCGCACAAGTATGATTTCCAGCTGAATTTGTTGATAAAGTTATAGGATTCACCATATCATCAGGGACATCGGTCTGTCCGATAACATTTGAACCCCAACACTGTACTCCGTTGTCATCTAGCACGCAGGTGTGATACCCACCTGCTGCTACTTGATAGTCTTGAAGACCATCCCCGTCAATATCTACTGCATAAAGAGGTAATGAGATTAGCCAAACTAAGATTAAAGGGATGTATGTTTTATAGAAACTCACTAGTTAACCATAAAACAAATCCATTCTTTTATACATAACTTAAAATTCTTCTTATTCTTCTTTTGTCTGTTGGTGTTTGGTAAAAGAAGAACCAACAGATTAAACAGGAGAATTTAAGTAGGTAATAGTTAATTGCAAACAAGTGGCAAAAGTAGCCCAGAGAAGATATGGAATATTTGCGTAGACTATCCAGCGAAGCTCAGGAGCAGCATACCATAGTGCATAGAGGGCCCAGACAAGCGTCCCAGCGACAAACAGAATATCAATTGAAGCAAGTAAGTTGTTTTTGAGACCAAACTGTAGTGGAGTAAATGCAAAATTAAATACAAGATTTAGAGCAAAAGGTAGTGCAATAAT
>JAQWQE010000035.1 GCA_029244925.1 Gammaproteobacteria bacterium | reverse complement strand
TTTCTGAACTATTAGTTCGTTGGATATCACCAATACTTTCATACACATCAGAAGAGATTTGGAAACTCTTACCAGGGAAAAGGGAAGAATCTATTTTTTTCCATTCGCTTTTGATATCAATTTTAGACAGTTGATACCATTGAGTTAAAAAAATAGATTCTTCCCTTTTCCCTGGTAAGAGTTTCCAAATCTCTTCTGATGTGTATGAAAGTATTGGTGATATCCAACGAACTAATAGTTCAGAAATATAATACAAGAGTGTCTGAGCAGACTTTCTACCCAAGGAATCTTTTTGCATTGTATAAAGCCTATCTTTAATCACATCTAAATAAAAACCACCCATATCAACAACACAAAAATTATGTAGAGTCTGAGCGATTCTATGAAATGCATAATTGTCATAATCCTTCTTAATTCCTTCATCTATTTCTATTAATCGATTCAGAACCCATTGATCCAGAAGTAATAAATCTTCATGCTGGACCATTTCTTTATCGGGACAAAAATCACTTAAATTACTCAACAAAAACCTAGCAGTATTTCTAATTCTCCTATAAGCATCCGAATTCCTTTTCAATATTTGTTCAGAAATATTCATTTCTTTTGAGTAATCTGTTGAGGCAGCCCAAAGTCTTAATATGTCTGCTCCTAAATTATTAATAACAGTCTGAGGAGCAACAACATTGCCTTCCGATTTAGACATTTTCTTTCCTGACTCATCCACAGTAAAACCATGAGTCAGTACCTGTTTATAAGGGGCTCTAGAATGCATTGCGACAGAAGTGAGTAGAGAGCTTTGAAACCATCCACGATGTTGGTCAGATCCTTCTAGATAGAGATCAGCAATAGGCTCTATACACTCAAAATTTACGTCAACAGCATGATGGGCTAGCCCTGAATCCATCCATACATCCATAGTGTCGCTTGACTTAATATACTCATTAGCATCGTCATTAATAAATTCTTTAATATCAGTATCAAACCATGCATTAATGCCCTCTTTTTCAATTCGATCAGCTATTACTTTTAATAAACTATTGGTCTCAGGATGCAGTTCTTTTGTTTCTTTGTGAATAAATAAAGGAATGGGCACACCCCAATATCGTTGTCTAGAAATACACCAATCCGGTCTGCCTAAAACCATACCTTCAATTCTTTCTTCTCCCCAATTTGGAAACCATTCGACTTCCTTAATGGCCTGCAAACAATTCTCCCTAAAATCCTCTCTTTCCATTCCAATAAACCATTGCCTGGTGGCTCGGAAAATCAAAGGTGTTTTGTGCCTCCAACAATGTGGATAACTATGTTTAAATTTTTGACTGTTGGCTAATGTTTTATTTTCTTCTAGTTTTTTAACAAACAGTTCATCCACCTTTGAGATATGATGACCTGAGAAAAATTCTGTTCCCTCTTCATAAACACCATGTGCACTAACAGGACTTTCCAGTGAGAGGCTAAATTTTTTGCCCATCATAAAATCATCATGGCCATGAGCTGGAGCGGTATGAACTGCTCCTGTCCCTGAATCTGTGGTTACATAATCACCAACCAATAAAGGTACTTGTTTATCGTAGAAAGGATGTTTTAGAAGATTGCCTTTTATTGCATTAGGATCAATTGTGTCTAATTTTTCCCATTGTTGTAAATCATACCTATTGCATACTGACTCTATTAGATCATCAGCCATTAATAAATATGTAACCTGATTATTTAATTTTGTCTCAACCAATGAATATTTTATTTTCTCGCCTAAAACAACTGCTTGATTAGCAGGCAGTGTCCAAGGTGTTGTGGTCCATATTGGAATAGCTATATCGGCTTCTTTATTGGTTAAATTAATCAAAGCTTTATCCATGAAACTGCTTCGATCAGAAACTACAAATAGAGCATCTATTGAAATAGATTCTTTATCTTGATACTCCACCTCCGCTTCAGCCAATGCTGACTTACAATCCAAACACCAATGTACTGGTTTAAAGCCATATTCTAGATGCCCATTATCAATAATCTTTGAAAAAGCCCTTATTTGCTCAGCTTCATACTTCTTATCTGAAGTTAAGTAAGGGTCATCCCACTGACCCAGAATACCGAGTCGAATGAAATCTTCTTTTTGTTGCTTCACTTGTTTCTCAGCATAATCTCTACAAGCTTCTCTAAAATCACTAGCATTTATCTTTGAACCTACTTTTCCCTTTTTCTTCTCTACTTGGTGTTCAATGGGTAACCCATGACAATCCCAACCTGGAACATAAGGAGCATCATAGTCTGAAAGTGTTTTTGATTTTATAACCATATCTTTGAGCACTTTATTCACAGCATGACCAATGTGTATATTTCCATTCGCATACGGTGGACCATCTAAGAGTAAAAATTTTTCTTTTCCTGCTTGCTGTTTTCTAATTTTTTTATAAAGATTTGACTTGTTCCATAGGTTCAGTAAATCTGGCTCACGTTGAGGCAAATTTGCTTTCATTGGAAAACTGGTTCCAGGTAGATTTAGAGTTTCTTTATAATCAGTCATTTTTTATCAGAGCTAGCTAATTCAGATTATTATAATTGTTACTGGCCGGTTTGAATACGAATGTCTTTCATTCTTAAGCCAAGAAGAAATAAAATAAGCACATAAATAATAACCGCTACAGATATTAAAAATAATAGACTCGTAAATTTATCAAAAATATTAGCAGCCAGCCAGATCTGTAAATCTGGATTAAAATTTATTAAAAAAAGTGTCATAGCAAAAGATGCCATGATTATTCTTGAGATAAATATTATTAACATACGATCTAAAACAACCAATTTTTCAAGTTTCAAACGTCTAAATAGAAGCAAAGCATTCAAAATTGATGCTATAGAGAATGCAAATGCAAGACCTATATGAGGAAAAGAGACACCCAGATTAATTAAAGTTAAAACAAAAACCAAAGAGAGAAATGCATTGGTTGCCATAGTAATTAGCCCATATTTTAAAGGTGTTTTAGTATCCTCTCTTGAATAAAAGACGGGTGACAGTATTAAAACTAGAGACAACCCAACTAAACCAAATGAATAAGCCATTAAGCTGTATTGAGTCATTAGTAGATCGTAATTATTAAAGTTTCCACCAAGAAATATTGTTGCTATTAAGGGTCCTGAGAGAAAAAATAATCCAATAGTTGCTGGAATTGAAAATAAAAATACCAATTTAATCCCCCATTCAACTATTGATTTAAATTGACTAATATTTTTCGCTGCATTCTTTCTAGACAAGCTTGGCAGAACAACTGTGGATAGAGCCACAGCAAATACACCTAGTGGAAACTCCAACAATCGATCAGAATAATATATCCAACTGATACTACCTGCGGTTAAAAAAGATGCGATTAGAGTATTAAAAAGAAGATTAAATTGCGATGCAGAACTGCCAATGATTGAAGGTATCATTAATTTAATAACGCGTTTGACTCCTAAATCTTGCCATCCCCACTTTGGCTTAGGCATTCTTCTTACTTGTCTAAGAAAAGGAAAAAGAAATAATAATTGAAGAAACCCTGCAAAAAAAACAGCAAAGGCTAAGACTAAACCTGGATTACTTGATTTAGGTGCAATAAATCCCGCAGCAATAATCAAGACAACATTTAATATAACTGGATTAAAAGCAGTGGCCCAAAAATGTTTTTTTGTATTTAAAATAGCGCCTGCAAAAGCCGTTAAAGAAATAAATAATAAATAAGGAAAGGTAAATCTAAGCATACTCACTGAAAGATTGTATCGATCTATTTGATCATTTTGATCATCAAAAAATCCTGGGGCAAAGATCAAAATTAATATGGGTGCAAAAATAACACCTACAATGCAAACACAGAATAGAATTAAGCCTAGAGTTCCTGATGTTCTATCAATGAAGTTTTGTATTTCACCCTCTTCTCTATTGTTTTCATAATCTGAAAGCACAGGAATAAATGCTCTAGAAAATGCGCCCTCAGCAAAAAAACGTCTGAATGAATTAGGAATCTTAAACGCAACAAAAAATGCATCCATTAATGGAAAAGCGCCAAAAAGCCTTGCAAAAAATATATCTCTTACCAAGCCCATTATTCGAGAGAGAAAGGTCATCAGACCAACAACTCCCGTGGAGCGAAACATACTACCTGTTTCAATTAAATTGGATTCATTACTAGATTTATTCATTATCTTTAATTTTAACCGATCTTTAATAATAAAAAATCAATCATTCTTAATATAGAATTGCTATTGACAAAAGGCTATAAAATATAAAGAATACACGGCTTTCAAGTAAAGAATTATCAATAGGAAATAAAAATGGCGAATACCAGTTCAGCAAAAAAAAGAGTCAGACAAAGTGAGCGCAATAGAGAAAGAAATATTGCACTAAAAAATAGAATGAGAACATCAATCAAGAAAGTATTAAAAGCTACTGATGATGGTAATCAGACTGAAGCTGCTGAAAGCTATAAAGTGGCTCAACCGCTAATAGATTCCCTTGCAAGAAAAGGAATCATTCATAAAAATAAAGCTGCCAATCAGAAAAAGAAACTTAGAAAAAAAATTAAAGCGTTAGCCTAATTCTTCTAAGATATTACATCTTCTTCATTTAGTTGATCTAATCTTCTCATAATTTTCTGTGTAAGCTTCTTTGTTCCTTCCTTCGTTACTGCGCTGATTCCATAATATGGCTGCTCCCATTTTAGATCTGAAACTATTTTTCTAATTTTAGATTCTTCATTTTGCAATAAATCTAATTTATTAAAAACAAGCCATCTTTCTTTGTTAAATAGTTTTTCATCAAATGCTAATAATTCTGCTTCAATTGATCTGATGTTGTCTATTATTTTAGTCTCTTCAGTAAATTCTGCTAGGTCAATAATATGCAAGAGTATTCTAGTGCGTCTTAGATGTTTTAAAAAGGCAATGCCCAAGCCAATTCCATCCGAAGCGCCCTCTATAATTCCAGGAATATCTGCAACTACAAAACTTTTCTCATAATCGATTCTCACCATTCCTAAGTTGGGGTGGAGGGTTGTAAACGGATAATCAGCTACCTTAGGTTTTGCTGCTGAGATTGAACGAATAAATGTGGATTTACCTGCATTTGGATACCCCAATAAGCCAACATCAGCAAGCAAACTTAACTCAAGGTATAAAGTGCGGTACTCGCCCAATGTACCTGGTGACGATTGTCTTGGTGCTCTATTTCGACTGGACTTAAATCTTGTATTACCTTTCCCTGCTTTTCCACCTTTTGCAACCAGACAAACATCATCATCTTCAATCAAATCGCCTATCAATTCATTTGTTTCCTCATTGTATATCTTTGTTCCACAAGGAACTTCAACCACCAGATTATCGCCAGCTGGACCGTTACGATTTTTTGACCTCCCTGTTTCCCCGTGAGTTGCAGAAAAACGATTGCCCACTCTAAAATCAATCAATGTATTAAGACCAGATGTTGCTTTTAGAAATACATCACCACCATTGCCGCCATCGCCGCCATCAGGACCTCCTCTAGGTATGTATTTCTCACGACGAAAACTCACAGAACCATCTCCGCCATTGCCTGCTTTTACTGTTATCTTTGCTTCGTCTGTAAATTTCATCTTATTGACATCCTATCATTAAAAAAAAACCCCGCATAAGCGGGGTGTCATTTAATTATTTTTAAAAACTACTCTGCTATAGGAATTACAGTTGCGAACTGCTTCATAGCTGAGCCCTTTTTTACAAATTTTAGTTCGCCATCCACTTTAGCGAACAAAGTATGATCTCTTCCAATACCTACATTATCCCCAGGATGAAACTTTGTTCCTCTTTGACGAACAATAATATTACCTGCTCGAACATGTTGGCCTCCATATTTCTTCAGCCCTAGTCTTTTAGATTCAGAATCTCTTCCATTTCTCGTACTACCACCTGCTTTCTTATGTGCCATAATATTTTCTCTAATTTACTCTTCTTTGGTTGTCTTTTTTGCGGTTGATTTTTTTAATTTTATACCAGTAATCTCTACTAATACATAATGTTGTCTGTGGCCAAAAGTTCGTTTGTAATTCTTCCTTCTTTTAAATTTTATAACTTCAATTTTTTTGTCTTTTCCTTCTTCTAAAACTTTTGCCTCTACAGTGGCATCTTTAACATAAGGTGTACCACAGTTTATATCGGCTCCATCTCCAACTGAGAGTACTTCATTAAAGACAACCTTTTCACTAGAAAGGTTATTTATTTTTTCAAGTTTAAGCTTATCGCCCTTACTCGCTCTGTATTGTTTTCCACCTGATTTAAATATCGCGTACATCTTAATGTTCCTTTTTGTGCAATCTTTCTAAGAAACTCGCAATTCTATAGATATAAGCTTTTTAATTCAATAACTTTAAAGGCTTTGGTATATTGTCACTTCTAAAAACATACAAGATATAAAATGCTTCAAAGTACAACTACATTAGAAAAAGAAAAAGTCATCATCAATGATCTAAGATCTCTTGTCGATAATGACTGGAAAGCTATGGATCAAGAAATCCAAAATCAACTGGATAGTGATATCTGATTAATCAATAGTATCTCTCATTATATTATCAATAGTGGAGGTAAAAGACTAAGACCTCTTATAGTTCTCATCGCCTGTAATGCTTGTGGTTTTATGGCAAATCGAGAGAAAAATATAAAAGCAGCAGCTATGATTGAGTTTATCCATACTGCCACACTCTTGCATGATGACGTGGTAGATGATTCGGATACTCGCAGAGGAAGTATTACTGCTCATCGTAATTTTGGCAATGAATCAACTATTCTTGTTGGTGACTTTCTTTATTCCAGAGCTTTTCAAATCATGGTTGAAATAGGTCATATGAGAATCATGGAAATTATGTCTGATGCAACCAATACTATTGCTGAAGGCGAAGTTTTACAATTGATACATTGTGGCAATCCAGACACAACTGAAAAACAATACATGGATGTAATCTACAGAAAAACAGCAAAATTATTTGAATCTGCAACAACTATAGGTGCAGTTCTATCCGACCAATCAAAGCTGATAGAAGATTGTTTAAGAACCTATGGAAAAGAATTAGGTATAGCATATCAATTGATTGATGATGTCCTAGATTACAGTTCATCATCAGAAATTATTGGTAAAGACATTGGAGATGATCTTTCAGAAGGAAAACCAACCTTGCCATTGATTTATGCTCTAGAACGTTGCAATCCCAACATGCAACTTATGATTAGAGAAGCAATCACTAATAAAGATTCAAGTCACAGTAAAGAGATCTTTCAATGCGTTATTGATACGGGATCCTTAGCATTAACTGCAGAACAAGCTCAGATTGCCTCAAAAAAAGCGATTGATGCGTTAAATGATTTACCAAATAATCAATTTAAAGATGCCTTGATTCAACTTGCAAAATACACAATAGAAAGAATCTACTAATACATTTCAAAAGTTCCATGATCTCAAAAGAAATAAATCAAAGTGAAGTATTGGTAGCAAGCTTCTATCAATTCATCGATTGGCAAGATTTTAAAACCTTAAAATTAGAACTAGAAGCAATCTGTGAGAAAAAAAATATTTTGGGCACAATATTGCTTGCGCCTGAAGGCATTAATGGAACCATCTCAGGAGAAAAAAGATCCATTGAATCAGTAATTAACTTTTTGAAAAAAGATCCAAGAATGAAAACCTTAGAACCCAAGTATTCTATTGCATACGGTAAAACTTTTTACCGCATGAGAATCAAATTAAAAAAAGAAATTGTATCAATGGGAATTCATGCAACAAAACCTGCCAAGAAAACAGGGACCAAAATACATGCCAAAGATTGGAATCAGATTCTGCTAGATCCTGAGGTTATTATAATAGATACCAGAAATGATTATGAAAACTCTATAGGAAGCTTCAAAGGTTCGATTGATCCTAAAACAAAATCATTTCGAGAATTTCCAGAATGGGTGGAAAAAAAATTAAAGCCGCTAATGGGTAAAAAGAATGAAAAAAAAATTGCCATGTTTTGTACTGGTGGCATTCGTTGTGAGAAAGCCTCATCTTACCTCTTAGATTCAGGCTTTAATGAAGTACTCCAACTAAATGGTGGCATATTAAAATATCTTGAAGAAATTGATCCTGAGGAAAGCTTATGGGAAGGCGAATGCTTTCTTTTTGATGAGCGTGTCTCAATCCAACATGGTTTAATAGAAGGCAATTATTCAATGTGTCATGCATGCAGGATGCCCATAGATGAAAATGACATGAAAAGTGAACACTATATTGAAGGCATCAGCTGTCCAAATTGCTTTGGAACACACTCAGAAGAAAGAAAAAAAAGGTTTGCTGAAAGACAAAAGCAAATATCATTGGCTAAAAAAAGGAATGAACCACATATCGGAAAGAAATTTTAAAACTAATTTCTATAATTCCTCAACAAGAATAAATTGACCCAATATTTGTGACTCAAAAGATACTGTGTTGTTATCTCCATTAATAAAGCTCCCTACTTCCTTTCGGACCCTAGGTAAAAGCTCATATTCTTCAGTAATCACATTAAACACATAAGGTCTTATCATTTCTGGACGCTTAACCTTTTCCTTGTCGTAACTTATTGTGACTACTGCTGGAGCATTGAGTGTCGTTCTATGGGGGCCAAAAAATATGGATTCAGAAACAGCATTGGGATGAATGGGCATCATTTCAGTTGGAGAAAGCTTATTTTGTGTTCCAATAACAGCTGTAAAATTATCTTTAGCAGAATCAAGGTAATCTGAAATCTCCATGTATTCATTAATTGGTCTAACTGCGTTCACTCCTGCATTGGGATTTGAGCTTACCTCTGGTCTCCAACGATTGTTCCAATTGTATGAGAGAGGCTTACCTGGATTTGGATCAGGGTTAATCATAAGCTTTGCTCCTGATAAATTCCCACTTGTCACTTTGACTTCTCCACCTTTTAATAATGATATTTCTCCTCGAGCTGCAATCTCAATATCCAGTTTTGGGAAAATACCAAAACGCTCTATGCCACCTCGAATCCTATTCATATAATTAACTGCTAAATCTTCATTAAAATCCTCGAAAGCTTCTGTTAATTGCAAACGTGTAAAACCGTCAGGACATTGATGGTTAATTGCTTTTGTCTGTTCATAATCTCCAGGTCCATGATGTTTTTCACACCACGTCATTCTATATTCTTCCTGGCGTATCTCTTCCAATGAGTTCAATGGTATATTCAATGCTTCTCTCATATTAATAATGAGAATCCAGTAGCTATATCCCCAATGCGATAATTGAATAATAACTTCTTCTTTTTTTTGATTGAGAATAGCGTCTTCTATATTCTCTCTTAGATCGCTAAATCGAAGCGGATCATCTTTATGGCCCAATTGAGATCCTCCAAATAAAGCATATGCAAATAAATTATTAGTGCGAGCATCAGAACTTCCAATGCCGCCTGTTTTATTAAATGTGACATTGTAATCGTTTTCATTTTGCTCAATATATCTTTTAAAGCTTAAAAAATTTAAATAGGCATTTTCATGAAACACTTCTTGAATAAAAGGTGCTGCATTCGACATTGGTCCAACTGGATTAGCCCCTGGCCATGGCAACCCAAAAGTAGTGTAAATCACTGCAACTTCTTTGCCTGGCTCAATATGGTCAAGGTGACGCTTTAAATTTTTATGCATCATAAGGTTGTATTCAGGTGTTCTACCATACATTCTGACCTGATTGATATTGAAATCATTCACATCAAAACCTGCTCGACATAGGGACTGGGATGAAAGATGAAGATCCCAAAAGTTATTGGCGTAAATGTTATGATCCGTGATCGGCTTAGCAAGCACGATATTACGATAACCATTCCTACCTAAACGAGGCATCGTATCTTTGAGATGCTTTGTTTTTCCAGGTACATTGGAATAATAACCTTCGGTAACTCTAATTTGATCATCAAAATATTCATTGATGTAATTTTCAATAAAAGGATCTTGAGGTGCTTCAACTTTATCATAAGCAGGAAAATGAACTTCCTCATCGAGACTCCAACCCATCATCCCAGCAACTCTGGCCTTATAGGCTTTATCTATTTCATAATAATCATTAATGCCATTGGGTTTTTTTATGAGAAAAATACCTTCCAAATAATCAATTCCATTTCTTGGATCAGGTGTATACCTAATCAGAGGAGCACCACCAGAATCTGCTGTCCGAGAAGAAACATAGTCTTTCATTGCAATAATATCTACTCCAT
>JAQWQE010000073.1 GCA_029244925.1 Gammaproteobacteria bacterium | reverse complement strand
CTATTCGTGCAATGCTACTCTATGATCAATGGCTTGATAAAAATATCAAAACAAAAAATGAATGCAATCAATGGGCAATGATACTCAGCTCTTATAATGGAGGTTTGGGTTGGTTAAAAAAAGATATTGAATTGTCATCATCGAAGGGTAAGAATCCAGAAATATGGTGGAATAACGTAGAGCTTTATAGTTCAAGAGCAGACTGGGCAATGAAAGAGAATAGAAATTATCCAAAAAAAATACTACTGAATCATCAATCCAGTTATTCCAATTGGGGAAGGGCGGTTATTTGCTAAAAAAATCTATTCCGAAATTACAAGCTCAAAACTGGAATCAGATAATCTCTCATAGCCGTCATCCGTTATTAATATTGTATCTTCCATGTGAACTGAACCCCAACCAACTTCTGTAAAAGGCATATCAATATTAATCACCATATTTTTCTCCAATGCTTGGCTTTTTTTTACACCTGGCTGAGTGCCGAATAGTTTTGGATCATCGGTATGCTCGAGCCCTAAACTGTGCACTATTGGATTCCTAAAATCTCTAAAGCCAATATTTCTCACATAATTACCAACTTCGTTTGAGATCTGTGAATAAGTAGCTCCAGGGTAGAGATATTCTTTTGCTTTAGACCAACCCTCTAATAAGGATTGGTGTTTCTCAATATGTTCTTGTGTTGGGCTCTCTATTACTGCACATCGTCCGAAATCACCATGATAGTGTTCAAACTGACCCAAGGCATCAAACATAATGGGTTCATTTTTTCTGCATCTACCATCAGGCAACTCTCCAACACCACACATAAGGTAAACACCTCTGCCTCCTCTATGTGCCATCTCACTCATATAATGATTTTCAACATCACTCCATTTTAAGCCTTCTTGCATAAAGTTGATTGAACTAAGCATTGCCTCTTCATTTATTATTGCTGCCTTTTTTAGAATCTTAATTTCATTCTCAGTTTTCACCATTCTCATCTCATTGAATAAATGAGGTTTATAAATGCATTCAATGTTTAATTTTTTTTCTTTTTCAAGCCATCTCTCAATCCTCAAATCGTCTATTAAGATTTTCTTACCATCTAGATGAGAAGATTTAATGGCCCTACCCAAAGCTTGAAATGAGTTTTCATTGTAACTATCCTTAAAGTCTTCAACTATTTTCTTCCAGTTTTTTTCACGTTGTGTTAATTTTGCTGTTTGATTTATTGGCCAACCCTCATAATCCATTCCTTTTGGGGAATTGTCATCAAAAGAGCTGCCATCGCCATCTGAAGTATAGGAAAAAATATCTTTTATCCATGGTCTACCTTTTGTCTCAATTCTTCTAATCTCTAAAGCAGGAATAACCATGGATGGTTTTTTATCAGAATCTCTTGGTAATACTGAAAAGTACGAACCATCAAAGCCTGTTGGTGTATTAAAAAATCCCCAATAACCTGAAAAGTAGTAAAAGTTTATTGGGTTGACAACAACCAATCCATCCAGGCCCTCACGATCGAGTATTGATTCAACTCTTGGTTGATTAACCAACTTAATAGACATAGTACTACCTTGCTTTAGAGTGGTATTCAGGATTTGGCTTGAGGTCTATTGCGGTCGCCATTCTGTTACTCATATTATAAAACGATGCCACAGCTGCAATATCCCAAATATCTTTATCATTAAAGCCATTTTGACGTAATTCCATTCGATCATCTTCACTTATGGACTCAGGCGAATCTGTCATTTTCCAAGAAAAATCCAACATAACTTTCTGTCTATCATCAAGATCAGCTGCTTTGTAATTTGAAACCAATGCTTCTCCTAAAGATGGATCTTTTGATAGATGTCTAACCGCTGCCCCATGGGCGACTATACAATAGTGACAACGATTATAAGAAGAAACAACAACGGCTATCATTTCACGTTCAAGTTTTGTAAGTCCTGAATCGTCCAGCATTAGGTTATTATAAAATCCCATGAAATGATCCAATTTCTTCTCATTAAAACTGTAGGCCAATAGAACATTAGAATAAAACCAAGCTTATTTTTACACTCGTTAAAATAATTTTGAGTTTCAGGTTTTAGATGATCTGTCTTAATAATTTTATTCATTTCAAGTGATGAAATATAATCAGATTTTGGCATGCCTTTTCCTCTTTGTTATTTTTATAATGAAATATCTATTCTGTTATTATGATCTTATTTTCAAATTCTTAAAAGGAGAAATATATGCCAACTGTTTTTGTTACTGGAGCTAATAGAGGCTTGGGTTTTGAACACGTTAAACAATATGCTCATAAGGGATGGAAAATCATAGCATGTGCAAGAAATCCTGATCAAGCAGATCAATTACTCGATCTTCAGAATAAATATGGAGAAAGCTTCATCATAGAACAACTTGATGTGACCAATCATGATTCTATCGATAACCTTGCGAATAATTATCAAGGTATGGCCATTGATGTTCTGATTAACAATGCAGGAATTCTAGGTCCTGAGGGTATGCCAGGGGCCATGGAATATCAGAAAATTGATAATATGGATTACGAAATCTGGCGAACTATCATTGAAGTAAATTTACTATCACCTTTTAAAGTTGCGACTGCTTTTCATGATCACATTGCCAGTAGTAAGAAAAAAATATTAGTTATGATGTCAAGCGACCTAGGTTCTGTAGCACAAAATAACTTTGGCGGTCTTTATCCTTACAGAGCTAGTAAATCAGGGCTTAATATTATTGCCAAAGGAATGGCTAGCGATTGGAAAGATATCATTACCATCGCATTAGCACCCGGTTGGTGTAAAACTTATCTTGGCGGTGATACTGCAGAAGTTGAAGCGGATGACAGTGTTGAAAATCAACAAAATATGTTTGAAACATTAAAGCCTGAAAATAGCGGTATGTTTCTTGATCGCTTTGGAAAAGAGGTTGCTTGGTAAACTAAAATATAACTGTTGTTGCCTTTGTCTTCAAGTAAGCTTCAAGGCCTTCTGCACCAAATTCTCTTCCCCAACCAGACTGCTTGTTGCCTCCAAAAGGTATAGCAGGATCAACCGCAGCATGGCAATTAATACTGACCTGTCCAGCATCAATAAGCATAGCCATCTTATGTGCAACTGAGATATCTTGCGACCAAACACTCCCTGACAAACCGTAAGGTGTATCGTTGGCTTCTGAGGCAATTTGTTCTAAATCTTGACTGGAAAATGATTGAGCACATAAAACTGGTCCAAATATCTCTTCCTTAGCAATCCTCATATCTCCATTTACATTCGAAAAAATTGTTGGTTGGACAAAATGTCCTTGATCGCCATAAGAATTTCCACCCGTTAAAAGTTCAGCGCCTTCTTCGCGACCTAGGTCTATATAAGACATAACTCTTTCTTTTTGGGTTTTAGAAATCAACGGACCAAAATCATTACCGGAAATAAGTCCATGTCCAATTGTAAAAGCCTCAGCCATTTCTTTAATACCAGCAATTACAACTTGATAAATATCCTCATGAACAAACAATCGAGTGCCAGCCATACAATTCTGGCCTTGAAGAAAGAAACAAGCCCGAGCTGCTCCTGGTATGGCTTTTTCTAAATCAGCATCAGGAAAAATCACTACGGGATTTTTACCTCCAAGCTCAAGGGTTACTTTTTTAAGATTACCAATGGAGGCTTCTACAATTTTCTTACCCACTTCGGTGGACCCAGTGAATGTTATCTTATCAACACCGGGATGTTCCGATAGTGCTTGCCCAGCTGTTTCTCCATAACCGGTAACAATATTTACAACGCCCTTAGGGATACCAGATTTTTGTATTAAGTGGCCTAAAAATAAAGCCGATATTGGAGTCAATTCAGCAGGCTTCAAGATAACTGTGCAACCAGCTGCTAAAGCTGGCCCTAATTTGAGTATGGCAAATATCAGTGGAGAGTTCCAAGGGATGATTGCGCCCACAACCCCAATTGGTTCTTTTCTGGTATACGTCAGTGACTCTCCATTGATGGCTCCTGCTGGTGAGACTGGAATCGTTTGCCCATGAAGTTTATTGGCCCAACTTGCAAAATATCTCAGCAATGTAGTGCCATGACCGGCAATTGAATATTGAGCCAATTCCAATGGCATTCCATTATCAAGCACTTCTATTTCTGATAATGCTGAAAAATTAGCCTCGATATCATCTGCCAAGCGATCCAGCATCCGAGCACGGTCATGTGAAGTTATTTTTGACCATTCTCCAGTCAATGCTTTTCTAGCAGCAGCCACAGCAGCATCAATATCTGCCGCATTACCGGAATCAACTTCTGTTAAAAGTTGTTCAGTTGCAGGATCAAAAACTTCAATTTTTTCATTTGAAGAAGAGGGTGTCCATTCGCCATTAATTAAAAGTTTATGATTCGATTTTAGAAATTCTTTTACTTCATCAGAGATAGTAATTTGTTGGTTATTTGACATAAAGAATCCTTTTTTTAATTCATATGATTTTTTGTTAGTTCATAGTTTACAATGAAAATATCTCATGATTAAACAAACTTTAAAATTATTAACAACATTTGAGAAATCCATTACATTTTTTGCTTTTCTAGTGTTGGTCAGTGTCATGTTTGCTGACGTGGCTATCAGAGAAATTACTGGGACTGGACTGCATTGGTCTAGGCAAGTTGGAGTTTATGCTAACTTGTTTGTTGTTATGTTTGGCTTGGGTGTTGCATCTTCTGAAGGTGCTCACTTACGACCCAAATTTGCTGACAGTTGGCTCCCAAAAAAATTAGAGCCTTTATTGATTCGATTACAAGAAGGTTTTATGTCTCTTTTTTGTTTGCTCTTTGCACTCATTGCCTTCCAAGTGGTTGCAGAAACCTATCGAGATGATGTGCAATCAATCGTATTAAGAATGGCCATCTGGCCCTTCCAGATGATCATACCAATCGCTTTTCTTATCGCTGCGATAAGACATTCAATTTATGCACTTAATCCTAAATACAGACCTCAGAATGAGGCTATTAAACATGAATAAATCAGGTCCAAGCAGCTCATGACTACAATTCTATTACCCATTATTATTATTGTTTTATTTTTACTAAGACAAAATCTTATAGTAATTCTAGGTACGGTTACTGCCTATTCTTACTGGGCTTTTGGTGATGCTGTAATCAGCAATATAGTGGTTGATGCATGGGACGCTGCCAATAAGGATATTCTTTTATCTATACCCCTGTTCATACTTGCAGGAAATATAATGTCAAAAGGTGGTATGGCTTCAAGACTGATAGATTTAATGACGGCACTTACAGCACCTATTCCTGGTGGTTTAGCTATCGCAACAATTCTATCCTGCGCAGCTTTTGCTGCAGTTTCAGGATCGGGTACAGTAACATTATTAGCCATAGGCACTCTTATGTACCCTGCGTTAATCAATGCCGGTTATCCAAAAAACTTCGCTCTTGGTGCCCTATGTGCTGCAGGTACTTTAGGTATTGTTGTCCCACCAAGCATTCCACTCATTCTCTATGGAATAATGACACAAACCTCTATAGGTGATTTGTTTTTAGCTGGAATAATGCCAGCACTGTTATTGACATTTCTTATGTTGAGTTATGCGATCTTTCAAAATTTTGGACACCGAGAAGGTAAATGGGATATAAAATATATTCTAAAGACTCTAAAAAATGGCATTTGGGCATTACTCATGCCAATAATTATCCTAGGAGGCATTTATACAGGTTATTTTACAGCGACTGAATCGGCTGCTGTTGCTGTCGTTTATTCCATTGTTATAGAAACATTCATCCACAAAGAAATGAAGTTTAAACTTTTATTTAATGTGGTATCCGATACAACTAAGTTATTGGGTTCTTTATTTCCAGTTTTAATGATAGCTCTAAGCTTAAATGTTTTTTTAACTTATGAAGAAGTACCCCAAAGTCTAGTTGCTTGGCTTAGCCAAAGAATCGACAATCCCGTTTCTGCTCTTTTAGGAATCAATTTATTTCTTCTATTGATAGGCTGTATTATCGACATAGGTTCTGCAATATTAATTCTAGCTCCTATGCTTAACCCAATTGCAGAGTCGCAGGGTATTGATCCAATTCATTTTGGAATCATCATGGTCATGAATCTTGAAATTGGTTACTTAACTCCGCCGTTGGGGCTTAATCTAATAGTTGCTATGGGTGTTTTTAAAGAGAGCTTTTGGACCGTTTGCAAGGCGACTATACCATTCTTAATCATTATGCTAGTTGGATTAATGCTGGTATCGTTTGTTCCTAGGATTTCATTATTTATGGTTCAATAAACTTTTATGTAATAAGATATAGCTAAAATTTACCGTTAATAAATAAATATCAATTAAGGAGATTATTATGACAATCAGTGCAGGAGATAGAATTCCAGAGATTAGCCTTACAACAATGACTAATGAAGGACCTACACCCGTAAGTTTTACAGATTTATTCGCAGGCAAAAGAGTTGCATTATTTGCAGTACCAGGAGCTTTCACACCAACTTGCTCACAAGAGCATTTACCAGGATTTGTGAATCAAGCAGAGCAATTAACAGACAAAGGTATTGATACTGTTGCTTGCATCTCTGTTAATGATGTTTTTGTAATGGATGCTTGGGGGAAAAGCCAAGGAGCTGATGGTAAAGTGCTGATGCTAGCTGATGGAAATGGTGAATTTACAGCAGCTCTTGGATTAGAACTTGATGCATCAGGCTTTGGAATGGGTTCTCGTTCACAACGCTTCTCATTAGTAGCTAATGATGGTGTTATTGAAATACTCAATGTTGAAGCGGGTGGTTTCGAGGTCAGCAGCTGTGAGTATATGCTAGAACAAATCTAACTCAGATTTTGCTAATGAATAAAAAAATTGTCTTGAAAAAGACTCCTATAGGCATACCTGAAGAAAACGATTTTGAATTAATTAAAACCCCAATACCTGAACTTGGAGAGAATGAGATTCTAACAAAGACTATCCATCTTTCACTGGATCCATATATAAGAGGAGTCATCACTGGTAAGCACATCTATTCTGAAAAAGTAGAGATTGGGGACACCATTGTAGGTAGAACAATAGCAGAAGTTATTGACTCAAAAAATAGTGATGTCCAAATTGGTGAAACAATCATGTGTTCCAATGGATGGCAAGAGTATGGAATATCAGACGGTGAAGGTATTAGAAAAATAGACTCTGCATCTGCTCCTCTCAGTACCAATCTAGGAATATTGGGTATGCCTGGCTTAACAGCTTATGCAGGTTTACTGGTTTATGGTGAACCAAAAAAAGACGATGTGGTTGTTGTCTCAGCAGCCAGTGGTCCTGTGGGTTGTATGGTTGGTCAAATTGCTCAGATACATGGAGCAAAAGCAATAGGTATTGCTGGTAGTGACGAGAAATGCAGTGTGGTTAAGGAAAAATTTGGTTTTGCTGAATGCATTAACTATAAGACTGAAAATCTGAGTGAAAGAATAAAAGAGGTCTGCCCCGATGGTCTAGACATCTATTTTGATAATGTGGGTGGTGAGACTCTTGATATTATGACTAAGAATCTAGCCATGTTTGCAAGAATTGTCTTATGTGGTTTCATGACTCAATACAATTTAGCCACGCCTCCACCAGGACCAAACTTAGGTCCGATTGTTGGATCAAGAGCAAGCATCAAAGGAGTGGTGGTTTACGATCATTATGACAAACAACAAGAATTCATCACGCTTGCATCTCAATGGCTTGAAGAGGGTAAAATAAACTACATAGAAGATGAAGTCTTCGGTATTGAAAATACACCTACGCATTTTTGTTCGTTAATGCGTGGAGAAAATTTTGGAAAAACAATTATTACATTAACTAATTAAATAGGGGTTTAATATGTCGGGTCAAGATATAGCATTACTTTTACACCTTCTTCTTTTTGCTTACTGGTTGGGAGGCGATATTGGGGTTTTCTATTCCAGTGGATTCGCGATCAATCCAAAACTATCCAGAGGAGCTCGGCAAGCTGCGGGTACAATTATGATGAACCTAGATCTCATTCCAAGACTGTGTCTAAGCCTCATGTTAACCGTTGGTGGAATTTTGACGCATTACTATGGAATCGAACACCCTCTGTGGCAGATGATAGGAATAATCCTATTGGGTCCAATATGGACTTTTGCACTCATTTATATTCATTTCAATGAAGGTACAGATTTAGTAAAGAAAATGACTAAGATTGATTATTATTTTCGGTGGATCATGGTATTCACACTGATTGCGTCTGTGACTTATGCTTTCATGTATACAGATCGTTTAGCTGAAAATCCTTGGGTAGGTGCAAAACTTATAGTTTTTGCTGCTCTGATATTTTGTGGAATCATGATCAGAAAATACATTGGAGGTTTTATCACAGGCATTCATAATATTGCTAAAGACAATATCAATGAAGCCGATGATATTGCTATGGCTGCCAGTTTAGCGAAAGCTAGGATATTCGTCCTAACGATCTGGTTTCTTCTTTTTGTTGAAGTATGGATAGGCGTTGTAAAACCAGGCAGTTAGAAAATAAGAAACAGGATAAATGGGGAGCGAGTAGAGAAAATTAATTGCTCTTCTCACCCCATTTAATAAGAGAATAGCTGAGTGAACACATTATCGTAGACGCCATTACAATGAATGAAATTGGTAAAAAGCTTCCAGCGTAAACCGCCCCAGATAAGATACTAAATAATCCTCCAGTAACAAGACCTAAAGCACTGGATAAACCCGAGCTCGAACCAGCGATTTCTGGACGATCGCTTACTGCCTTTGTCATTGAAGTTGGCACTATAAATCCATGGGCAAAAAACATAATAACCAAAGGAGTGATGATTGAGAATAGGGTGACACCAAAAATAGCAATAGAGGTAAAAAACAAAACTCCTGATAATAAATTCAAAAGCATGCCTATTCTCATAACGCTCATTAAACCAATTTTCGTTGATAAATTACCACTTAGAAAAGCGGCAGACGCATATAAGATTGTCATGGAGCTCCAAATCAAACCAAAGCCTGTTGAATTGATTCCCAAGTCATTTGAAAATACCGTGGAGCCCACAGCAAGGATTGCAAAAAAACTCCCCGTGGTAAAACCATAAATAAATGTTGAACCTAGGAAAACCTTCGAACTAAGGAGATAACGGTATTTATGATGCCATAATTCATTAGACATTGAGCCAATATGCTCAGCTTTCCTGGTTTCTGGTAACCTAAACAATACAGGTATTAAAATGATGACACCTATAATCAAGGTCACAATAAAAATACTTCTAGGGCCTCCAAACAGACTGATGGCAAAAGCACCTACCACTGGAGCAATCATAGGAGCCATACCCATCACTGCTGTCACCCTTGATAAGGGTTTAGCTGAATCACCACTCGACATTGAATCTCTTATCATGGCTCTTGCCATAACCGTTCCCACACTACCTCCCATACCTTGAAGAAACCTGAAGGCAATCAAAGTATTTAAATTATCAGTTACCAAACACATGATGGACGCAAAGATAAATAAAAATATACCGCCAATCATAACCGGTCTTCTGCCTATTCGATCAGAAAGAAAACCAACGATGGGTTGTGCAGAAGCCAAACCAAAAAGGTAAGCTGAGATAATAAACTGAATAGTTGAGTACGGTGCTTGAAACTCTTGTGCAAACAGTTCCAAAGTTGGCACAACAATAGCCATACCAAAAGGAGACATGCCAGCAGCAAAACCCAACAAAAGGGTTGAAGGTTTTAAAGGCTTCATTTTTTAGTCTAACTTAGCTAAAAATTCTGGAATAAATTCAAATAAATCTGCAACAATGCCAATATCTGCTATCTCAAAAATTGGTGCATCAGGGTCCTTATTGATGGCAACTATGGTTCCTGAATCTTTTATACCTGCTACATGTTGTATAGCTCCTGAAATACCAAAAGCAAAATAAAGGTCAGGAGAAATGATTTTTCCGGTCTGTCCAACTTGCATATCATTGGAAACATAACCTGCATCAACAGCTGCCCTTGAGGCACCAACTGAAGCGCCAAGTTTATCTGCCAGTTGATATAAGATTTCAAAATTTTCTGCACTACCAACACCACGACCACCTGAGATAACTATGGATGCTACTTGCAAATCAGGGCGCTCTGTTTTCTCAGAAGAAACGCCTAAGAAACGAGTGTGATTTGGTAAATCGATATTGGGCATTTCCAAACTACTCAAAGACGCTTGATTGGATGTGCCTAATTCTTTGAAAGAAGCTGGCCTCACTGTAGCAACGATCATCTGACCATCTGGAACCTCAATTGTCTCAATCGCATTACCAGCATAGATGGGTCTCTTGAAAACTCTTGGAGACAAAACTTCCATTATGTCTGTAATCTGACACACATCTTTCAATACTGAAACTCTTGGTGCAAGATCTCTACCAAAAGTTGTAGAAGGAAGTAATAAGCAGTCATAACCGCTGGTAAGATCTGAAATAATAGGCGCCATAATTGCCGATAATTGTTGATTGAATGTCTCATCTTGGACCACCAATACATTTGAAACACTATCAATCTGAATTGCTTGTTCTTCTAGATCCGTATTATTGCCTAGAATCAAAAGATCAACTTCACTAGATATCTGGCTAGCACAATTGACTGTCTTTCTCGTTGCTGAAGTAATTAAGCCATCTTCATGTTCAGCCATTACTATTATTTTCATTGCATTACTCATTGATCAAGCCTTTGTCTTTAAGTGCGACAAACAGTTGATCAACTCCATCAAGCATAATGCCAGATTCTCTCGGTGGGGGAGGCGTCACGCTTATTACTTTTATTGACGGTTCCAAAGAAATTTCAAAATCATTTGCATCCATCACATCCATGGGCTTCTTTTTAGCTTTCATGATGTCGGGTAACTTGACATATCGAGGCTCATTCATTCTTAAGTCTGTTGTAACAATAGCTGGCAAATCAACTTCAAGTGTCTCCAGCCCTTGGTCCACTTCACGAATAACTTTTAGGCTGTTTTCATTGACTGTAAGTTCAGAAGCAAAAGTCGCTTGTGGATAAGAACAAAGTTCGGCAAGCATTTGACCTGTTTGATTGCAATCATCATCAATGGCTTGTTTTCCTAACAAAATAAGACCTGGATTCTCCTGTTCGACAATCTTGTGCAGTAACTTAGCAACTTTAAGAGGTTCAATAATATGATCATGTTGTATGAGTATGGCTCTATCTGCACCCATAGCCAGTCCTGTTCTTAATTGCTGCTGACAATCATCAGGACCAATAGAGACAATAATGACTTCATTGGCATTGCCACTCTCTTTTACTCTTAAAGCTTCTTCAAGAGCAATTTCATCAAAGGGATTGATGCTCATTTTAACGCCTTCTGTAATCACACCACTTTCATCAGGCTTGATCCTAATTTTAATGTTGTAATCAACAACTCTTTTAATGCATACAAGAATTTTGTCCATATTGGTAATTTCTCTTGATCTATTTATTATTTAATAAGACATATATAATCTCAGACTCGTATTCTGACTTATTCGGAAAAAAAATTATACTAGATTTATAAAATATTTATGAAGAAAACTAAAAAAAATTTTTACTCGGTTGTAATATTATTGTCTTCAATACTAATTTTTGGCTGTTCTCAGCAATCGGAAATTAGTACAAGCAAGGATACTGGCGAAAGCTTTTCAAGACCCAGTTGCTTCAATCAAAGAAACATTGACAATTATAAAATTCTGGATCGTGGCAATCTCATTGTTTATGCTCGACCAAAATCGAGAGCCTATCATCTTCAAATATCACCAGCATCTTTGGATGTGCGTGGGATGGATATGATTAGTTTTCAATCTTGGAGTGGAAGAGTGTGTGGCTATGCCGGTGATGAGTTAATTGTTCCAGACAGTCTTTTTCAAGGACGATTTTCCATTACTTCTGTAACAGAATTAAATGAAACATCGCTCTATAATTTATTAGTGCGCTTTGGCAAAGCAGATGCTTTGAAAATTATTGAACCTGAAAATGAAAAATCACCAGAAATCACTAGAGAACTGGAAGGCAATGCAAATAAAAATAAAGAGGATACAAATGAGTAAAGATAATATTTTACAACTTGATCATGAAACCGTCATAGGAAAGATTATTTATTTGAGTGAAAAAGAGGATCGAAAAGGACAAGAAAGAGGAAGGGAGTATTTCATCATCAATAAACATGCGAATGGCCATAGAAAAATTGTGGCTCATTGTGAAATAGATGATAGGCCTGCTGTAATGAGAGATATAACATACTCGCTTGATGAGAATTGGCTGCCCTTGGATTGTTTTGTGCGAATCTCTGTTGATGATAAGTTTATGGGTACAGGTTGGTTTAATTTTGATGGTGATAAGGCTGAATGTGAAACTCAAACTTCTCTTGAGGGCAGAGTTAGCCAAACTATGAGAGCTAAAGGGCCAATCATTAAAACATTTCAAAATCATGCTATTGCTTGTGATGCCTGGCATTTTAGACTCTTTGATCATTCTAAGAAAGAAAAAACTCAAAACATTGGTGAAATGCTTTTATCTTCTCCAGACCATAGGGGTGCAACCGGTCCAATGCTTTACTCTATAACATCAACAATAGAATATGTTGGAGAAGAAGAGGTTACTGTTCAAGCAGGTACCTTTGATGCTTTGCATTTTCGCTTTGTCACAAACCCAGAGCTACCTGAAGAGCACCCACCCTATGATATATGGTGCACTAATGATGGTGATTATCTCTTTCTTAAAGGTGCTGTTGCTGGTTACATGCAAACTTATTATGAACTGGTAGAATTATCACGATCATAAGTAGTAAAAAAACAACAATTGTTACCATAAATCAGACTAATGGTTTGGATTTTTAATAAAAATAAGTAGCTTTTAAGTGTAATATATTAACAGCATGCTTAAATTTACATAAATGAATGTTTATTTATCTTTAATTTGAAAAGTAAAAAAATATGGGGAATAAAAAAATGAAAAAATTAATAATTTTCTCAACTATTTTGTTAGTGAGTTTAACAGGTGTTCTATCATCTAATCTAGCTTACTCTCAAGATGGCATTGAAGAGATAGTGGTTACAGCGAGAAAGAGAGCTGAAAATCTTTCAGAAATACCGCTTGCTATTACTGTTTTCTCAGCTCGAGATATACAAGAAAGTGGATTTAAAAACTTAGAAGATCTATCGCTTCAAGTTGCTGGATTTCAACATTCTGCTCAAGGTGGCCAAGCACCAGGACGAGTGAACTCTCAACTAAGGTTTAGAGGGATGAATGTAAATAGCCTTTCAGAAGATCCTTCGCTTAATATTGCTACCATGTTTGTGGATGGCATATACGTTATAGGTGGTTATCATTCTATACCGTTAGAAGAAGTTGAACGTGTGGAGGTTATCAAAGGACCTCAGTCAGCTCTTTATGGAAGATCAACTTTTGGTGGTGCTGTGAACTACATTACTAAAGATCCAAGCACTGAAGGAAACCAAGGCCATCTAGATATCCTAGTGGGTGAAGACGGCGAACGAATTGTTTACGGTTCTTTCGAAGGACCAATTACAGATATTCTGTCTGCTAGAATTGCTGCTAAGCAATACAAAAGAGATGGGATATTTACTGCCAGTGATGGTGGAGCTATGGGTGCTGAAGAAACCGAATCAATTGTTGGTAGTATAGTTGCCAAGGGTGATACTTGGAAATTAAAAATAAGAGCATTCCACAGCCAAGATAATGATGGTGGACCAGCTGGCGGTTATGTTCTAGGTTATAGAAATGATAGTTGTACAGGCACCACTACCTCTACTAATGATCCTAGTGCTCCAACGGTTAATCCAAAAAATTATGTTTGTGGAATGGTTCCAGGACCAGGCTCAGCTATCGATTACTTTGGTGGAACAAATGTTGTAAATATGAATGCCATCATGACAGCAAATGCTGCTGCAAAAATGGATGCACTTCCTATCACTGCAAGCTTTGCTAATGGTAACGTTCCATCTCTGCCCTATGGACAGTATGGAATGGCTAGAGATTCAGATCGTCTCAACATCAATGCCTCATTTGATCTTGCAAATGATTCAACATTAGAAGCAAGCTGGGGCTTTAATAAAGTTGCTGCAATGTGGGTTAGAGATTTTGATTACACTGGACACTCAAACTCTACTGCTAGAGATCCTTATATCTCCAGGGACAGAACCTTTGATATTAAATTGATCAGCAGTCAAGACAATGATCTTAGATGGTTGGTCGGAATCAATCGATATGAGCAAGACTTTATCCATAGAGGTCAAGGTGGAGCCATATTACTGGAATGTGTTAATAGTTTTGGTATGCCTAATAGTGGCTTCTACTTTCCAAATGCAGATGGAACGCCAAATCTATATGCCCCAACAGGTCCTTTGTGGTTTTTAGGTGTTCCTAATAACATTGCGCCATATGATTTCGAAAGCAGAACTTGCAATATTGAATACAAAGGTGGCAATGCAGTTGATACAGGTGCGGGCAATAATTCAGATTCAGTGATATCACAAGGCATATATGCATCCGTTGATTATGACTTCTCAGAACAACTTACATTGAGTACTGAAGCCAGATGGCAAAGA
>JAQWQE010000055.1 GCA_029244925.1 Gammaproteobacteria bacterium | reverse complement strand
CTCTACTGGAGTTTCCTCTACTGGAGTTTCCTCTACTGGAGTTTCCTCTACTGGAGTTTCCTCTACTGGAGTTTCCTCTACTGGAGTTTCCTCTACTGGAGTTTCCTCTACTGGAGTTTCTTTAGCTATTTCTTTCTTATTGATTATGATTTTTCTTTTACGCTTAACTTTCGAAGCATCTATTTTGCCTTCACTATCTACTTCTACAAACTCATCATCAATATCATCTAAAATAGGTATCGTTTTCTTTCCAGCTAAGAAAGATTCCTTAATTTGAGATGTAATAAGATTTGCTGTTGATCTTGAATCATCGTTCGATGGGATTACATAATTAATTCCATCAGGCGAAGAATTAGTATCAACAATAGCGATGATAGGTATTCCTAAAACAAGTGCTTCCTTAACAGCATTTTTTTCATAATTGACATCAATAATGAATATTGCGTCAGGGATTTTTTTCATATCCCTTATTCCTCCAAGCCCTTTATCTAGTTTTTGATATGCCCTAGATAGAGTGAGTATCTCTTTTTTTGAGAGATTATCTGTATTTTCATCCTTTAAAGATTCCTCTATAACTTCTAATTTTTTTATAGACTTAGATATTGTTTGGTTATTCGTAAGTGTTCCACCTAACCAACGATTTGATACATATGGCATATTGCAATCAATGCCAGCATTTTTAACTTCACTTTTTACTGAAACTTTTGTTCCAACAAACAATATAGTTCCTGACTGCGAAGCAATAGTTTGAACGAAATGACATGCTTCTGAAAGCATTGGAATAGTAGTTTCTAGATTAATAATATGAATTCCATTTCTTTCACCATAGATATAAGGTGACATTTTAGGATTCCAATATTTGGTCTTATGACCAAAGTGAGCGCCAGCTTCTAACATTTGACGCATGTCGATATTTTTCATAATTCTTCCTTAATTGGGTTAAACTCCCATAAACCCCATACAAAACTACGAATAATATTCTTAGCACCCATTGTATGTGTCGATTTATGTTCGATTTTTATGCAAAATTGCGGGTGTTTTATAACATAATAAGTGTTTAGCAACAATAAAAAATACAACTTTTAAACTTTTAAACATCATGGAAATAAATATAAAAACAAAGGAAGAGCAAGAAAAGATGAGAATTGCAGGGCACTTAGCCTCAGAAGTTCTGACTATGATTGAGAAATATATTGCTCCTGGAATCTCAACTAAAAAATTAGATGAATTATGTAATGACTATATTGTTAATCAACAAAAAACAATACCAGCTAATGTTGGATACAATGGCTTTCCTGCAACAATCTGCACTTCAGTAAATCATGTTGTTTGTCATGGCATACCCAATGATAAAAAATTAAAAAATGGAGATATTATAAATATTGATGTGACAGTTATTAAAGATGGCTTCCATGGTGATACAAGTAGAATGTACCAAGTTGGAAAAATATCCAAAATTAGTAAAAAAATCGTCAATGTTGCTTATCAATGTCTTTGCGAAGGCATAAAAAGAGTTAAACCTGGGAATCGTTTAGGCGACATAGGGCATGCAATACAAACATACGCTGAAGATAACTACTTTTCAGTTGTAAAAGAATATTGTGGTCATGGAATTGGAAAAATATATCATGATTCGCCACAAATCCTACATTATGGAACTCCAAGAACTGGAATTGAAATGAAAGAAGGAATGACATTTACCATAGAGCCAATGATTAATAGTGGAAAAGCAGGTGTAAGACTATTATCAGATGATTGGACTGTGGTTACTAAAGACCATTCTTTATCAGCTCAATGGGAACATACAATATTAGTGACTAGCTCCGGTTATGAAGTATTAACATTAGCCCCTGAAGAAACAATACTTTAATTCAATGTCACTTGAAGATAATACACTTGATAGTCTTAGTATTAGAAAACTCAATAATGAACTTTCTTTATTAAAAGAAAATAAAAATTCGCCTAAAGAGTTCCTTCAAAAGAAATCATTAATCTTAAAAGCTAATTTAAATCAAAATAATATACTTAACATTCTCAATGCCAGATCCAATATCAATGATGCTTTAATTCTATATACGTCTGAGAAGTTTAATATATCAAACGATGAAATCAGTCTTATTGCAGTTGGTGGATATGGGAGAAAAGAATTTTATCCAAAATCAGATACAGATCTACTCATACTGATTAATGATCAAAAAAAAGAACAACATAAAAAAAATATTTCTCATTTTTTAGCTTACTTATGGGATATAGGAATTGAAGTTAGTCACAGCACTAGAACCATTAAAGAATGTATAACTGAAGGTTCGAGAGATATCTCAATAGCTACAACACTATTGGAATCAAGATACATTAGCGGCTCTAAAAAAATGTTTGAAAATCTAATAAAGACAATAGATGAAAGCAAATCATTTTGGAACAATAAAGATTTCTATCAAGAAAAGGTTGATGAACAAATAAAAAGGCATCTTCAATTTAATAATACGGCTTATAATTTAGAACCCGATATTAAAAATGGACCAGGAAGTCTCAGAGATCTTCATACTATATTTTGGCTCTGTAAGAAGTTTTTAGGAATTGACCGCATAGAAGAGCTTTTGAATCATAATATTCTCACAGAGAAACAACTCCAACAATTAATTAATTCTAGAAACTTTCTCTCACTAATAAGATACTCGCTTCATTCTGAAACAAAACGAGCAGAGAATAGACTTCTCTTCGAATATCAAAAAAAATTAGCTAAGCAACTCAATTATGAAGATCAAGATCACTTAATTGGCGTTGAGATCTTTATGCAAGATTATTATAAATCTGCAAGAACTATCAGCAGAATGAATGAAATAATCTTACAAATTCTGAAGCAACAGTTTTTAGAAATAAGTGAAAAAAAAATAAAAGATATCAATCAAAACTTTCAAATAAAAAATCAATTAGTGGGACTAAAAGATGACATCAGTTTTAAAGACAAGCCTGCCCTACTATTAGAGATTTTCTTACTCTTCCAGAAAAATAAAGATATTGAAGGCATTGATGCTAAAACAATCGGTTTGATTACAAATAATTTACACCTCATAAATAAAGACTTTAGAAGAAAAATAGAACATAAAGAGATTTTTCTAGAAATACTAAAAGCTCCAGAAGGCGTAACACATGAATTAAGAAGAATGAATCTTTATGGTGTATTAGGTCATTACATACCTGCCTTTGGATTAATAGAAGGAAGAATGCAGTATGATCTTTTTCATGCATTTACAGTGGATGAACATACACTCTTTGTAGTTAGTAATTTAAGGCGTCTTGCTCTCACTAGATTCAATCATGAATTTCCAGAAGACAGTCAAAAAATGCAAGCCATTGAATCACCTGAAATATTATATATTGCAGGATTATTTCATGACATAGCTAAAGGACGAGGAGGAGATCATTCAATTATTGGTGCAGAAGAAGCTGAAGTTTTTTGTCTAGATCATGGCTTAACAAATTACGATTCAAAAGTTGTTTCATGGCTTGTGATGAATCATTTAGTTTTTTCTTTAACAGCACAAAAAAAAGATATTTATGACCCTAATGTTATAAGGGACTTAGCATTATTGATAGGCGATGAATTAAGATTGGATTATTTATACCTCTTAACGGTATGTGATGTCAGAGCGACTAATCCAACCTTATGGAATAGTTGGAAAAAGAGACTATTCGATGATCTCTATTTGTTAACAAAAAAAGCACTCAGAGAAGGTCTTGAAGAGCCTATTGATAAAGAAGAGTTAATCAGAGAAAAAATAACATTAACCAAAAATGAACTTAATAATCATGAATTTCAAAATGTGGAAAACTTTCTATCCTATTTTGATGATGATTATTTCATAAAATTTAATATGAATGAAATCTTGAAACAAAGTCTAGTAATGATAAATAGAAATATACCTAATAAAGCTCAAGATATTATCGATATAAGTGCTATAGACAATGAAGACTATTTCTATGCATTTGTTTTTACTCAAATAGACAATGAGTCATTCTATAAAATTACCAGTATCTTTGAACAAGAAGGCGTTTCAGTAAGGGATGCTAAAGTTGTAAGAGTCAATGAAGAATATTGCATTTATAGCTTTTATTTTGATCATATGAGAACCATGAAAGATGAAATTAATCAAAAAAATGAAGCAATAAATAAATACATAAATGAAGCCATGGCCTCTGATAGTTTTTCAGCACAAAGTGGTCCTCAAATATTATCAAGAAGACTTCGAAGCTTTGATAAGAAAGTTGATATCAGTTTTTCTGAAGACCGCATTCATAATAGAACTGTTATGGAAATAACATGCATCGACAGGCCAGGCCTTCTGTCTAATATCTCTAAGATCCTTAAAGAAGAGAGTATTTGGATTCAGTCAGCTAAAATCGCTACAATTGGCGAGAAAGCTGATGATATTTTTTATCTCAATAATTCAAAAAAAGAATGCATCGATCAATCCATTTATGAAAGTTTGAAGACAAAAATCAATGACTCCATAAAAGTTAGCTAGGCATTAGATTTATATAACATCTCTTTTATAAGTAATCCACACGCCATAGTACCCAATCAAGGCTAAAAGAATCATTACCCATGCGGGCATGCTCAGTGATAAAAATGACCAATCTACATTAGCGCATTCACCTGAACCGGTAAAAACCATTTCAAATACTTCGCTTAGTGGGAATGTACTAATCATGAAATCAAGTCCAGGCCCACAACCTGGTACTTTATCTGGAGGCAGATTTTGAAGCCAGACATGCCTTCCAGCAATAATAACTCCTGAAAGACTGGTAATAGTTATAAGGATTGACGTTATTATCTTTGAATTACTTGTTTTGGGAACAAATGCAGCTAGTGCTAGAAAAATAAAACCAACTAAGATTACAGCAATTCTCTGAAATACACATAATGGGCAAGGCTCTAAACCTAATACATGTTCTGAATATAGGGCATAACTTATTAATAAAAGACAATCAATAAAACCAATCAGATACAAGATTCTCTTATTTAGGTTATAGAATCTCTTCATAAGCTTATTCAATTTGTAACCTCTTCCATTAGATAATTTGGAATAATATTAAACGAATCAGTAATTATACCTAGTTCATATTTCTTAATTGCTAGTTTAATCATTGCTTTAGCATCAGGAAGAACTGTTTCAGGTCTCTCAATCAATTCTATTGAATTGTTTTGATGATGCTTTGCTTCTTGAGAAAAACCATTACCAACACCATAAAATAAACCTTCTGGAAGATGTAAAGAGTCATTATCAATCAAGCAATCTTTAATCACTTCATGAGCAAGATTATCATCTCCTTTTCCATAGCAACCGAAGTATATTTTTCCTTTTCGTGCATTCATAGCTACAGCTATTTTATCTAACGAGCATTGATCAATCGCAACTTGTGCTATTACCATTAAACTTGATATAGAAACTATGGGAATCTTTTTAACATAAGATATCGCCTGTATAGCACTAGCAGAGACTCTGAGACCAGAAAACCTGCCAGGACCATTTCCAATTGCAATAAAATCTAATTCACTCATTTCCATCTCTGATTGATTCATTATGTCATTGATATTCTTATAAATATCCTTAGCATGATTCTTGGAATCCAGCACGTTATATTCTTCAAATATTCCTTCTTTATAGCTAGCTAAACTAAACTTTGTAGTGGATGTGTCTATTGCAATGCATTTAGTCATAAAATAAATCCTATAGAATAATCAATCATAAAAGAATTATTTAATGACGCAAGATCTAACATAGATATAATATTTCATTCAACATTAATGTTTAAAAAAAATCTATGACTACAAATAATGAATTACTGAATAACTGGGTTAAAGAAGTAGTTAGCCTAACAAAACCTGATTCAATATATTGGTGTAATGGCAGCAATGATGAGTATCAAAGCTTTGTTGAGAAGATGCTTGAAACAGGAGACTTATCAAAACTTAACTCTGAGACTTTTCCAAACTGTTACCTTCATCGATCAGACCAATCTGATGTGGCCAGAGTGGAACATTTAACATTCATATGCAGTAAAGAAAAAGATGATTCTGGTCCAAATAATAATTGGATGGATCCACAAGAAGCACATGAAAAACTGGATAATCTATTTGAAAGGTGCATGGAAGGAAGAACATTGTATGTGATCCCTTATTGCATGGGTCCAATCGATTCAAAACTTTCTAGATGTGGAGTTGAAATAACAGATAGCCCTTATGTTGTAGCCAATATGTATCTAATGACACGTATGGGAACTCCTGCTTTAAAAAGAATAGAAGATGAAAACAAGTTTGTAAAAGGCATTCACTCAATAGGAGATCTAGATCCAGAAAAAAGATTCATAATGCACTTTCCAGAAGAAGAAACAATAAGAAGTATCGGTTCTGGCTATGGTGGAAATGCGTTATTAGGTAAAAAGTGCCATGCACTTCGTATAGCAAGTTGGCAAGCTTTAAAAGAAAATTGGCTAGCTGAGCATATGCTAATTGTTGAAATTGAAAATCCAAGCAATGAAAAGTTTTATATTGCTGCTGCTTTTCCTTCAGCATGCGGAAAAACTAACCTAGCAATGTTGATTCCACCTGAAGGATATGAGGGCTGGAAAGTAAAAACTATTGGTGATGATATAGCTTGGTTAAACATGGATGAAAATGGACAAATTTGGGCCATTAATCCAGAAGCTGGTTATTTTGGCGTTGTTCCCGGAACCAATGAAGAAGATAATGAAAATGCTTATAAAGCGATTCAAAGAGATGCCATATTTACCAATGTTGGTCTAACAGATAATAACGAACCTTGGTGGGAAGGACGACTCGATGGTACTCCAAGTATTGATTGGAAAGGCAATCAACTTGAAGAAGGAAATCATTGTGCTCACCCAAATTCAAGATTCACCGTCTCAGCTAAAAATAATCCTCAATACTCTGAACTAGCAGACTCTCCTTCTGGTGTCCCTATAACTGCTATCGTATTTGGTGGACGAAGAAGTGAGTTAGCACCTTTGGTTTATGAGGCAAAAGACTGGAATCATGGTGTTCTTGTGGGAGCAAGTGTTGGATCAGAAACGACTGCGGCAGCGGCTGGTGATATCGGTATTGTCAGAAGAGACCCAATGGCTATGAAACCTTTCTGTGGCTATAATTTTGCAGATTACTTCTCTCATTGGTTAAGTTTCTCCGAACAATCGGATAATCTTCCTAAGATCTTTCATGTCAATTGGTTCAGGAAGAATGAAGAAGGCTTTATATGGCCTGGCTTTGGAGAGAATTTAAGAGTTTTGGATTGGATAATCAAACGATGTCAGAAAAATGTGGATGCTAAAGAAATGCCAATAGGCTTCCTTCCAAATAACAATGATATTAATACTTCTGGTTTGAATATTTCCGAAGAAACCATGGATGAGTTATTTGCGATCAATCAAGATCAATGGCTAAAAGAAATGGATAGTATCGAGGATTTCTTTAAAGAGTATGGCGATAGAATGCCCAGTCAGTTATTTGATGAGCATAAAAAAGTTGTTGATTCACTGAAAGAATATAGCTCAGACTAACTCTTCCTTCCTGTCTCTAATAAAATCTTTGATTTCTTGAATTAAATCATATGAATCTATTGATTTATGCTGATTGGATCCAAGAATATTTCTCCACTTTCTAGCACCATTTGAACCTTTCAACAATTGATTCATATGTCTAGTGATCAAATGGATACTAATACCTTGATCGGTCTGCTCTTTTGCATAGATCAACATCGCATTGATAATTTCATATTTACTAAGTAACTTTTTATCCGAGTAGAAATGTTCTTGTATATCCTGCAGAAATGATGAATTTTTAAAAGCATGTCTTCCAATCATCGCACCATCAACAAATTTAAAATGAGTTTCTATTTCTTCTATCGAATTGATTTCACCATTGATCTCAATAAATAGTTCTGCGAAATCTTTTTTCAATCGATAAACTCTCTCATAATCAATAGGTGGAATTCTTCTATTATCTTTTGGACTCACACCTTGCAGTAAAGCTTTTCTTGCATGGATAATAAAATGATTGCATCCAGCATTTGCTGTTTTATCAATAAATCTAAATAGAAATTCATAATCATCTTGGTCATCAATACCGATTCTAGTTTTAATGGATAAAGGTATATCTACTTCTTTCGACATCACCTTTATACAATCAGCAACTATAGAAGGCTTACTCATTAATGCAGCCCCTACTTCACAATTTTGAACTCTTTCACTAGGACAACCTATATTAATATTGATCTCATCATAGTTATAGTTTGAAATAATTGAAGCAGCTTTTGCCATGATCTCAGTGTTGTTACCAGCTATCTGGATACCAACATCTTTTTGATTGATATTCTCTGTTTCCAATAACTGATTTTCAGAAAAAACAATAGTATCAGCATGAATCATGGGTGTATAAAGTTTTATATCTTTGGCAAGTAAATTAGCCATAAATCGAAAATGACGGTCAGTATGACCCATCATAGGTGCTATGGAAATTCGTTTCAATTTGAAATAAGACCCATTGATTCTAGTTGTTTAGCTGATTCAACTGCTGAGTCTTCAGCCGTAATGTATTCCCAATCAAACAATTCTTTAGATTTACTTTTATCACTAACAACTTTCCTACCTACAGATCGTTTCATTCCAGAAAGTTTTTTTATAAAGATAGCCATAATTTTTAGCATGAAATTAGGGATTTCCCTAGTTGGAGATTTATCATAACCAGCACCTTTAAGGACTCTGCCCATTTCTGCAAAGAACATTTCTTTTTCGCTAACAATAATTCTCTCACCATTAGTTTTTTCTGCAGTCATAGAAAATATATGAGCTTTCGCAACATCTCTAACATCCACAAAACCAATATGAATCCTTGGACATGCTGGAATTGAACCGTCTAGTAGCTGAACAAAAAGAGTGTTTGAAGTTCCAATATCATCTGAAAGCATTGGCCCTGTTACAGCAACTGGATTGAGAACAGTCAGATTAAATTTATCCTGATCAGGTAATTCATTTACAAAACTCCACGCAGCTTTTTCAGCTAATGTTTTGCTTTTAGCATAAGCGCCTATAGTGGAATCAGTATTAGACCAATCAGTCTCGTCAAATATTTTTTCATCATTACCATAGCCTATAGCTGCAAATGATGAAGTAAGAACAACTTTCTCTACACGATTATCCTTACATGCATTAAGAACTCTCAATGTACCGTCTACTGCAGGCTTTATTAAATCATCTTCATGATTTGGTTCTTCCAGAACAAATGGTGACGCTACATGCAAAACATACCTGCATCCTTCAACAGCTTCATTCCAACCTTCATCTTTAAGAAGATCTGCATAAACTATTGTTAAATTTTCAGGGTGTAAAGAATTCTTTTTCATCGAATCGATAACTTCATTTTTCTTAGTTATAGATCTTACTGTGCCTTTGACTTGATAACCTTGATCTAAAAGTTGTTGAATGCAGTGGAGAGCTATAAAACCTGTTGCTCCTGTTACTAATACTTTATCCATTAATACCCCTCCTTAGAATATTCTGGCGTCCCCAAGGGGATTTGAACCCCTGTTGCCGCCGTGAAAGGGCGGTGTCCTAACCACTAGACGATGGGGACCCAGAAAAATGCTTTTCATGGATCAAAAAGTCTTTTCAGAAATGAAGTATATTGAAAAAGACTTCTTCAATCCAACTTTATAATTTCTATTTTACCTAATTCAAGTTCCCTGATTTCATTTTCTATAATTGACAGGTCACCAACAATTATCCATGTCCATATATTCGGATCAATATAAGTATTGGTTGCCTGATGTATATCGTCAAT
>JAQWQE010000045.1 GCA_029244925.1 Gammaproteobacteria bacterium | reverse complement strand
CAGTTATTTGCTCTACAACTGGCCTTATGCGGAACAAACCAATACCAGTATCAAGCAATATAGCTTTATTTTGTCCGATGATAAGGTGTGATATTGATTCCTGATACTGATAAGGTTCAACAATAGAGTAAACATTCTTATTTGTTTTATATACCTGAAACCAGTCGTCAGAGTATTCAGACAAAACAAATTCATCGTTAAAGTTAGTATCACAGGTATGTTTATAGGCTGAATCATCCAAAAGAGCAGTTTTTTCTTCACTATAAGAATTGATAGATACTAGTATTAGAGCGATTAATGCTGTTTTAGTCATAAAGCAGCTGTTAATTCTATATTTTTGGATATGTATCACTCTAAAGTTATTTTAAGTCAATTTTCATAATATTATCACCATCAATTTCTTAGTAAATATGATTCTTTAATAATAATGTGAAATTCTAAAATTACAGATTTATTTTATTTTATCATTTCTTTATTTTAATTAATTTTTTACACTAAAAATATATAAAATATAAAATACATTGTAAAAATACTATAAGTATATGATATATAACTATATAAAAACAATTATAGGTATAACAAGAACTTTACATAATATATATTATACGCATATATATATCCATAAAATAAGGCTTACAGAAGCCCACTATTCTTATAAATAAAGGGTTTTATTAATGTTTTAAGTGTATTTAGGGAGTCTTTATTACTGGTTATAACCCACTGTATTCAAACCAGGTTTCTAATAAAAGGTTTATTTTGTGACTATATGGTCCCTTTTGAGCTCAAAATGGCTGTAAATGTCTTTTTATTGTTGCAACTCATGTCTTGTATAAATTGGTAAGGATTTACTATAAATATTTACGTATTTTATTGGTTTCCATTTATCTATCTCTAGGATAGTTTCTATCCATTTTCCATTTTCAAAAGTTATTGACATTATTGGTTGACTGTTTTCGTCGAATTCTTCCCAGAGACCATGTTGTATTCCGTTTTTGTTAAACCTCTGAATATACTTCAATTCTCCATTGCTGTGAAAAAATTGATGCACACCAATTCTTATAAGTTCACTAGAATTATAAGCCCAATATCCAATACTATCAGTTCCATCAGGATAACGAGTTTGTACTTCTTTTATTTTCATTTCTTCAGAAATCTTGAAGTATTCTTTTATCCAGTCAACCTCTGATTGACTAATATCTAATAAGCTATCCTCATTATTATTCCAATCAATCATCCGACTCCCTCTTTGGATAGGTCTCTGAATAATTTAATCAAATCCTTATCCTGATTTTCATTGCTATGAATCGAAAGACTTTCGTATGCTTTTCTCGAATGACTCATAAGAATCAAAACCACCATTAAATAGCTCAAAATGATTTTCTATTAATGATTCAGCATCTAAATCAATTTTTTCTTTAGGTTCCTTAGGAAGAGATTCTTTTAAATTACTGAATATATTTTTTTTAGTATTTTTTATTAAGAAGTTAATTATATTTAAAGGGTCTTTTTTTATTATTTCTCCATTATTTGATACAAGTATTGGATTATAGAAGATAAAACCAAAAAATAAATCTCTCAAAATAGGATTAAGCCTCCAATCAAAATGCTGCTTATGTCCAATTAGTTTGTGCATGAATTCATAATATGCATCAAGATATAAGTTTGTGCCCAATGCTTGGAAATATAATTCAAGATTCTCTAATAATTTTTTACATGCTTGATCCCATGAATCATAGTCATACCAGTCAATATCCCTATAATCATTACTTATAAATTTTATTACAGATGAATAGTTAATTTCTTCAGTCACAACAGAACGGGTTCTTATATTCCTACACAAATCCAAAATTTTATCTTCTAACACAATCATTTCTTCATCTTTATCTTGGTGGTAAGATTCCGAAGCTTCATCACTGTCATCATCGAGCCAATGCCAGGCATCATTGTTGAATGCAACCGTGAATGTATAATGAGAGTCGAATAAATCACATGCGCTTGACCATAACTGATACTGTAGAGAGTCTTCATCGAGGTAATTCATATTCTCTTGATAATAACCTGAAGCCCCTCTTCTTCTTGTGTCTCCACCGATAGTATATGATTGATATACCACATTATTCGGTATATTTTTTTTCTTCTTTTTATCCTTTTTTTTTGGATCTTTAGGTTCGTATTCTATAAATTCATCTGGATCATATTCCAAAAAATCAGACAGATTAAACAAAATTAACATCCATATGACTATATTCTGATTTTTCCAATTGATTTGACTTGTCATTTTCATCTTCTTTAATTTATTATCATGTCGTTATATGAAGTAAATTTTCTGCCTGAATCAGCGAAATGAGTTTATCAATTTTGTATTGACTTTTATCGATCTGCATATCTGGAAAAGGTTTTAAGTTATGTCGTTCTAAAAGTAGATTTATTAGCTCTTTGAAATCTAGAATATGATGCATATTATTATCTTCATCTAAATAGCCTCCCCATTTTTTGTTTATTTTCAGGCTGCTTTGCAAGATTACTCTAGATAAGACAACGCCGAGAATATTCACCTGATATTTTTTTCTAAATAGACCTTTACGCCGTCCTCTATAATTAACACTATTGAGATTAAGACCTTTTTTTATAAGCTTGGTAAGTCTGTCAACATCGTTTTGGTATCTTAAATGACATACAAGCTGAACCCATAAAGGCAAAGTTTGATCATTTTGCTTAATGACTGCGCTTTTAGGTATGCGAGCACCCTCTTCTATCAATTTAATTGCCGAGTCATAATTAATTAAATTAAAAGCATATTCTGTTGCTGTAAATCCTTCTTCATTTCTTACATCTAAATCACAGAGATATTTAAGTAACTCAGTAATTATTTTTTGAGAAATATCCTGATCCTTAATCAGCGAAGCCTCATGAAGGCTCGTTCTTCCATTTTTATTCTTTTTGCAAGGCTCGACACCCAATTTCAGGAGTTTTTTAATAATCTTCAGTGAGCCCATTCTAGCCGCATGCTGGATCAAATTACATCCATCTATATCAACATAAAAGGGATCTGCCAGTTCTTTTTTGAAGATGTCTAGAATCAATTTCTCTCTCATAACCCTATCTTTTTTTGACATATCTTTAGCAAACATTACAGTGATTGCAGAGCTAGATATTCCTTGGCTTGAATTTTCTGTGTTGGGCTCAAGTTTTGCACCATTTTCTATTAACATCCTGGCTGCTTTATTTTGAAAGGAGTGGTTTTGGTCTGAAGATTTTGACATTAAGCAAAAAAATGGAAGCAAACCTAATTTAGATTTTGAGTTGACATCAGAGTTTTTCATTACTAGTTCAAATAAATCTAAATCATTGCTTTGTGAAGCAATAGATATCATTGGCCATTCATCAGTACAATTTTCAATATCAGTTATATGTATTATTGAATTACACGATAGGTCCACACCATTATCGATCAATATTTGTGTCATATCTTTCAAACCTTGATTTATAGAAAATGCAATCGGTCTGGTCATATAATCGTTTTCAATCGGTAGATTTAGGTCAACACCTTTTTTTATTAAATAGTTAAGAGCTTCGGCTGAATTACTAACTATTGCCATAGTAATAGGTGCTGTATCTTTCCCGTCAAAATCTATGTCAAAACCATTTTCAATCAAGATATTTGCGACGTCGAAAGAATTATTCAGCATGCAAGCTAACATCGGGCTCACATTTTCTTCATCAGCAAATGATTTATTTTTCAATGATTTGACATTAGCATTAATATAGTCAACATCATTATTTACACAGGCCTCAAGGAATAACCTTTCCTGACTAGTCATTTGGGTAATTTTTTTTCATCTCATTTAATACTCGCTTTAAGATATCATTATTTACTGGGTAAAACGTGTCGCCAATACCGAAGGTTATACCTAATAAATCTTTTAATAATTCAGAGTCTTCTATATCCTTTCTTAATTTTTTATTTAATTCTTTTTTATTCATTTAATTTTTAAATCTACCTCTTGCTATTGTTTACTTATTCTTTCGCTTAATTCAATCTAATCATCAGAAACCATTTTTCCTAATATACTCATTTAGATATTTCCTTTTTACGTCATTTGTTCCAATCGGTCATACTGAATAGATTATCAGAAAGATCAGACAGAATGTATCGGTTCTATTAATTAACAAGGGGTTGTCTCTATACATTTACCAAAGGTCTGGGTTTAGTATGAGTCAAGTACTTCAACAGAGTTACTGCATCTATGTAATTTAACTTTATATATATTATACGCATATATATATCCATAAAATAAGGCTTACAGGAGGCCACTATCTTATAAATAAAGGGTTTAATTAATGTTTTAAGTGTATTTAGGGAGTCCTTTAGAACTGGTTATAATAATATTGTGAGCTTTATGATTTGTTATAAAGGGTTTATTTTGTGTCTATATGTACACTTTTGAGTTAAAAATGAGTGTAAATGACTTTTTATTGCAAACTTATGATTTTTTAAAGAGATAAGCATACATATCTTTTATCTCTTTGATTTCATCATCACTTGCGTCTGGCATAAAATCTTTATAAATCTCTCCTTCCCATTTCTTGTCGTTTAGATCTTTAGCTTATTTCAATCACCATGAGCATTGATAATCATTTGAAATATTTCATCGTCATTAGAGTAATCATCTAGGTACTCATACTCAATTACATTATTAAACGTACTCCTACATAAGTTTCTAATGACCTGTAAATTGTATGGTTTAAATGATTCTGGAAATTCCCAGTCTAATGAGATGTACTTTTTTTCTCTTTTTATTGTTATCTTGCCTAATCTTCCTTTTCTCCAAGCATCACATACTTTTCTAACTTCTTCTTCTGAAGCTACGTGAAAATCGAGTTCCCCATCCCAAATGAGAAATGGATCTATAACTTTAGGTATAGATTTTTTGTTAAACGTACCTAGATCTGCCATAAGCAAACCATCGTCAAATAAAACTTCAACTGCTTCTTTTCTTTCATAATCACTATTACTAAATATAAATTCTTGATCGATATACCAAGTTATTTTCAATTGGTTTTTTGTCAAATCTAGGCAAGTACTTGCTGCTTCTTTTTTAAATACAGTAAATTTTAAATCAGAATCATAAATGGCAGCAATGATAAACTTTTTTATAATCTTGGTGTGTCCAGGGTATGTTTCAAAAAATTCATCAAGGTATTTTTCATACCAATTATGATCCTGAGTTTGAGAATAAAGGAATAGCTTTAATTTCTCATCTTCTAGATTTAAAGCCAATGAATCTAAATAAATAAAAAACTCTTCAAAAGATAATAAAGTAATGACATCTTTGGTTAATTTCTCCACTGCTGAATCAGAATTCTTATTGTCTTTATAGAATTGCTTGTATGAATCGGATAGAACATGTTGGCCTATTTCCTTCCCAGAAAATAAAGAAGGTAGTTTTCCATCATAAGGATAGGGTCTGTTCTTTGCATCTTTTGCATATCTTATTCCAGTATTGAAGAAACAACGGATCTGATGACAATAGGATTTGACATAATTTATAGGACTTATATCGTCGCTTAAATAATCAAAAGAGTAAAAAGAAAGCATTGCATTAAGTATCATCTCTCTACCATTATCTAATAATTCTTGTTCCTTGTAAGAGTAGCCAAATAAATCACTTTGAATTATTTTATCTTTCTTGATCCTTTGATCAGTTTTCTTAGCATGGAACGAAACCATTTTATTAGAGCGTATACCACGGTATATATGGGCCTGGGTAATATTTACACTAAACTTGTCTCCTAGATCGTATAGTTGATTTTTGTATGCAATAGGCATTTCTTATTCCGTCTACTGCCCTCTTCTAAAAGCCTTAAGCCATCCGTTATTTCGTCTACTTTCCTCTTCTAAAAGCCTTAAGCATGTCCTCAGGGCCATAATAATATTTTCATCGGCATCGAGGTCATCATAGTCTTGAAGTAATTTTGATATAATGATTTTCGATTCATCAATCCCCATAAATTTGTTATCAGTAGCTTCTTCTTTTTGATCAGCAACGTCTTCATCATCTGAAGAAACAACAAGAACTTCATCTTCTCCTTCATCAGTATTTGCATTCATTCTCTCTTGACTGGCGTTATAAGTAGCAATTCTTGAGTCAATTTCTTTATTTAGATCATCCAACTGAAGACCAAGCAAGTTTCCCCTATCCTGAAATAAAGCAGAATGTCCTAATGCTTGAGCATCTATAATCTTTGCTTTATTCTGAACCTCTAATGCTTTTTGAGATATTTGATTACCATAATTTAAGCAAAGTGTATTAACCCTTTCTTTAGCGCCTGTAATACCTCTAGACCCTGAAATAGCAGAGAGGAAATTTTCTTTATTTGTGAACATCGAGTTGTCAAGTAAGTTGAAATCATGACTTTGCTGGGCCAGAAGTTCAGTCATTTTAACCACGCCCTCAATAGCAACTTCATCTTTTATCTCTTCTTTCTTCAATTTAATTTGTTTTTGCAACTTCAATCTAATGTCTCTAGCTTGACTAATTACTTTATCTATTTCATCAAAAAGCTGTTCGATATCAGAAGCCTGTTTGATTGCCGAATCCTTAGCGCTCTTCAATGCTTTCTCTGCATTTTGACACCATTTAACATTCTCGCCTGCTTGAGCAAAATCATCATCAGTTTCAAGCGCTTGTTTAAAGGATTTAATTTCATCAAAGAACATTTCCTTCCATTCACTGAAATTAGAACTTTCAATTTCACCACTTAATTCAATTATTATTTTATTAATTTTTATTTTATTCATTTATGTATCCCTAAATTAATCTTTACCTCTCATAGTATCATTTTGAAGTTTTTTTAAACTTGTCACCAAGTTCTTCATTTAGTAAGTTTTGTAAATCATCTCGATTTAGAGCTATCAATTTAGCCACCTTATGTAATGCTTCCATCTCTAGGTCATGGACAAAACCACTGGCATAAGTGATCTGAATAATCTGCCTTATTGCAAAAGAGAATCTTAAAGGTCTAGATTCTTGATTGGCTTCTTTCAAATTACGGGCTGCGATAATGAGCTCTCTATTGAGATACTCTTTTTTTTGTTCGAACGTGGGGCCTTGAAATTCATAATCTTCTGAAGTTTGGTCAATTCCAGCCCAGAAATAATCGTGTTGAAATTCTTCAGCTTTTTTTTCACCACAAATTTTACGCCATCTGTGTAATTCTTTTATAAATGAAGTTCGTTTTCTTCCGTATTCTCCATACTTAGGATCGTAAAATTCATTGTCAGCATGAAAAACATAGTAGCTTGCAATAAGTATAAATCGTTCTTCAAAAGTTTCTAACGAAGTTATTTCTTGTTGTTGATCCCCAAGTTCTTGTTCCAACATTTCTCTGTAAGAAACATATTCATTAAAATCTAAAGGCATTCCACTTTCGTTAAAATACTCTGAGTCTCCTGAGAGGTGTCCGTATGTATATGAGCTTCTTGTACTCATCTGGCCATTTTTATAAAACGTCTCATACAGTCCATCCCACTCCCCATTCTTAATATAACCTCGGGATTCTACATTCCCGTTTTTATGGTACTCTTCGAAATAACCTTCCTCTATTCCGTCATTATTGTAATGCGTCTTTCTTTCCAGAAGACCATTTTCATAGAAGTTCTCCCACAAACCCACTGGAATACCTTCTTTATAATTTCCTCGTGTATGCAATTTGTCATTGTCGTAATATATTTCAAAGGCGCCATCAAGTTTTTCATCTTTTAAATTTCCTTTCTCTGTCAAGCGGCCTAAGTAAGAGTCCCATTGAGACTTCTTATAAGGACCATCTTTTTTCTTACCCATCATTCCTCACCACCTCCAGCACCAACTCTTTATTGTTCCAGTCGGTCAATGTTATTGGTAACCCTTAGCCTTCTTGCTGGCAATCATTTTCTCTTGTTCGGCGATGGCAACTTCTGTGCTTGCAAACTCTTTGGTGTGGGTTTGCCCATCGGTGCCGAGCTTGCCCCAGCGTCGGGTCATGGTCTTGCCCGTAACAATGATTTCCCAAAACTTCCCAGATGCTCCACTTAGGCTTTCGAGGTAGGTGACCTTCATATCCCAAGCTTTTTTGAAGTATTCGAAAGCATTAAAAGGGCGCTCTTTTATTAAGAGTTTATTTAGAATAAAAAGTGCTTCTTGAATATTTGGATCATCTATTTCTAATGCTAATTCACGGGCTAGATTTTCCAATACATCCTGATTTGGTTGTTTGTCATTTTCTGTTAAAGAAAGTGAATTAATAATACCTTGTAGCTCGTTGAGTACAAGATTCTGATAATCATGAACTGTTTCACCATCCTCGAGAAAAAAATAATCGCTTAAGCCATCCCAGTATTCTAGCACTTCAGGGTTTACCAGATATTTTTCTGATAGCCACTGGCCATCGTATAAATTTATCAAGAAACATTTCAGAAAAGCTTTTAGAGAATTTTTCCCAGTCACTGGGTATTTTCCAGGTGGTAGCACATTAAAGTTCAGTTCAATCCCATTTTTCTCGAGAATCTCAATAGCAACATCTAAATCAAACAAACCATCTTGGGAAAGCACTATAAAGGATTTTGAAAAATGGGGATGTTTCTTGAATACATCCGTCAGTTCACGCTTGTACATTGAAATTAACCTATCAGCAATTATTGGTATTGAAAGTGAATAGACTATGCCAATAAAATCTGGTTTGATCTCTCTCTCAATAAGGATATTAATTATGTCTGATACATCACGCTCATCTTTAGAGCCATGGAATAATGTTGCCGCTATAAGGTTATTAAAAGAGAATTCAGGTACACCTTGTTCATCTATTCGATAAAATCGATCTTTACCAACAGAACTAGTAACAAGATCCATGTCTCTTTGTAATAATAGGTTTATGATATTCATACGACCCCTAATGCAGGCCTTAAAAAATAGACTTCTGCCTTTATCGGACCCTTTTTGAATCTCAATATTAACAGGCACACCACTATCAAATAGTTTTTCTAATACCTCAAAATTACCGACATCAACCGCATTATGTGCAACCGAAAAACCTTCATCGTCAAAAATCATGGGGTCTGCTCCATTGTCCAAAAGCAATTCAGCAACTTTATTAGCTGATGGGCTTGGTTCCTGATTAACTGCATGTTTTAAGGCAGTTACACCATTAACATCCACCCAATTAATTTCCGCACCCTTTTTAATCAATGATTCCACCACTTCTGGCAAATTATGAATTGCTGCCATACTGAGAGGACTCCATTCAGCTTGCCTTGAAGAATTAGGATTAACACTGGCACCGGCACTAATTAGAGCATCAATGACCTCCTCTCTCTCCGACTTTATTGCCCAAATCAATGGTGTATAGCTACTACCTATAGTTTTTGCCTCTAGATCAGCATCTTTTTTCATCAACAAATTGATGTAATCCATACTAAAATGTTCTGTTGCAACTATTAGCGGGGTGAGTCCTTCAATTTCGCCCCAAGTTATACTTTCATTAATGTCAGCACCCTTTTTAACAAGATCAGTGGCAGTTTCCTCATCGAGTTTTAGCATCGCATCCCACAAATCTGAGAAGTTTGATTGATCCCCATCTTCTAATGAATTAACTCCATCTGCACTTGGAAGAGTATCGTCACTCTCGAGTTTTTCAAGAAGCTCGGCTACAGAATCCACATCAAATAGATCTGTGAGTAATTCGCCTAGCTCATCCTCATTCTGTTTCTCATGCTCGTCCTCATCAAGCTCTTCCCCAGTAAGCACCGGAAAACAGTATTTCAAAATCCATTCACGGTTATCATGTAAAGAGATATCCCAGTGTTTGCTCATAGTTATGAGAGCTTGGAGTTCACCGTCTGAAAATTCACCATCAGCAGACGCAACCTCTTGTCCTACCCACATTGCAATTTGTTGCTCGAATCTATCAGTTATTTGAGAAGCAATTTCTTCTTCAAATGCAAACAATGCTTCCTCGGTTCTTATCATTGCTCTTTTTTCATTAGTTTCAATGAGATAATTTGGAAGGCCAGCCAACCTACCATAAATAATCGTGGTTGTGTCTGCTTTGAATAATTTTCTGGATTGTTTTAGGCTCCCACCCTGCTCAAACTTTTCAATAGCTTTTTTAGCGTTCAACATCATAGCTACAGTTGCTCTCACTGCGTCTAATTCATCGACTTCATCCTGTGTAAGCACACCATCCCCATAAGCAACCATATAGGCTACACGACAGATTGCATCTATTTTTTCTTCATACATTTTCATATTTCTTATTTAGTAAGGTTTATTTGGGCATTATTATAAGTTAGCATAATAGTCCATTGTAGAAAACTGGTAGCTATTTTCAAAATGTCACTCAGTCAACAAAAAAGAAATATCTTCATACCCGCTTATGAAAAATATAGGAATGTACACAATCCCATCAAGGCTCTGCAACTTGCTACAACAGACCTCAATAAAAACTACAAAAAAGATGAAAAATACTCAGTTTGCATAAATGAATTAATAAAAGATGAAAAATGGGAATTTGATTCATCAATCCACCATTTTAATGAAGAAGACGTAGCAATTTGTGAAAAAAAATTAGCTTCGTATGATTTAATGCAAGATAAAATTAAAAGAATAAATAATGCACTTAGTAAAAAATATCCATATCTTGTCATTGATGATGAAGATTTAGTAAGGATCTTAATACGTCTTGGAATGTACGATAAAAAAGAAGCTCTGAGGGATCAAGAGATTGATCGTTGGGTGGATGCAGGACCGATGGGAAGGTTTTGGATGGATAATAGAAAATATTTAGTGTTATCACTCTTTGTTATGTTCATCCTTTTAATTCTGTTTTTTATATTTTAAAAAAGGCTCTAATCAGTCAGATACTGCTCTACCTCTTTCATGAAATCGGGGTCTTTTTTGAGGGATTCATCGGCGTATTTAAAGACATATCTATTCGATTTTACCGCTGCCAACACCACTTCCTTATCGGCTCGGAGTTCCTCACTGGCATAGTCTAGGGCATAGCTACCCGCTGCCAACACCACTTCCTTATCGGCTTTAAGTTCATCACTGGCGTATTCGAGAGCATCGCCATCCTCCTTTACCGCTGCTAATACTACTTCCTTATCGCTTCTGAGTTCCTCACTGGCATGTCTAAGGGCATAGCCACTATCCTTTACTGCAGCGAGCACCACTTCCCTATCAGCACATAGTTCTTTACTGACATATTCAAGGTTATGTCCATTTTTAGTCACAGCTGCCAATGCCACTTCCTTGTCGGATTTTAGTTCTTTACTGGCATAAAAAAGAGCATCGCCAGTTAATTTTATTGCCGTCATTACTACTTCCCGATCTGCCTTGAGTTCGTCGCTAGCATATTCAAGTAAATCCCCACTAGTAGAGAATCCGTGCCATGATCTTGATTCTAATGCTGCCATGACCACTTTCTTATCCGATCTCAATTCCTCGTGAGCATATTCAAGGGCACTGCCATCTCCTTCTAGTGCAGCAAATACTACTTCCTTATCTGCTCTGAGTTCATCACAAGCATATTTAAGATTATGAGCAAAGTCTCTGACCGCATTTAAGACCACTTCCCTGTCCTCCCTGAGTTCCTTGCTAGCGGATAAGAGCTTACCAGTATGGTAAAGGTGATTGTCATCATATGGCCTGTTTCCACTTATGACCACTTCCCTGTCCGATTGGAGTTCCTTACTGGCGTATTCTAACGCATCGCCGTTGTTCCGAACTGCAGCCAGAACCACCTCCTTGTCAGCTTGGAGTTCCTTACTGGCGTATTCAAGGGCACGCCCATCTTCCCTTAGTGCAGCAAATACTACTTCCCTATCTGCTCTGAGTTCCTTACTGGCGTATTCAAGACTTGAGCCCCAAGTATCTACTGCTGCCAGCACCACATCCCTATCAGCTCTCAACTCCTCGTTGGCGTATTCTAACGCATCTCCAAAATTATTTACCGCAGCTAAGACTACTTCCTTATCAGCTCTCAACTCCTCGCTGGCTCGTTGAAGACGATCAGTCCTCTTTTTTACAACAGTCATCACTTCTTCTTTATTGTTCCAATCGGTCATACTGAATAGATTATCAGAAAGAACTGACAGAGTGTGTCGGTTCAATTGATTAACAAGGGGTTGTCTCTATGGCGTGTATCCTATT
>JAQWQE010000024.1 GCA_029244925.1 Gammaproteobacteria bacterium | reverse complement strand
AATCAAACAGCAATGCCCTTTGTTGCTTTGTTGGTATCAGGGGGCCATACCTTGCTTATTAAGGTCGAACGAATAGGTGACTATAAATTGATTGGACAGACTTTGGATGATGCTGCTGGAGAGGCATTTGATAAGGCAGCTAAGCTTCTGGGGTTAGATTATCCAGGAGGTCCAGCAATTTCTAAATTAGCACAATCAGGAAAGAAAGGTGTTTTTGAATTCCCCAAACCTCTTATTAAAAAGAAAGATAACCTTGATTTTAGTTTTAGTGGATTAAAAACTTCCTTATTGTATAAAGTTCAAGAACTTGAGAGTAAGAATTTGTTGTCAGAGCAAACCAAAGCGGATCTTGCTTATGCCTATGAGGATGCGATTGTAGATACTTTGATTGAAAAATCTCAAAGAGCTATTCAATTTGCAAAAGTTAACTCCATTGTCATAGCCGGTGGAGTAGGTGCCAACACAAAACTCAGAGAAAAAATAAAGGATATTTTTTCTAAAAAGGGTATAGAAGTCGTCTATCCTAGTATTGAATATTGCACTGATAATGCAGCGATGATTGCATTGACTGGTTTGTATAACTTAAAAGAAGGAATTATCAATGAGAGTTATGAAATAAATGTGAATCCTAGATGGTCAATTGATAGTATTTAGAACAGTCATGGATAAAATAGTATTAACAGAGCTTAAAATAGAAACCGTCATAGGAATATGGGAGTGGGAAAAAAGAAACCCACAAACCATTTTGATTGATTTGGAGATGCAAACGGACATCAAAAAAGCATCTGAAACCGACTCGATAGAGGATGCACTGGATTACAAAGCCATTACACAGCGAATCAAGAATTTTACGCAAAACAATCAATTTGAGTTAATTGAGACTCTTGCTGAAAAATTAGCTCAACTCATTTTGCAAGAATTTAATGTACCTTGGCTTAGATTATCAGTCTCAAAACCTTTTGCTATAAGGGATTCAAAGAATGTAGGGTTGACTATAGAACGATCCAGTCAATGAATTCTATTAACAAGGCAGTGGATGTTTTTTTTAGTATCGGCAGTAATATCAATCCAGAAAAAAACATTCAGTTTGCAATAGACCAATTGAGAAATTTTTTCATCCATCTGGAATACTCATCAATTTATAGAACAGAAGCGGTCGGCTTTAAGGGTGATTATTTTCTTAATTTAGTCGCTAAAACTGTGACAGAAATTTCTCCAGAAATTATCATTAAGAGACTTAGAAAAATTGAAGCGGACACTGGAAGGGAGGTAGGTACCGGACAGTTTAGTTCCAGAACTCTAGATATTGATATGATACTTTATGGCGACCGAGTCGATGAATTAATAAGAGTTCCTCGTGATGATATTAATCTCTATGCTTTTGTAATTGAGCCCTTAGCTGAAATATACCCAAAAGGAATCCATCCTACTTCTGGTTTTCAGTATTCAACTTTATGGGAGCAATTTGATAAAAGAGAACAACAAACTGAAAGAATTTCTTTGCAGTTATCCTGATTACCAACCAATGCTTCTTCCACCATCAATAGGTATAATTTGACCAGTAATATAAGGAGCATTATTGATTAAAAATAATGCACAGTTTGCAATATCTTCTGGAAATCCAGATCTTTTTAGAGGTATTTGATCCAAAATACTCTTTTTAATTGATTCCGAAGGCTCATTCTCTGGCCAAAGTATCATGCCTGGAGCTATTCCATTGACTCTTACTGATGGCGCTAAATCTTTTGCCAAAGATTTCGTGAGCATAGCTAAACCTGATTTAGCAGGACCATAGACAGGATGATTTTTTAATGGTTTTCTTGCATGAATGTCTACAATATTTATAATCGATCCTTCTGAATCTTTTAGGTGTTTAGCAGCATGTTTTGATAAAAATAAGGGAGCTTTAAGATTGGTTCCAAATAGGTTATCCCAATCTTCAAGAGTAATTTTTTCAATAGGAGTGGGGTAAAAGGTTGAAGCATTATTAATTAATACATCCAGACGACCAGTTTGTTCAATAACATTAGGAATAAGAGTCTCAATAGTGCTATCATCTGTTAAATTACCACCAATTATAATCGATGAGCCAGTTCTTTCTTGATTTAACTTTGCAGATAAGATGTTCGCTGTCTCGGATGATGAGTTGTAATGAATTACTATATTGAATCCATTGCTATGGAGTACTTCAGCCATTTTAGCGCCAACTCTTTTAGCTGCGCCGGTTATTAGAATCCATTTTTTTAATTTGTCATGCATATCTTTATTTTAATTGAAAATTTACCCCACTGATATTAATTCTAGATAATAATAGGATTAATATGAGAAAAATAGATTTTGAAAAACCAGATCAAGAAGCATTGAATCACTCAATGTTGGTCCAAGAGCATTTAAAAAATAAAGTAAATGACCATCAAGGATGGTTAAGTTTTTACGACTTCATGAATTTTGTTTTATACAAACCTACTCTTGGTTATTACAGCACAGGAACACATAAAATAGGATTGGGAGGTGACTTTACTACAGCCCCAGAAATATCCAAGCTATTCGGAGTAGCTATAGCCAATCAGTTATTGCCAGCAATTAGGAAATATAAGAAGCCATCAATTCTAGAAATAGGAGCAGGCAGTGGAAAATTAGCTTTTGATATTATTAATCACTTGAATAATAGGAATGTTGAGTTGGATCATTATTATATTCTAGAGATCAGTGGGGACCTAAAGGAGAGGCAAAAAAGTACTCTTTCTCAATTGCCTAAAGAAATCCAAGTCAAAATAAGATGGCTTGATAAGGTACCAGAAAAGGGCATAGAAGGTGCTGTAATTGCCAATGAAGTTATTGATGCTCTGCCATTTGAGCGATTTAAAATAATTGATAATGACATTGTCCAGATTGGCATAACTTTTAAAGGCAGTCAGCTGATAGAAAAAGAAAGGGCGGCTAGTCCAGCATTAAGAGAAGCTATTAAAAATATAGAAAATGACATTGGCAGATCATTTACTTCAAGGTCTGTCTCTGAAATTCGAGTTGATTTTGAAGATTGGTTTAAAAGCATTAATAAAGGGTTAAAGTCTGGTATCGCCTTGTTTATAGATTATGGTTATGCAAGAAAGGATTATTATTCTTCAGAAATAGATAATGGGAATATGATTTGTCATTTTCAAAATAAAGCTCATTTAGACCCATATATTTATCCAGGCCTACAAGATATATCTGCTTCTGTAGATTTTAGTTTACTGGCTGATTCTGCATTCAATCTAGGTTACCAAGTGGAGCTCTATTGTCACCAAGCTGATTTCTTAATGAGTGCTGATATATTAGAATCCATTAATTCTGAGACTGATGATGAAGAACGTATTAGAATGAATCAGCAAATCAAGCAATTATTTTTGCCCAATATTATGGGAGAAAGTTTTAAGTGTATGCTGCTGAGCAAAGAATGTAATATTGAACACTTAGAAGCAGTAAAAGATCTTAGGTATATGTTATAACTCAAAAATATGGAAACCATTCAAACAATACTTCTAGCAATGATTCAAGGGTTAACCGAATTTTTGCCTATTTCAAGTTCTGCTCATTTAATTCTATTGTCTAAAATTCTAGGATGGAATGATCAAGGTTTAATTTTTGACATATCGCTACATTTCGGAACACTACTGGCAGTAATTTTCTATTTTAAGAATGATATTTATCAGATGTTTAACCATTCTCATTTCAAAGATATCAGCACTCTAATTAATTCACCATTGGGTGTTATCACTATTGCTACTTTACCAATAGTGATCGTAGGAGGTTTATTTAGCGGTTTTATTGAGGAGAATCTAAGATCTCCTTTTGTTATAGCTCTGGCTACTGTTTTCTTTGGAGTTTTATTGTATCTCTCTGATAGAAAAGCTCATTTGGCAATTGAAAAGAAAGTAATGACAGTCGGTTTAGGCTTGATCATTGGTTTATCACAAATCTTAGCAGTAATTCCTGGAACATCCAGATCTGGAATTACAATAACAGCAGCACTTTTTCTGGGTTTCTCCAGAACAGAGGCAGCTCGATTTTCTTTCCTATTATCGATACCAGTCATTATTGCTGGCAACATACTTGGAATCTATGAGTTCAGTCAAATAGAGGATATGATATTTGATTACTCGGATCTTCTTTTAGGCATAGGAATCTCTTTTGTGATCGCTTACTTAACCATCAAATGGTTCATTAGCTTTGTCGAGAGAATTGGTATGTTGCCGTTTGTCATCTACCGAATCTTTTTAGGTGTAATTATTTTTCTTACTTTATAACAGGAGCAGAGATTGTGAGTAATGAAAATACGGAAAGACGCTATTGGATTTGGGGCCAATTTGATGAAGCTTCTAGCTCAATTTTAAATAAAATTCAGCGAATAGTTCACGATGAGCTTCAAGGCCCATCTTTTATTCTACACCTGACCTTATCCGGTCCTTTTTTTGACCTCAGTTCAGGTGTTTTAGAGAGAATTGACACTTTTGCTCTAAAGAACAAACAATTTTCAATAAAACCAAGATCGTATGGTATGAAAGATCTCTTTTTCCAGTCACTATTTGTCGAGATTGAAAACACAAATAAACTCAATACCTTAAAAATGAACTTAGATGACTTATTAGAGGTAAGTAGCGAAGATTTTTTCCCTCATATTAGTTTGTTTTATGGCTTAAAAAACCAGATTGTTAAACAAATTGTAATTGATCATCTTTTGACTCTTCCTGAGTGTTTAGTTTTGGACAAAATCACTGTTGCTGAAACAGGACAAGGAGACATTGAATCATGGAGAATTATTCGTCAATATCCATTGATAAATAACCTTAATGTTTTAAATAGTTTAGGTCGTCCAATTTAATTTATAAAGATTCTTGAATTTTATTAAGTCTTAATTCTCTCAGTTTTAGACCTATATCGCTGCCTTGAAGTCCTTCTTCTTCAATATTACTGATTTGTATAGTGAGAGCAGATGTTAAAGACTTTTCTAAAAGTTCTTTTTTATCATTAAAATTTTTATCAAGATCCATGTCTATTAATTGAAAGATAGCTTGTAGATTTTCAGGTTTCTTCAGGGCATTGAGCTTTTCAATAATTGTAAGTATATGTTCCGGAGTAAATTTGCTGATATCTTTATCGATTAATGAAAATGAGTTATTCAATAATAAAGGGATTTCTTTATAGCTGTTTGGAAAATTCATACTTTTCTGCATAGATTCAATTATCTCTTTAATATCACTGTTTTTTTCTTTAAGAAGAGCATAGAAGATAACAGCAAATCTATATTTTGTTGATACCATTTCTTGCGACGCTTGTTGAAAGATAATGTTTGAAAAAAAATCCTTTTGTAATCCGGCAAGATCAGGATAAATCTGATCTAGAGCATTGATTTTAATGAGTGTTTTAAAATATTGATCAAACCTAGAATGCTTTAATGTCTTTTCTGTTTCTAGCCAAATTCTTTCAGGAACCAATGCTAATAATTCTCCACTTTCAACTATTTCAGTAATTAAACTGTATGTATCTTCAGCAATGGTGAAACCTAGATTGTGAAGCTTTGCTTTAAATCTAGCAATTCTAAGAACTCTAAGAGGATCCTCCTTAAAGGCAAGTGAGACATGTCTAAGTTTTCTATTGTCTAAGTCTTCTTGACCCTTATATGGATCAATGAGGAGACCATTTTCATCTTCAGCTATGGCATTAATTGTCAAATCTCTTCTAGCTAAATCTTCTTCCAGTGTAATGTTTGGGTTGGCATCAAAATCAAACCCATGATAACCAACACCAGTCTTACTTTCTTTTCTAGCGAGTGCATATTCATCCCCTGTATGAGGATTAATATATACCGGAAAAGATTTACCGACTTTTTTATACACTCTGCTATCTAGATCCTCAGGAGTTCCATTAACCACGACCCAATCATTTTCATTGGGAGGAGGGAAACCTAATAGACGGTCTCTTATTGCACCTCCAACTAAGTATATTTGCATTTTTTTATGATAAACGAGATCTACTTTATTTTCTCATCTGAATTATTAGCTGCCGTCCCATTCTGTTAACTCTTAGAACTAAGATATCTTTATCTTTAATAATTGATTTAAATTCAGATAAATTTTTGATCTCCGTTCTTCCTACAGACCAGATAATATCTCCTTTCTGTAATCGTGCATTTGCTGCATTACTATTTGCTTCAACCGATAAAATTACTACACCTTCGGCTTTAATTTTACCTTCAGGTATATAGTCTGATAATTCAGCTCCAGCTAATAGTGAATTTAGTTCATCAGCTTTTATAGGTTCTTGAGCTACTAATTCTCCAAGTTCTGCTGCTATATTTAGTTCTTTATTGTCTCTTAAAACTATCATATTGACTGATTCTCCACTTCTTTTTAAGCCGATTGTATTTCTTAAGTCACTTGAGTTTGTGATAATTTTTTTATTCACTTCAATAATGACATCACCAGCTTCTAAACCAGCAATTTCAGCAGCAGAATCGGGAGAAACCTCTTGTATTAATGCTCCTTTCGTCGCTTCAATGCCCAGTTGATCTGCTATCTCTTTATTGATATCGCTAATAATAACTCCAAGGAGTCCTCTTTTAACTGAACCAAAGTTAATGATTTGGTTCATAATATTTTTAACGGTATTCACTGGTATGGCAAAGCCAATTCCAATATTGCCACCGCCTCTAGTAAAGATAGAGCTAGGGATACCAACCAACTCTCCCTCTAGGTTAATCAATGCTCCACCTGAGTTTCCTGGATTAATCGCTGCATCAGTTTGAATGCTATCACCATAACCATCGGTACTCATTTGAGGCCTACCAAGGGCACTAATAATTCCTGAAGTCACAGTTTGACTTAAGCCAAAAGGTGCACCAATTGCTAAGGCAAAATCACCCACACGTAATAAATTTGAATCGCCCAATTGAATTGCTTTAAGCGTTTTATCTAACTCTGTTATTTGTAATACTGCTATGTCTGTACCTGGATCTGAGCCCATTACTTCTGCTAAGTATTCGTTACCATCTTTAGTAAAAACTTTTATTTCATCTGCTCGCCCAATAACATGATGATTGGTAATGATATATCCGTTACTACCATCTACAATAACACCGGAACCACCACCTCCAAATTCTCTTTCTCTAGGCATTTGTGGCTGTCCAAAAAATCGTTCAAAAAATGGATCATCTGAGAATGGATTTCTTTGTGTTGCAACTTTTCCTCTAATTGCAATTCTAACAACAGAAGGTGACGATTCGTCTACCAACTCAGCTAGAGAAGATTGACCAAGATTATTGATTTCATGAGCTTCAATATGGTTTGAAATATTATTGCCCACATTAATTATGATTAATGTTATGAATAACAAGGATAAAGAATTAATTTTTTTCATAAGTGACCTAAGTTGAACTATTATTAACGTTAATTGATGTGAAATGATAGCCTATAATTGACTATTGCAATACCTTCGTTTATGTATGTTCATAATTTATTCTTTTTTGATAATAACACTAAAACTGTGAATAAATTGTGCATAACATGCTAATTGTAGGTGGATAAGATAAACACTACATCTTGTATCTAGGATATTGAAAATAATTATAAAATAAATTTATATATTTTTTAAATAATTTTATTAAATAATGATATAAAGTATTGATATATATGTATTTCATACAAATACTACCTATTTTCAAAAGTCCTTGACATTATCCTAAAATCCGCAATAATCTAATAAGAACTAAACACAACATCTTGTGCATTACATTTGGACTTTTTTTGTGATTTTAGAGACTTTACCACATAAATAAATTGGATAATTAAAAGAGTAAATCACAATAGTGTCTTCAGCATTCAAAGAAAAACAATCAAAAACCTTTGACTTAGAGCATCAAACTGCATCTCTCGATATTTGGGATAAAAAATACCGTTTAAAAGATGAAACAGGCGATGCGATAGATCTAAATATGGATGATACTTTTGGCAGAGTTGCAACTTCTTTGGCTGGTGTTGAGGAAACTGACCAACAAGAAGAGTGGGCAGAAAAATTTCTTTGGGCTCTAAGATCTGGCGCTATTCCAGCAGGAAGAATCATTTCGAATGCAGGCGCTGAAAAATACAAACCAGCAACTTCAACAATAAATTGTACTGTGTCTGGTTCTATACAAGATTCAATGACAGGTATTCTTGAGAAAGTAACGGAAGCAGGGTTAACTCTTAAGGCAGGCTGTGGCATTGGATATGAGTTTTCAACATTAAGACCAAAAGGAGCTTATGTTACAGGAGCAGGTGCGTATACCTCAGGCCCTTTATCATTTATGGATATTTATGATAAGACTTGCTTCACGGTCTCATCTGCTGGAGGTAGGCGAGGAGCACAAATGGGAACATTTGATGTCAGTCATCCTGATGTTGAAGATTTTATTAAAGTAAAAAGAGAAGACGGTAGGTTAAGGCAATTTAATTTGTCATTACTTATTACAGAAGAGTTTATGAAGGCTGTTAGGGAGGATAGTGACTGGCCATTGATTTTCCCTCTTGATCCTAGTTTACCAGAATCTAAAGAGATTGATCTTAATGATCAAACAAAGATTATTTGGAAAGAATGGGTTAAAACTGATGGCTATTTGACGAATGAAGAAGGTCTTGTAGCTTGTAAAATATACAAAGTCATACAAGCAAGAAAGCTATGGGATTTAATTATGGCTTCTACTTATGATTATGCAGAACCCGGCTTTATTTTGATTGATAAAGTTAATGAAATGAATAATAACTGGTTTGATGAAAACATCAGAGCTACCAATCCTTGTGGAGAGCAACCTCTCCCTGAATATGGATCATGCTTGCTTGGGTCTGTTAATTTAACTCGTTTTGTCAATAATCCATTTACAGAAAAGGCTTCATTTGACTGGGATATCTTTAATGAAGTTGTCGTTGTGTTTACACGTATGTTGGATAATGTTGTAGAGATCAATGGACTACCGATACAACAACAAAGAAATGAAATATTGAGAAAAAGAAGACATGGGATGGGATTTCTAGGTTTGGGGTCTACTATGACAATGTTGCAGATGAAATATGGATCAGAAGAGTCATTGAGTTTTACAGAAGAAGTTAGCAAGAATTTAGCTCTAACTGGCTGGAGAGCCGCACTTGAGTTATCAAAAGAAAAGGGACCTGCTCCGATTTTAACAGAAGATTTTGTTGTATCAAAAGAGATGCTAAGTCATAGACCTGAAATGTTAGACGATGGTTTTGTAGTAGGCGATAAAATAAAGGGCAGTGTTTTGCATGCTAAATACAGTAAATATATGCAAAAAATAGCTTCAGAAGATCCTGAATTAGTAGATGAATTGTCTAGAGTAGGAGCAAGGTTTACACATCATAGTTCTATAGCCCCAACAGGGACAATTTCTTTATCCATAGGTAATAATGTTAGCAATGGTATAGAGCCTAGTTTTGCACATCATTATTTTAGAAATGTGATTAGAGAAAAGAAAAAAACAAAAGAGAAAGTAGATGTTTATTCTTTTGAATTGCTATCTTATATCGATAGGATCAACCCCAAAGCTGATATCAATGCTGAACCAGATTCTGATAATCGATTACCAGATTATTTTATTAGCGCAGAGGATGTTTCTCCTAAGCAACATGTAGATGTTCAAAGTGCATCACAAAAATGGATAGATTCTTCTATTTCAAAAACAGCCAATGTGCCTACTGATTTTGAATTTGAAGAGTTTAAGGATATTTATCTTTATGCTCATGAGAAAGGTTTGAAAGGCTGTACAACTTTCCGTTTTAATCCTGAAGTTCATCAAGGCGTTTTGGTTAAAGAAAAAGATCTTAAAAATACAATGTACACATTTGTATTAGAGAATGGAGAAGAGATAGAAGTTCCTGGTGATGAGGAGATAGAATACGATGGGGAAACTCACAGTGCTGCCAACCTTTTTGATGCCTTAAAAGAAGGTTATTACGGAAAGTTTTAATCGAATATAAATGTCAACTATAAAAATAAAAAACAAAATTGTTGGGTATAGAGTCAGCTCTAAAAAAAATCAGCAAGATTTTGAGCAAGCTAAGCTCCATTTATCAGAAGAGCAAAAAAATGAAGCCAATGTTGTTAGGATGCATGAAAGACTGGAGCGACCAGATTTGCTTAAGGGAACCACATATAAAATAAAGCCTCCTGTCTCAGACCATGCTATGTACATAACAATTAATGATATTGTGCTCAATCCAGATACTGAGCATGAGAAACTAAGACCTTATGAAATATTTATCAGTTCTAAAAACTTGGATCATTATCAATGGATTGTTGCTCTAACGCGTGTTTTGTCTTCTGTATTCAGGAAAGGCGGTGATGTTGCATTTCTTGTTGAAGAGTTGAAAGCAGTTTTTGATCCAGCAGGAGGCTATTTTGCTGGTGAGGGAAGGTATATGCCTTCAATAATAGCTGAATTAGGCTATGTTATTGAAAAGCACTTTAAAGCTATCGGAATTATTTCAGAGGAAGTTCTTGATCAACATCAGAAAAAATTAATAGAAGAAAAAAAACAAGAGTTTGAAAATAGAAACAGACAGAAAGATGCATTTGTAAATGAATCTTTCCCTGAAGGCTCTAGATTATGTGGACATTGCAGCACTGTAGCTATGGTTATGATGGATGGGTGTGAGACATGTCTAAATTGTGGCCACTCAAAATGTGGCTAATCATTATTTAATTACTTATAAATATATATAGAGAATTCCTATGAAAATGCCACTGTCAGAAATTATAGATAGGTACACTATCACTATGTTGAAATCAGAAAGAACTAATGAAGATGTCAATGAGGAACTAGAAACATATAAGAAAGAATTACCCAGTTCTGATGAAGTTGAAAATTTTATAACTAGAATGTATGAAATAAATGGGAAGATATGGAACACAGAAGGTGATATTAGGAATGGAACAGATATGCCACTGGAGGAAGTTGGAAGACTAGCATTAGAGGTAAGAGACCTAAACTGTGTTAGAAATGGAATTAAAGCGGAGATAGTGGATGCTTTTTCTGAAGGCTTTAAGGAAATAAAAATTAATTATACAAAAGTAGATTACGGAAGATCATAATAAGGTATTTTTAACTGGATTCAATAATATCCAAACTCAATTATAATTAATCTACTTACTTGCCTGTTGAAATAACAACTAGTAATCTAGTTCATAGTTTTGCAATCTTAATGACTCAAACAATATAAGCTATATAGATGAGAATCCTGTATATCATTGCCACTTATTTAGTTTTACCCATAGTTTTAATTCATATGCTGTTTAAGTCCTTTAATGACCTTACATACTTGCAGCGTATTGGTGAAAGGTTTGGTTTTTACAAAGGAGAAAAACCACAAAATATTTTATGGGTTCATGCAGTTTCATATGGAGAAGTCAAAGCGGCAATCCCATTAATCAATAAACTAAGAATAAATTTTCCTCAAAAAAGAGTCTTAATAACGACAACAACTCCTTCTGGGTCTAGATTAGTTAAAGAGTTATTTGGTAATAAAGTTGATCATGTCTATCTACCTTATGATACTAAAGGTTCAGTGATACGATTCTTTAAGTATTTCAATCCTGAGATAGCAATAATAATTGAAACTGAGTTGTGGCCTAATATTTTTCATTATTGCGGTGCCTATAAAGTGCCTTTGGTACTTGCAAGCGCTTGTGTTTCTGATCGATCTATTAGTTTGTATAGAATTTTATTCAAGCTCTTTCAAAAGACAGTATCCGAAGGAATTATTATTGGTGCACAAACGCAAGAAGATACAGAAAAATTTATTTCCCTGGGCTCTGATTCCCATAAGATAAAAGTTACAGGCAATATAAAGTTTGATATAGAAATTCCAAGTGAGTCCGTGGAAGAAGCAAAAGAATTAAAAGAAAACTACTTTCAAGCCAGAACAATTTGGGTTGCTGGCAGTACTCATGAAAGAGAAGAAGAAGTGGTTTTAGAGGCCCATAGATTAGTATTAAAGGATAATCCAAATGCTTTATTAGTGATTGCACCTAGAAACCCAGATCGATTTACTGCTGTAAAAAAGATTATCAAACATAAAAAGTTCAATTTTCATTCCTGGAGTGAAGGCTTGAAAAATTTAGATAATAAGGAGATCTTATTATTGGATAGCTTGGGTCAACTTAACTTATTCTATTCAATAGCTAATGCCTCATTTGTAGGCGGTAGCTTATTTAGTGTAGGAGGGCATAATCTGCTGGAACCAGCATCCTTAAAGACTCCAATAATCACAGGACCTTGTATAAATAATATCAAAGATATATCTCAAAAATTGAAACAAAATAATGCTTTAGTTATAGTCAAAGGCTCTTTAGAGCTTGCAACATCAATCAATAAGATCACTCAAAATAAGGAAAAATCCGACAAGATGATACTAGGTGGGTTAAAAGTAATAGAAGAGAATAAAGGGTCTACTGAAAAAATATTTGAGTTGATCAAGCCATTAATTGATAGAAATCTATTTTAACCAATTATTAATCTGAACTAGATCATCTTTTGATAAAGTTCCTGCTGCTTGTTTCAGCTGGATGATATTTTTAAGATAATCGTATTTACTTACAGCTAAGTTTCTTTGAGAGGAGTACAACCTTCTTCTTGCATCTAACACATCAACAGTGGTTCTCGTACCCACTTCATAGCCTGCTTCAGTAGCTTGAAGGGCAGTGGCTGATGACTTAACCGATTGTTGTAAAGCTTTGACAGTTGCAATACCTGATATGACACCTAAGTATGAATCTCTAGCATTTCTTGTGGTTTCCCTTCCTACTCTTTCTAACTTTTCTTTAGTTGCTCTATGTTGTGCAACAGCTTGTCTGACTCTTGATGATGTTTGTCCACCACTAAAGATTGGCACTGTCACCTGAACACCGACCCCTTCATTGATATTCTCTGTGTCAGCAGGATTAAAATCACCTCCACTGTCTGATCTAAAGCTATCGCTAACCGTTTCCCTTTTTTGAGCTTGCACTCCTATTGTTGGGAAATGGCCTGATCTTTGAACCTTTACTTCGCTTCTAGCTATCTCGGTTCCTAGTTGAGCAGAAAGGAAGTTCAAGTTTTGCTCTAAAGATGTATTGACCCACTCAGTTTCACTTTGAGGATTTGGCATAATCAGAGGCAGATTATTGTCTGGCTTTAAGAGATTACTAGGGTAATTATCAGTGATTGCTCTTAGTGATTCTTTAGAGGTTGCAAGATTTCTTTTGGCAATGATTTCATTAGCAATGGATTGATCATAAGCTGCCTGTGCTTCTTGCACATCTGTGATGGCAATTAAGCCCACATCAAATCTTTTTCTCGATTGATCTAATTGTTTTTCAATTGCTTGTCTGGCTGCTTGTTCTGATTCCAGCGTATCTTGTGCTGCTAGTACATTAAAATAAGCAGTAGCAACTCTTACCATTAATGCCTGTTCTGCAGCTAAATAATCAATCTCAGACTGAGCAACAGTTTTATTGGCTTTCTTCAATGTCATCCAAGCCCCAAAATCGAAGATTGTTTGCCTTATAGAGACTTCCCATTGGGTTGTTTCTGACTCTTGCAGGAAACCCGTTGTGTTCGTAACCGTTCCAACTGCAGTTTGTTGTTGGAAAGTACTTTTTCCATTGACATCACTGTCAGAATAAGAACCAGTTGCATTGATCTGAGGAAGCAAAAGACTTCTTGCTTGAGGTCTAAATTCCGATATTGCTTCTTTATTTGCTAAGGCCTCTTTTAATAAAGGATCATTGACTAATGCATCTTCATAAACATCAATCAAGGAGGTTGTATTTCCAATTAACGGAAATAGCATGAGAGAAATAATTAATATTTTAGATCTTTTCAATTTGTATCCTGACTTAATACTTTCCATTCGTTAGTAGTTCAGTCTTAGATTATTTAAGAAGCGTAGATTACTATCTAACTAGCCTATAAACAATCTAAGATTGTAACG
>JAQWQE010000023.1 GCA_029244925.1 Gammaproteobacteria bacterium | reverse complement strand
TATTACCTTTTTTAGGACAGATAATGACAGCAAATATAATAGATGGAAAAAAATAGCTCAAGAAACTATTTCTGAAATTAAGAAAAGTATTGCTAAGAATATTAATGATGGAATAAGTCCTCCTGGTTTGGCAGTTGTTATAGTTGGAGATAATCCAGCCTCCGCAATTTATGTTAGAAACAAAAGAATTGCCTGTGAAGAAGTAGGAATGAAATCATTCAATCATGATCTACCTGAAGATACATCTGAAAAAGAATTAATAGAATTAGTTAAATCACTCAATAATAATTCTGAAGTTCATGGAATTCTGGTACAACTTCCTCTTCCAGATCATATAAGCGAAACAAAGATTATTGAATCAATAGATCCGATTAAAGATGTTGATGGTTTTCATCCTTACACCATAGGAAGGCTGATGCAAAGGATACCAGTCTTGAGACCTTGCACATCCATTGGTGTTATTACTATGCTTGATTCCATTGGCATTGATCCAATGGGAAAGCATGCTGTGATAGTGGGTGCATCTAATTTGGTAGGGCGACCTCTTGCGCTAGAGTTATTATTAAGAGGAGCTACCACAACGGTATGTCACAAATTTACTAAAAATTTAGAAAGTTTTGTCAATCAAGCGGAAATCTTAGCCGTTGCGGTTGGTAAGATAGGAATCATACCGGGTAACTGGATTAAGAAAGATGCTGTTGTTTTTGATATTGGTATCAATCGAGATGAAAATGGCAAAGTTACTGGCGATGTTGATTTTAAAACTGCAAAAGAGCAAGCTTCATGGATCTCACCTGTGCCAGGTGGAGTTGGACCAATGACAGTGGCCATGCTTTTAAAAAATACACTCATTGCTTCGAGCATTAACATGAGTGATAACAAAAAAGAAAGGAAGATTTCATCCGATAAGTGGATTAATATTTAATTAAAAAATGAAAAAATATCTAAAAAAATCAATATTAATAACATTAGCATTTTTATTAATAATCAATGAAAACATTGCATCAGAAAATTACCCTCAAATTAAAATAGTGACTACATCAGGATCATTCATAATTGAACTGGATAGAAATAGAGCTCCACTCACGGTTGAGAATTTTCTTCGTTACATTGAAGATGATTTTTTTGAGAACACTGTTTTCCATAGAGTGATCCAAGGCTTTGTTATTCAAGGTGGTGGCTTCACTTCAGACCTGGAATCAAAAGAAACCTACCCTAATATTATCAATGAATCGGGTAATGGCCTTAGTAATAGAAGAATGACAATAGCTATGGCAAGAGAAACAGATCCACATACAGCGAGCTCTCAGTTTTATATTAACTTGGTTGATAATTTTACATTAGACCCTATGGCTACCAGATGGGGCTATGCAGTGTTTGGTGAAGTGATTGAAGGGTTTAATGTAATTGATATGATTGCTGGAAGTGCAACTCAATCAATGAACGGAATGCAAGATGTTCCGATCTCTCCAGTGATTGTTTTAGAGGCTTCTCGAATCAATTAATCGATACTCTGAGTTAAAGAGGGTAATAAATGAAAAAAGTTTTTATCTCTGATCTCCATCTTAATGATGATCAGCCTCTTATTACATCTATGTTTAAATCCTATCTTGAGAGCCTCATAAAAAATAATAAAGATGATATTGAGCTCTATATCATTGGTGATTTATTTGAATCCTGGGTTGGAGATGATCATGAAACACCATTACATCAATACATTAAGAGTGCACTTTTGGAACTTACAACTAGTAATATAAAAACTTATTTCCTATATGGCAACCGTGACTTCTTAATCGGAAATAAATTCTTAGAAGAAACCGGTGTGGAATTAATTTCTGATCCATATGTTTTTACTTATAAAAATAAAAAAGTTCTGGTCTCTCATGGCGATGAGTTCTGCATTGATGATACTGAGTATCAAATGTTTAGAAAAATTGTGCGAAATAAAGATTGGCAAAAGGATTTTTTGGGTTTTCCTATAAGTAAAAGATTAAAAATTGCAGGAGAGGCCAAAGATGCCAGTCAGAACTCTAAAGAAAAGAAATCAATGACTATAATGGATGTCAATCAAGCAACTATAGAAAAAGTAATTAATGCCCATCAAGTTGATTTAATTATCCATGGCCATACCCATAGACCCGCTAAACATATCATTGAAAGCAATAATCATTATTGCGAACGTTTCGTTCTTGGTGACTGGACGGATGAAAGTGTAATTATCTTAGATTGGTCTAATGAGGATCCAGTTTTAATTGATCTTATTAATTAGCAGAGATTGAAGGATCATTAATTTCAATTTGCTTTCTTAACTGCTCAGACTCTCTAATAGCATCATCGCTTCTTTTTGACTCAAGTGATTTCAGGTATTTCTGACTAATATCATTGGTCACGTATTCTCCTGAAAAACATGAAGTATCAAAGGCTTGAACGCCGGTTTCATCAAATTTTACAGCCTCAATGAGATCGTCTAGAGTTTGATAAATTAACCAATCTGCACCAATAAAACCAGCTAATTCTTCTTCACTCTTTCCACTTGCAATCAATTCACTCGATGCTGGCATATCAATACCATAAACATTGGGGTATTTTACTGGAGGGGCTGCGGATGCAAAAAATACTTTTTTTGCTCCAGTGCTTCTTGTCATTTCTATAATTCGCTTCGATGTTGTACCCCTAACTATTGAATCATCAATAAGCAGTACATTTTTATCTTTTAGTTCAAGTTCAATTGGATTGAGTTTCTGTCTAACTGACTTCTTTCTTTTATCTTGTCCAGGCATAATAAACGTTCTGCCAATGTATCTATTCTTGATAAAACCTTCTCTGTATTTAACCCCAAGATGATGTGCTACTTGGAGTGCACTTGTTCTACTGGTATCAGGAATGGGGATTACTACATCAACTTCATGATGCAAACCTTTTTCTATAATGCTTTGAGCTAAATACTCTCCCATCTTTAGTCTTGATTTATAAACCGACATTCCATCGATTATAGAATCGGGTCTCGCAAAATAAACAAACTCAAAAATACAGGGAGTGTAACTTTTGGGTTCAACGCATTGTTTCGAATAAAAATTACCTCCAGTATCAATAAATATAGCCTCGCCTGGTAAAACATCTCTCAACAAAGAAAAACCCACTACATCAAGAGCAACACTTTCAGAAGCTACCATATACTCCTTACCTTCATTGGATTCACGGACTCCAATAACAAGGGGTCTAATGGCATTAGGATCTCTAAAAGCAATCAATCCATGATTCAATATCATTGCTACTACGGCGTATCCTCCTGAGCATCTATTAAAAACTTTCTCAGTTGCATCAAATATTGATTGAGGTGTCACTTCTTCAAGGTTCTGTATTTGTACCTCGTGAGCAAATAGATTAAGTAGAGCTTCCGTATCAGATTCTGTATTTAAATGCCTCTTATCAACTTTTTTAAGATGATCTCTCAGCTCATTGGTATTAACCAAGTTACCATTGTGTGCCAAGGATATTCCAAATGGAGTATTGACATAGAAAGGTTGAGCTTCTGTTGAACTTAAAGAACCAGCTGTGGGGTATCTGACATGACCAATTCCAATATTGCCTCTGAGCGTAGCCATATCTTCTTGTGAAAAAACATCGCTGACCAGACCATTACTTTTTCTTAAACACAAGACTCCATTATCATCGGTCATGATACCGGATGAGTCCTGTCCCCTGTGCTGCAGAACAGTTAAAGCATCATAAATTTCCTGATTGACAGGATGGTTAGCTACGATTCCAACTAATCCACACATTCAAATTACTCCCCCATTTATAATTCAAAGCTATAATGTCATATTAACCATACTGTTCAATAAAAATATTATTAAAAAAATCAGAAATATTTTCTGCAAATTCTAATAACATTGCATTCTGAACCCAAGCTTCATTGTATTGCCCACTGTCTTCAAGAACTAAAATGAGAATTGCAATTAAAATAAGTCCTCTTAGAAGGCCAAATCCTAAACCAAAAAATACATTACCCGCAAATTTCCAACTTATCTTAGAAAAAAGTTTATTTATATAAGCTCCAAAAAGCAGGACAACCACTAATATAATAAGTCTTGATAACCATATTCTTGAAGCTTCTGTTGCAATGGTGGAGGCAAAATAAATCTCAAGTTGAGAATCAAAACTAAAGGTAGCCCAGAAAGCTATAATCCATGTTAGTAAAGATAATATCTCTTTAATGAAGCCTCTATAAAGACCAATGACTAAAGAAATCAGTAAAATTGCTATAAAAATAAAATCCAACATTGCGATGGATTGATCTGAACCAAAAAAATTTAGAGGTATATAAAAGTTAGGAATAACAAAATGATTGATCATTGCTGACTGAGTTTTAATACCTGATAACTGTAATTATTTTTTTCCAATCTTTTGATTGTGCTTTTCATTTTATCGTTTTCATTTTTTTGTAAAATTCTGACTCTATATATCTTACTATTCTCTACTTTTCTTTCGCTGATAAGAACTTTCATTCTTATTTTTTCCAGCTCCTTCGCAAGTTTCAATGCCTCTTCATAATTATTAAATGCTGCTATCTGAAGGGTCCAGTTGGGGTTGAATTGTTCTTTTTTAAAATCATCTTGAGTAATGATATTCGTTTGTTTCTCTCTGTACTGATTGAGATTTTCCATTCCCCTTCCCTGCAATAAATTAAGCAAAAGCATAACAATAATTATTGCTAGAGTTGTAAAACCAATTAATTTTTCTTTCATATTTTTATTGAACTGAGTCAAACCAACTTATTGCTGGACCTACTAATTCGAAGGAGCCAGTAACAATTGCTATATCATCCTTCGATGCAATTCCTTTAACATAATTAAAAGCTTTTTTAGGTTCAGTCATAACAGTAACATTAGACAAACCAAATGTAACCAGTTTCTCAGATAATTCATGTGATGTTAATGACCTTTCTGTATCCATCTTGCAGACAATCCATTCTGAGATAACGTCTGAGAAAACGTCAATAAAACCAGAAATATCCTTGTCTTTCATCATACTTATGATCATATACTTAGCTCCTATCTTGGGCAGTAATTCCAGTCGCTTGAATAGATTATTGGCTGCTTGTGGATTATGAGCAACGTCTAGAATCCATGTTAAATTCTTCTCTATTTTTTCAAATCTACCGGGTAAGTAGAATTTCTTCAAAATAAGATTAAGTTCACTCTCATTGGGTAAAAGATTTTCATCTTGCAACTCGATGGCAGTTAAAGCTGTGGCTAAATTTTGATATTCAGCAGGGCCCCATGTTTTAGGAGCATTGATATTATCAATACTATTAAATAAACCATACCAGGCTGATCCTTCATTTTTATTAACCAGTGAAAAATCAACACCCCCTATAAATAAATCAGAATCGTTAGTGTTAGCGATGTTTCTAATTATTTTCTCCATGGAGTCATCTCCATAAATGATAGGTATTGATGGTTTAATTATTCCTGCTTTCTCTTTAGCAATTTGTTCTAAACTGTTCCCTAGCCATTCTTGATGATCTAAAGCAATATTAGTAATAATAGACATTGTGGGTTCTAGAACATTCGTAGCATCCAGTCTGCCACCCAAACCAACCTCTATCACCCATGCATCGCATTTAGCTTGGGTTAAGGTTAAAAAAGCTGCCAATGTTCCAAATTCAAAATAAGTAAGAGGTACATTATCCCTGACTGACTCTATGGTTTTAAATGCTTTAATTAAATCAGAATCCTTTACCATTTCTTTATTGATGGTAATTCTTTCGTTATAGCTAATTAAATGTGGAGAGGTATAGGATCCAACTTTTAAATTTCTATTGATTAGAAGATCTTCAATAAAGGCAACAGTTGTTCCCTTGCCATTGGTCCCTGCAATTAAGAATTTCTTATCTTTTGGAGGTAATATATCTAGCTTTTTATATACTTTTTCTATTCGAGAAAGATCAAGATCAATATCATTAGGATTCAAAGTTTCCTGATATTCTAACCACTCATGGAGACCCCAGCTTTCCATTTAAGATTCCTTTATATTGATGCTAATCCTCTTGAATTTCTTTTTGAGTCAAAGTAGAGATCAACTGAGAAATAGTATTTCTCATCTCTCTGCGATCAACAATCATATCAAGAACGCCTTTTTCCATTAGAAAATCACTTCTTTGAAATCCCTCAGGTAATTTTTCTCCAACTGTTTGCTCAATTACTCTGGGGCCGGCAAATCCAATCAATGCTCCCGGTTCTGCAATATTGATATCACCAAGCATTGCTATACTTGCCGATACTCCTCCTGTTGTGGGATCAGTCATAACAGAGATATAAGGTAATTTCTCATAATCCAACTCAACCAATGCTGAGGTTGTTTTGGCTAATTGCATCAGTGAAAGAAAAGCTTCTTGCATTCTTGCTCCTCCGCTTGCAGTAAAACAAATAAAAGGTGTTTTATTTTCTATACTAAGATTCACTCCTCGAAGAAATTTCTCACCAACCACTGAGCCCATTGAACCACCTAGAAAATTAAATTCAAATGCACAAGCAACCATCTCAATACCCTTTACAGATCCTTTCATGACTAATAAAGCATCATTTTCTCCTGACTTCTTCTTGGACTCAGTTAATCGATCTTTGTATTTTTTAGTGTCTCTGAACTTCAAGGGATCTGTAGAAATAAGATTATTGAAATATTCTTTTATGGTTCCTTTATCAAAAAAGTTCTCGAGACGATACCTTGCTCCTATTCTCATATGATGATTACACTGATTGCAAACATGTAGATTTCTTTCCAACTCTGCCCTATACAATTGTGCTTTGCATTCATCGCATGTCACCCAAACGCCTTCAGGAACTGATTTAGACCTTTGTTTTTTTTTGGTCTTAATCATCGAGGGAACTATTTTTTCAAACCAACTCATTGTCTATTTTCTTCCTATGCTTTTAGTAAATATCATTTTCAAAATTCAATTAACTTATCTTATCTAAATGCCAATGGTAGGCAATTGATATTTTTCAGGATATTTTACACTAAAGAGATACAACCCATCGGCAGATACTTTTTTTGAAGCCAATTTTCTGTCTTTTGCATCCAGTATTTCTTTCATCATATCAGCCTCTATTTTCCCATGGCCAATATCGATTAATGTCCCCATTATATTTCTAATCATATGATGCAGGTAGGCATTAGCAATAAATTCAATTCTTAACTGATCTTCTTGAACAACAGATATTGATTTCATCTCACGTGTGGGATTATTAGATTGACAACTGGAGGCTCTAAATGAAGAAAAATCATTTTTCCCAATTAAGTGATTGGCTGCTTTTTTCATAGACATAAGGTTGAGTTTTTTATAAACAAAAAGAGATCTTCCTTTTAAAAAAACACTTGGCCTATTATTTTCTATCAAGTAATCATAACGACGAAAAAGTGCTGATCTTCTTGCATCAAATTCAATAGGCACTTCTTTAACCCACCGAATAAGAATATCCTTAGGTAAATTAGAGTTAATACCATCGATCCATTGATTTTTCTCCCTCTTGGCATGGGAGGTAAAATGAAAAACTTGCTCATAAGCATGCACGCCACTATCAGTTCTTCCTGAGCCATGAATTCTAATGGATTCGTTTGCAACTCTACTTATGGCCTTTTCTAAATGATCCTGAATTGCAACATGATCTTTTTGTGACTGCCAACCACAATATTGAGTACCAATGTATTCAACCCCGCAAGCTAACTTCATTGCTGAGGTAGACATGCCTTAGTAATCAGATTGGATGATTGTTTCAGCAATTTGAATTGAATTTAGCGCTGCTCCTTTTCGGATATTGTCTGCAACAATCCAAAGGTTAATGGAGTTCTTATCGGAAAGATCTTTACGTATCCGTCCTACAAACACTTGATCAGTGCCTTCTCCATGAAGAATAGACATTGGGTAAGACTCATCATCAAAAAGTTGGATACTTGGTGCTTTGCTTAATAAATCTTTAATTAATGAAAGGTTCATATCTGTTTCTGTTTCAATTGTAACAGCCTCAGCATGTCCAACTCTCACTGGAACCCTTACCGCAGTTGCATTCACTTTAATATCATCTGATCCAAGTATTTTTTTGGTTTCCCAAACTAATTTCATTTCCTCTAATGTGTACCCATTGTCTTGAATATCTCCTATTTGAGGGATTACATTATGAGCAAAGAGAGGGCTTTCATTCTGCTCTGGATAATTTACATCTGTTAGTTGACGGTTCAATAATTCGACTGCACTTCGGCCTGCCCCTGATACCGATTGATATGTTGCTATGTTAATTTTTTTGATGGGTGAATAAACATGTATTGGAGCCAGTGCTACCATCAACTGAATGGTTGAGCAATTTGGGTTAGCAATTATATTGCGATTTTTATAGTTCTTAAGAAAGGAAGAGTTCACCTCAGGGACGATTAATGGAATATCATCTTCATATCTATATCTAGAAGTATTATCGATTACAATAGCGCCTGCATTTGCAGCTATGGGGGCATATTGATCCGATACTTTTGATCCAGCTGAGAAAAAACAGAAATCGATACCATTAAAATTAAACTCTTCTAAATCAATCACTTCAATGGATTGAGAATTAAACTCAACCTGCTTACCCAATGATCTCTTACTTGCTAAAGGGTAAAGTTTATTGACTGGAAATTTCCTTTCTTGGAGTATGGAAATCAATGACTCCCCTACCATTCCTGTGGCACCAATTAGAGCTACATTATATTTTTTCATAGCTAGAAATTAACTTGTTAGATTGACGTCTATATTCTGTGCTCGATGACGCAAATAATGATCCATTAAGACAATAGCGATCATTGCTTCAGCAATAGGTGTAGCTCTTAACCCAACACATGGATCATGTCTGCCTTTGGTTGCTATTTCTGTTTCATCTCCTGACTTGTCAATGGTTTCAGCTGGCTTAGTAATACTAGAAGTTGGTTTTAATGCAATACTAGCAAGAATATCTTGTCCTGATGAAATTCCACCCAAAGTACCTCCAGAGTTATTTTGCTTAAATCCAGTGGAGTCAATTTCATCTCTATGCTCGCTGCCCTTTTGAGTCACTACTGAGAAACCAGCACCAATCTCAACTCCCTTAACAGCATTAATACTCATTAATGCATGGGCAATATCAGCCTCAAGTTTATCAAAAACGGGTTCGCCTAAGCCCACTGGGACATTTGAGGCTAAAATATTTATTTTGGCACCAATTGAATCCCCTTCTCTTCTTAACTGATCCATAAAAGTTTCCAATTCTTTAATTTTCTCAGGATCTCCGGAAAAGAATGGATTGGTATAAATAAAATCTTTGTCTTTTAATTCGCTTATAATTGGTCCTAATTGGCTAAGGTATCCAAATATATTCATTCCCAATCGCTCTTTGAGATACTTCTTAGCAATCGCTCCAGCTGCAACTCTCATTACAGTTTCTCTAGCCGATGACCGTCCCCCTCCTCTATAATCTCTTATCCCATATTTGTGGTAGTAAGAATAATCTGCATGTCCAGGACGAAACTTATCTTTAATGGCTGAATAATCTTTTGATTTCTGATCTACGTTTTTGACCACTAGATTAATTGGCGTTCCTGTTGTTTTTCCTTCAAAAACTCCTGACATTATCTTAACTTGATCAGGCTCTTTTCGCTGAGAAGTAAAGCGAGAAGTCCCAGGTCTCCGTCTCTCTAGGTCTTGCTGAATATCGTCTTCCGATAATTCCATTCCTGGTGGACAACCATCAACAATAGCAGACATACCAGGACCATGACTCTCTCCAGAGGTTGTCACTGTAAATATTTTACCTATTGTATTTCCTGCCATGATTTATCTCTTTATACTTAACATTGTAACTAAATTCTATTTAAGATGTTTTGCTTCTATAAGTGCAACGCCTTCACCACCAAATTCAAAATCAATCCATTTAAATGGTAGTTTAAATTCTCTCTCCATTTCTTTAGAAGCTACACCAGCCTCAATAACTAAGATCCCATCTTCTTCTAGAAAAAGAGGAGCATCATGCAGTATTCTAGCAATAAAATCTAGTCCATTGTCACCAGCTAACAAGGCTTTAGTGGGTTCAAAGGAGTATTCTTGAGGTAAATTTTTCATAACTTCTCTTGGAACATAAGGTGGATTTGAAACAATAAGATTATATTTACCTTGAATATTATCAAACAAGTCTGATTGAATGAGTTTGATTTGTTTTTCAAATAAGAAATGTTTTACATTGATTTTTGCTACCTCAAGAGCAGCATCAGATACATCAGTTGCAGTAATCAATGAGTTTTCAAAATACTTCGCCATAGCTATAGCAATGCACCCAGACCCTGTTCCTATTTCTAAAATAGTTTTAATCATTGATTCGTCTAACCAAGGGTTAAAATGATTTTGAATTATTTCAGCTATGGGTGATCTTGGAATCAACACTCTTTCATCAACATAGAATTTCTCATGGCAAAAATAAGCTTGATTTGTGAGATAAGGAAGTGGTTTTCTGGTTTCAATTCTTAGTGAAGAAAGTTTATTAATTGCTTTCCATTCATCTTCTAAAATAATTCTATCATTGAAATTTTGAGTAGATGTGAAATCAATATTTAAAATAAAAAAGACCAGGTCAGTTGCTTCATCTGCAGCATTATCTGTACCATGGCCAAAGAAAACCTTATGCTTATCAAATAATTCAGTAATTTTTTTGATTGCATCATCAATACTCAAATTGTGGCTTATTATATTCAAAGTAATACTATTGATTGTTTGTCGATGTTACATTAACACTCAAATAAGCGGAGGAAAAACATTAATTCTTCATTTAATAAATCTATTCTATTTAATATTAAAAAGAGATTTGGAACATTTCTTTTATTAGTCTCAAGAGTATCAAACCCAATAATTAAGTTTTTTCTAATTGCCACATTCAAATATTTTTACAAAATTGAATTATTAGAATATAAAAAACAATCCATTCATGAATTTAAACATTTCAATGATTTCTTTACTAGAGAGTTTCAAGACGATGCAAGACCTATAATGGCTGGCAAGGATAATATTGTTTCCCCTGTTGATGGTAAGGTTATAGAGTTTGGTAATATAGAGGGTCAAGAACTCATTCAAATCAAAAACTCTAAATACAATTTGAATGAACTACTCAACTTTAATTCTAAAAATATACAAACGTATAAAGATGGTTCCTACATTACTATATATTTAGCTCCTTATAACTATCATCGAGTGCACATGCCAGTTGATGGGATGCTGCTGGAAAATACTATTATTCCAGGTGAGCTTCACCCTGTGAATGAAAAAGCACTGAAGAGTATTCCTGATTTATACTCTAGAAATCAAAGAATGGTAAGTTTTTTTCAAAATGCTAATTATGAATTCTCAATGATCATGGTGGCAGCATTGAATGTTGCTGATATCAATAAAAAGTGGAGTAATGCAGAAATTGCCAGACAACCAGTCAGCATAAAACAAGGAGAGGAATACAGTCGTTTCAACTTAGGTTCGACTGTGTTGATGATCTTTCCAAAAGAATGCAACCTTCAATGGAGAGATAATTTAAATAAAAATCAAAACATTCAATTAGGGCAACTCCTTTCTACACTAAATAAATAACTAATAAGGGAATATCAATGGAAGCCATGATTATAGTTCTAATTCTTGTTTTAGTGTTCATGGTGAAATCTTTCAAGCATTTTAGCAAAAGAGCGTCACCATCGGAATCAGAAAAAAATCAGAACGAAGAAAATAAAAAAATATAAAAGAACGTCTTTTAGAATGGCATGAAAATATTCTTAATACCGTAGGCAACAAAAAAACTAAAAAGAATCACAAGAAAATAATAAATAATTTTTTGATTCATCATCAGTCTCTTTTCACTCTAGAAACATACTCTCCTGTTCTAGTGTCCACTTTAATAATTTCTCCTTCATCAACAAAAAGTGGCACCTTAATGTTCGCTCCGGTTTCTATTTCAGCTGGTTTAACCCCGCCCTGAGCGGTATCTCCCTTCAAGCCTGGATCCGTTTTTATTATCCTGGATTCAATAAAAATAGGAGGCTCTACATCTATTGCTCTTTCATTCCATAGGGTTATATTGCAGACCGACTCTTCTTTCAACCAGATCTTGATTTCCCCTATTGTCTCTTTTGATATTGCAATTTGCTCATAAGACTCAGAATCCATAAAGTGAAATTGATCGCCATCGCTATAGAGAAATTGCATTTCACGAGTTAAAACATCTGCTTTTTCAAGACTGCTTCCTATTTTGATGGTTTTCTCTAAAACCTTGCCATTTTTAAGATTCTTTAATTTGATCTTATTGAACGCTTGTCCTTTTCCTGGTTTATGAAATTCTGTATCGATAATATTAAATGGTTCACCATCAATAAGGACTTTTAAACCATTTTTAAAATCACTGCTGCTGTAAGATGCCATTAAAACTCCTTAATCAAAATACTATTTTTGTTCAATCTCTAAGTAATCAATTTTCTTAAATGGTGGAACGGATCTTCCACGTTTACCTCGATCACTCATGTAATTTGAAAAGTCATCCGGTCTGATAATTTTAGGTTTTTTGCCGCTGTAAACTCGGATAGCATCATTCACACCCAATACTAAAACTGAAACCAATGCTTCGACACCTGATTTAAATTTTTTTGTGGGTATACCAATAATTTTTAAACCCTTGCCCTTACTCATTTCCATTAATTGATTGGCAGGAAATATTAAGAGCTTACCAGTTGAGTTTGCTGCTGCTATATAAGCTGGCTCTGGGTAACCTGCTTGAGAAGCATTGGAAGGAATTAAGACCTTGGCTTCATTGGAAACCTTCAAACATACTTTTCCTTTTCTATTTTTTGAATACAAATCTTTCAATGTGACAAAGAATCCATAACCATTGCTAGAAGCAACCAACCATTTTGTGTCTGGAGCTCCAGACATAACACCAGCAAAAGTTGCCCCATCAGGTGGATTAAGACGACTGGATAATGGCTCTCCTTGACTTCTTGCAGAAGGCAATGAATCAGCAACAATGCTATACACTCTACCGGTGCTATCCATGAATACTGCAAACTGATTGCTTCTTCCAGAGACTGAAGTTAGATATTCATCTCCTGCTTTATAATTAAGAGATTCTGGTTCTTCAACAGAACCTTTGGCAGCTCTCACCCAACCACTTTGAGATAGAATCACAGTGACCGGATCACTGCTTGCGAGTTGTGTCTGATCGAATGCTTGTGATGTTTCAGCAGATTGATTGAGCTTTGTTCTCCTATCATCGCCATACTCTTTTACATCGGTATCTATTTCATCTTGAATCAATTGATTAATTTTCTTTTTACTTTTCAATAGTTTCAATAAAGACTGTTCTTCGATTTCTAACTCTTGTTTTTCAACAGTGATTTTTTCTTCTTCTAATTTTGCTAGATTTCTAAGTCTCAAATTAAGTATGGACTCAGCTTGAATATCTGAGAGCTTAAATTTCACAATCAATTTCTCTTTCGGCTTGTCTTCTTCTCTGATAATACGAATAACTTCATCTATATTGAGGTAAATAATCATCAAACCTTCAAGGATATGAAGTCTTAATTGAACTTCATTCAATCTAAATTCCAATCGTTTAATAATGGTTTGTCTTCTAAACTCAATCCATTCAGACAACAGCTGTTTTAAATCACAGATTTTCGGTTTCCCATCCAGGTCAATCACATTCATATTGACTCGAATATTCTTTTCTAAATCAGTTGTTGCAAATAAATGACTCATTAACTCATCTGTATTAACTCTCGATGATTTAGGTGTAAGAACTATTCTTATTGGTGTTTTGTGATCAGACTCATCATTAATATCTGTCAAAAGTGGAAGTTTTTTATCTTTCATTTGTGATGCAATTTGTTCAATGATTTTATTACCTGATATTTGATAAGGTAATTCATTGATAATTATCAATTCTTTTTCTTTTTTATAAGAAGCTCTTATTTTTAATGAGCCATTGCCAGTTTTATAGATATTTTTAATCTCTTCTTCTGAACTAATCATTTCCCCTCCTGATGGAAAATCAGGTCCTTGAAAGTTTTTTCCTAATCGAACCAATTGACCAATAGAAATCTCTGGATTTTTAATTATTTTGCTCAATAAATATGCAATTTCCTTTATGTTGTGTGGAGGAATATCCGTTGACATTCCAACTGCAATTCCAGTCACTCCGTTGAGAATAAGATTTGGTAATCTGGCTGGAAGATACTGGGGTTCTTTTAAGGTTCCATCGAAATTTAATTTCCAACCCACTGTTCCTTGACCTAATTCAGAAAGCATCATTTTTGTGTAAGCACTTAATTTAGCTTCGGTATAACGCATTGCTGCAAATGACTTGGGATCATCATAAGAGCCCCAGTTTCCTTGACCAATGATCATTGGATATCGATAAGAAAAATCCTGTGCCATACTCACCATTGCCTCATAACATGCTGAGTCTCCATGTGGATGATACTTACCAAGAACGTCTCCAACTGTTCTCGCAGATTTTTTTGGTTTGGATTGTGCAGACAAACCCAATTCAGACATAGCATAGATCATTCTTCGTTGAACTGGCTTCAAGCCATCGCCAATAAAAGGTAATGCTCGATCTAGAATTACATACATTGAATAGTTAAGGTATGATTTTTCAACAAAGTCTTTTAATGGCTGAACATCTGATTGGATTTTGCCAGATGCTTTATCAAAGTTCATTTCTTTTTGTTTACCCATTTTATACTTCTGCTAAATTTCCTTTTTCTTCAAGCCATTCCCTTCGATGAGAATACCTTTTTTTTGCCATCAACATATCCATCATTTCTATTGTTTCTTTTTCATCGTCTATGGTTAACTGAACCAATCTCCTAGACTCCTTCTTCATGGTAGTTTCCCTCAATTGCAGTGGGCTCATTTCACCCAAACCTTTAAATCGTGTCACTGTAGTCTTAAGATTTGGTTTTTTCTTATTAATCTGTTTTAAGAATTCTTTTCTTTCATCATCGTCCAAAGCATAAAAAACTTCTTTGCCTGCATCGATTCTAAATAAGGGTGGCATTGATACATAAATAAAACCCTCATGAATCAACGTAGGGAAATGCTTTAAAAAAAGAGCACAAATTAATGTTGCAATATGGAGTCCGTCTGAATCTGCATCTGCTAAGATACAAATTTTATGATATCTAAGTGATTCAAAACTATCTGATCCTGGTTCTACTCCGATCGCTTGGGAGATATTACTAATTTCTTGAGAAGAAAGAAGGTTTGATTCTTCAACTTCCCAACTGTTTAATATCTTTCCTCTCAAAGGTAGTATGGCTTGATGGACTCGATCTCTTGCCTGTTTGGCTGAGCCTCCTGCTGAATCTCCTTCAACAATAAAAAGTTCCGATGCATCGGGTGAATCGCTTGAACAATCGGCTAACTTACCAGGTAATGTTGGCCCCCCTGTAGGTTTTTTTCTTTGTACTTTATTATTCTTTTTAGCTCTTTTTTGAGCATTCTCAATAGCTCTAGCAGTAATTAGATCTCCTGCTTCTGGATGTTGATTAAGCCATAGTGTAAATGCATCTTTAATGATACCTGAAACAAAGCTAGTGGTTGACCTGGAACTTAATTTTTGCTTTGTTTGTCCTGAAAATTGAGGATCTTCTAATCGAATGGATAAAATATAATTAATACCGAGCCAAACATCCTCAGGAGATAATTTGACTCCTCTAGGCATTAAATTCCTATATTCTGCAAATTCTTTTAAAGAATCAGAAAGACCTGATCTAAAACCAGAAACATGTGTTCCACCTTGTTTTGTAGGAATCAAATTAACATAGGATTCTTGAATGCCATCTTCGCCTTCAAGAGGCCATGTTAAACTCCATTCAACCTCTTCATTATTGGTAATATTTTTGCCTTCAAAAGGATCTGATGGGATGCACTCATGTCCTTTTAATTCTTCAATTAAATATTCATTTGGGCCTCCCTGATAGACCCATTCTTCTTTTTCACCAGTTTCTTCATTCTGGAATTTCATTTTCAAACCTGGGCAAAGAACTGCTTTAGCTTTCAAGCTGTGCATTAAATCTTTTGCATGAATTTTATTGGTATCAAAGTATTTTTTATTAGGCCAAAACCGAATGGTTGTTCCAGTATTTGCTTTACCAACCTTATCGACAATTTCTAACTCAGATGCTCTTTCACCATTTTTAAAGCTTAGGTTGTATTCATGGCCATTTCTTTTTATCCAGACTTCTAGATTTTTTGAAAGAGCATTCACAACTGAAACTCCAACTCCATGAAGTCCTCCTGAGAACTTGTAACTCTTATTTGAAAACTTAGCTCCAGCATGCAAACGCGTTAATATTAATTCAACCGCAGGTATTTTTTCTTCAGGATGATCGTCAACTGGCATTCCCCTTCCATCATCAGAAACAGATACGGATTGGTCTTTGTATAGAGTCACGGAAATCATCTTGCAATACCCAGCTATTGCTTCATCTACACTGTTATCAATAACTTCATAGGCAAGATGATTGGGTGAATCGGTATCGGTATACATACCGGGTCTTTTTTGAACCGGTTCTAGCCCACTGAGGACTTCAATGTCTGATGCATTATATTCCTTTGTCATGGTTCTTCATTATTCTTGAGAATGAAGATTCAATCAAGGTCATTAATTAAAGAAGTTCTTACAGCTTCGTCAATATCTCCCGTATTGTATGAATAATGCTCATGATCTATACCAAATTGTATTGGTCTTGAATGATCTATATTCCCTATCTGTGATTGGTTCATCTGAAACCTTAGAAAGTGAACTGAGGATGTTTTATCCGATCTTGTTCGATCCAAATCTTCATCTGAGATGGCATAGATTTTATCTTCATCACCTACTTTTACCCAGACTTTATTCTCAATTCCAACCAGTAAAGCGAGTGCTTTTTTTCTTTCGTCCTCATCTGAATATTGTATAAGCATGGTTGCTTTCCAATTATCGCCATTAGGAATCAATGGGTTATAAGTGGTCAACTCTTCTTTGATCCCATCTTGTTCAAAAATCTTTTCTATTCTGAGCATTTCTTGAACCTGATATTTGATGGTTATTTTATCCTCAAAAAGCAGCAACACATGCATACCAATATTGATCTTTCTATTCTTTTTATGATTGAGAACTTTCTCTCTAATATCGTCTCTTTGTTTGGCATATTCTTCCAGACTTAACAAATCATCAATTTTTAACTTTTTATTCATTTTCAAATTCCATAAGCTTTTCTTAACAATGACATTGGGTGTGAGTAACTGATTTCTTTATCTTTAATGGAATCTATTTGCGCTCCTGCCATAGGACAATCCGATGTAAAAACATCATAATTGCCTTGCTTAATTTTTCTAATAATGGGTTTTGCAATCTTTACTGAAGACTGTCTATATTGTTTTTTAACGCCATAAGTTCCATCATGTCCAGAACACTTCTCAAGGGAAGTTACTGTTGTTTCTGGTATTAACTGCAGAATATCTCTAGTTTTCAAGCCAATACTTTGAACTCTAAGATGACATGGGACTTGATAGAAAATTGATCCCAGTGAAGTATTAAAATCTTTATTAAGCTTGCCTGCTCTTTCCATTTGAAATAAATAATCAAATGGGTCAATAAAAGCTTCTGAGACGAGGGAAACTTGTTCGTCATCAGGAAACAGTAAAGGCAGTTCTTGCTTAAACATTAAGACACAAGACGGTATGGGGGAAATAATTTTCCATCCTGCAGAGGCCCAGGGGTAAAGCTCAGGGATATTTGCATCTTTAGCCTTAGCGACCGAATCAATATCACCTAACTCTAATTTTGGCATACCGCAGCATTTCTCAGTATCAGCAAAAATGATAGGGATATTATTCTTTTCATAACAAGCAATTGTGTCCTCAACAATCTCTGGATTATTCTTATTGCCATAGCAAGTGACAAACAAAACAACACCAGGCTCATTGCTTTGAGTTTGAATCACTTTGTTTTGTTTTTGATAACTTGATAATTTTTTACGAGCTGATTGGCTATAAAATTTAGGTCTTGGAGCTTCGCGATCTATGCCTAATGTTTTCTCTGCCACTATTCGTCCAACCTTTGACTTATTGATGGCATTGACAGTTCCAGCAACTATTGGAATTCCTATAAAAGTCCCTAGTTTCTCAGGATTGCTGAGAATTTTTTCTTGCGTATTCGCTCCTTTTTGTTTGAATTTTAGAGCCTTGGCTCTCAACATCAAATGAGGAAAATCAATATTAAATTCATGTGGAGGTACATATGGGCATTTTGTTTTAAAGCAAATATCACATAGATAGCAGTTGTCTATAACGTCCCATAATTTCTCTTCTTCAACATCATGAACGTCTCCTGTTGGAGTTTCATCAATTAAATCAAATAACTTGGGGAAAGAATCGCATAAATTAAAACAACGCCTGCAGCCATTACAAACATCGAAAACCCTTTTCAACTCATCAAAAAGCTCTTTTGGGTCTGTATAATTATCCTGTTCCCATTCTATTGGATGTCTAATAGGTGCCTCAAGGCTACCTTCTTTGTATTCACTCATAATTTTATGAAAAAAGGAAGACTGATTGAGCCCTCCTTCTTATTGCCTTTTTATTGGTTCTTTTTAGAAAAACTTTACTAGCCGTCAAGATTATCTAAGGCTTGCTGAAATCGATTAGCATGAGATCTTTCTGCTTTTGCTAGTGTCTCAAACCAATCTGCTATTTCATCAAATCCTTCATCTCTAGCAGTTGCAGCCATGCCAGGATACATATCTGTGTACTCATGTGTCTCTCCTTCAATGGCAGCTTTAAGATTATCGGATGTTGCTCCTATAGGCAGTCCTGTAGCAGGATCCCCTGTCTCTTCTAGATATTCCAGATGTCCATGGGCATGTCCTGTTTCTCCCTCACCCGTAGATCTAAAAACTGTTGCGACATCGTTGTAGCCTTCTATATCAGCTTTTGCTGCAAAATAAAGATACCTTCTATTTGCTTGAGATTCTCCTGCAAATGCATCCTTTAGATTGTTTTCTGTTTTACTTCCTTTCAAGCTCATTACACCCTCCTTAAACCCTTATTTATTTTAGAATCATTCTAATTTTACATCAGTCATGAGCTAGCAACAACTCTTTTCAATTGTTTTTTAATTAATTATATAAAGAATTAGAGTATTCATTTATTCAGTGTTCTTTTATAATTAAAATATGACAAAAACAAAAAAAGAAAACCAAAGCATTGAACAAAGTCTTAGTAAACTCGAAAATATCTTAGAGGAACTTGAAAATGGTGAGTTGGAATTGGATCAAGCTTTACAAAAATTTGAAGAAGGCATTAAATTATCCAGACAATGTCAGAAAACATTAGAAGAAGCCGAAATGAAGATAAAGATTCTCATGGATAACGAACTTAAGGATACAAATCAGAGTCTAGATCAATAAATACTTTAGCAATATTATTAAGATTATTGAGTACGCTGCTGCAATCAAGTCATCCAATATAATACCAACTGAATTTTTCATATTTTTATCAACTAAATTAATAGGGTATGGCTTTGCTATATCGAAAAATCTAAATACGCAAAATGCACCAATTGCCCAGATTGGATCTGGTGGAATAAAGTGAGCAACCAACATCATGGCTAATATTTCATCTATAACGATTTCTTTATGATCTTCATTGCCCATTATTTCTATGGATTTATGAACAACAAGAAGACTAGCAAGTGTCATTATTATAAAAATGATAACGGCATTTTTATTAGGGAAAGCAAAATGAGAGAAAAATATATACAAACAAAGTCCTAGTCCGCTTCCAAAAGTTCCAGGAGCGAAAGGAACTAAACCGATCCCACCTCCAGTTGAAACAAAGAGAAAAGGATTGGTTAAAATCTGTTTAAATGTTAGTTTTATGGTTTTACTCCCATTATTGTTGAAGCTGACCAAAACCAATTAATCCTAAAGGTTTCTGTTTTTAGGATATTGAATTTTAAACGCGTCATCATTGATTCAATCTCATGACTATACAAACTGTTATAGTTCTTGTAATCAAAAGTTTTAGTGTAAAAGTTGGCAAATCTCATCATGATGTAATCCTGGGTCCAATCAGTAATAATTATTTTGCCAGATTTCTTTAAAACTCGGTAAGCTTCTTTTAAACATTGTTCTTGGTCATCAAAATGTCCAATGCAGTTGGATAGAACTACCCAATCAAATTTCTCAGTATCAAAAGATAATCGATCGGCTCTTTCTTTCTTAAGAGTAACTTTCTGTGAAACTTTTTTTACTGCTTCATTGAGCATGGCTTGATTGGAATCGATACCAGTTAAAGAAACGTATGGATGTTCTCTCTCAACTTTCTCTAAAAAAATACCAGTACCGCAAGCTATATCCAATAACTCTGTATCTCTCTCTAAATGAATGAGCTTTAATGATCTAGAAAAAGAGGCTAGACAATAGCTTTGCCACCTTTTGTCATAACTCGCAGCCCTATTTGTGTAATCCAACATCGTTTTAATTCTTTTCTTAGTTAAAATTAAAAATGTTCAAACGCTCGACCAGATAACTTAAATTCTTTATTGTTATCATCCAATAGTAAGAGATTCTTTTGCTTTATTTCTCCAACACAAGTAATGCATGTGCTATTTGTTAATTGATAGTCTTCGTGAAAATCTTTTTTAAACTCTCTTGGTATAGTAAAGCATAATTCATAGTCATCGCCTCCAAAGAGTGCGGCATTGACTGCATCCACTCGTGGCATCTTTTTCAGTAACGATTCAGATATCGGTAGATCTGAAATCTTGATCTCAGCACCAACATTACTGGCTTTCATAACTTTCTGAAGATCGGAATAAAAACCATCTGAAATATCAATCATTGAAGTAGCAAATCGACTAATCACACTCGATTCTTTAAGTCTTGGATTTGGGTATAGAAAATCTTCAATGAGTTTTTCCGATGAACTATTCTTTTTATCTTCCTGAATAATCTTCAAACCCTGTGATGCATTGCCTAGAAAACCTGTAACGTATACTAAATCACCGTTTTTAGCAGTGCTTCTTCGAATGGATTTATTCTTAGGGACAATGCCTTGTAGGGTTACTGAAAAAAGCTCTGGACCAGAGATTGTATCGCCACCAATAAGTGTAACATGGTGCTTATTAGCCAATTCTGAGAAGCCTGAAATGAACTGTTCCAACCACATTTGATCGATTGAAGGCCTACTAAATACTAAACTTGCCCATAGTGGCTTAGCTCCCATTGCAGCCATATCACTTAAATTAACTGCTAAGCAACGATGTCCTATGGCTTTTGCTTCTATTCCTTTGGGGTAATGCACACCTTCAGAAATTGCATCGGTTGTAGTAACCAGGTGATAATCAGGATTTATGGATGTGATGGCACCATCATCGCCTATGCCTTGAATGATGTTTTGGTAATGATTGTCAAAAGTTTTAAGTTTTAATGCATCAATAATTTCTATTTCTGAAACTGAAGTCATTGGTTCAAACTAAGATTTTACTTTGTCCTTAGTGACTGCATCCAAGATAGCATTGATGTATTGAAAACTGCCATCAGCACCAAAAGTTTTAGCAAGCTCTATGGCTTCATTCATAATAACGGTTTTTGGAACGTCCTCACAATATAGGATTTCATAAGACCCAATCCATAAAATACCCATCTCAATGGGATCAATCTGTTTAATTTTACGGTCTAAAAAAGGAATCAAGTAATCGCTTAATTGATTTGTATTTTTCATAATGTTTTCCAATAGAAATTGGAAATATTCTTTATCAATTCTCTTATATTCTTTCAAGATCTTTGCTTGTTTTAAAAGGGATTTAAAATCATCGGCATTGAGCTGATATTGATAAAGAGCTTGCACCAGTAATTCCCTGGATCCGGTTCTACCTTTTCCAGAAAATCTTTTTTCTTTTTCTTCGCTTTGAGTCATTTTAATAATGCTCTCTTAAAATTTAAATATCACTAAAATACGCTATGGCTTTTTCTGTATCTATTTTGAGTTGATTTGTTAACTCTTCAAGACCATTGAATTTTTGTTCACTTCTTAAGTAATCTAAAAATTCTACATTGATATATTTCAAATAGATATCTTGATTAAAATCCAATAAATGAATTTCTAAACAAAGTTCTTCTCCTCCCACGGTTGGTTTAAACCCAATATTCGCTATTCCTGGGTATTTTTTTTCCATACCATCAATTTTCACTTTGACATAAAAAACCCCTCTAAGCGCTGAATCTAAGTGAGCAAGATTGATATTTGCTGTTGGAAAACCAATTGTTTTTCCCAGAGATTTACCATAAGTAACTCGGCCGGTTATGGCATAGTTTCTGCCTAATATTTCGCAGACCTGGGGTAAATTGTTTTTCATCAAATGCTCTCTAACTAAACTGCTTGAAACTCTAGAACTGTCATTAACTATGCTGTTTAACTGCTCTACTTCAAAATCATTACACTTACCAGACTTGATTAAATCAATCGATGAGCCCGATCGATTCTTCGCAAATTTAAAATCATCACCTATGATTAAATATTTGATATTAAATAAATCAATTAGATGTTTGTTTATAAAATCTTCTGGAGATAGGATTTCCATAGTTTGATCGAAAGGTGGGGCATAAAAATAATCCAGCTCATAATGACCTACTAAGTTAAATTTATCTCTTAAGGATGTTAATCTTTGTTTGTGTTTTTTCTTAGAAAAATATTCATTTGGAGTTGGTTCAAATGTAAAAAAAACTGAGGGAAGATTCATTTCCTCTGATTTTTTCATTAGTTGATTAATCAAGGCTTGATGTCCAAGATGTATGCCATCGAATATACCAATGGTAATAACCGACCCATCTTTAAATAATGGATCTTTTCTCTCAGGTCTTCTAATGAGTTTCATGGCTTTTTGATTTCAATTATTTATAAGGGCAATCAAAAAGGCTTAACTTTCAATCATTGCCTTAATCATTTCAACTGCAGCTAGAGCTGCCTCATGACCTTTATTGCCAGCGCCCGTTCCTGACCTTTCTATCGCTTGCTCCATTGTGTCACAGGTAAGTATTCCAAAACCAATAGGGATCATATTATCTAAACCAACTTTCATTAATCCCGATGTCGTCTCAGCTGCAATAAAATCAAAATGAGGTGTTGCGCCTCTGACAATTGCACCCAATGCTACAATCGCTTTATAATCTCCAGATAGAGCAATCTTTTTAGCCATTAAAGGTATCTCAAAAGCACCTGGTACTCTGTTAATGTCTATCGAGGCCTCATCGTAACCATGCTCTTTAAGTGTTTCGATTGAACTCTCTATCATGGAATCTACTAGAAACTCATTGAATGTGGATGCAACGATGGAAATTCTTTTGGCATTAGAATTCATAACCTAGACACCCTCCTTATCGATGTATTCAATGATCTCAAGATCGAATCCAGAGATTGCTTGCATTTGTTTTGGCTCACTAACAACCCTCATTTTTTTAATGCCTATTTCCCTTAATATTTGTGAACCAGTGCCATAATTTCTTAAAATCGAAGCGTTGTTCTTATCGGTTTTATTTTCTTTTCTAGACGATAGATTCTTAACAGAATTCATTAAATACTCTGGCATTTCTTGGTAACACAACACAACCAAAACAGCTGTATCAGATTGTGAAATTTGTTTCATGGCAGATTTTAAAGGCCAACCGAGATTATTATTATCTATTCCTATTGAGTCTCTTATTGTATTGCTAACATGAACTCTGACTAGTGGAATAGAATCTTGATGAATACTGCCTTTGGTTAATGCAAAGTGAACTTCTCTATTGATGTGATCTTGAAATGTTATTAGATTAAAATCTCCAAACTCTGTATTAATTTTTTCTTCATGAATTCTTTCAATGGATTGTTCATTGGAAATTCGATACCGAATTAAATCTGCAATAGTACCTATATTTATTTCATGCTTTTTCCCAAATTCAACCAAATCTGATCTTCTTGCCATACTGCCATCTTCATTTAGAATTTCTACGATAACCGATGCAGGTGTTAGCCCTGCAAGTCTCGCTAAATCACAACCAGCTTCAGTGTGTCCTGCCCTAGTTAATACTCCCCCTGGTTTAGCCATGAGAGGGAAAATATGGCCCGGTTGAATCAGATCTTCTGGTTGGGCATTTGGTGCGGTTGCAACTTTAACTGTTCGAGCCCTATCATGAGCAGAGATTCCTGTTGTCACTCCTTCTGAGGCTTCAATAGAAACTGTAAAGTTGGTTGCTTCAAAACCATTATTTTGTGAAGTCATTAGAGGTAATCGAAGCATATTGCATCTGCTTTGAGTGAGGGTAAGGCATATCAAACCTCTGCCATACTTGGCCATAAAATTGATGTCTTCAGGCCTGACTTTATCGGCAGCAATAATTAAATCGCCTTCGTTTTCTCGATCTTCATCATCAACAATGATGACTTTCTTTCCCAAGCGTAAATCATCAATAATTGATTCAATCGATGCAAACTCTATTTTATCTTTATCACTCATATGGTTTAACTATTTATTAAGTATTCTTTCAACGTAGCGGGCTAGCATATCAAATTATATATTAACTATCGTCCCTGGTTTGTATTCGCTCATTATAGTTGTTTCTTTTGTGTGAGGAATGATTGTTACCTCAAATCCATGATCTATTAATTTATTCACAGTAAGACTGACTCCATTGATTGCTATTGAACCTTTTTTAGCTATTAAATGAGAGTCTGAGTGTTCAGTCTTAAATCGCATAATAGTGGAATTCCCATCAGAAATCACTTCACTTACTTCAGCCATATAATCAACATGACCAAATACAAAATGGCCATTAATTGTTTCTCCTAAAGCCAATGACTTTTCAATATTAACCCAGGATTTTTGTTCTAATAATCCCAAATTACTGCACGTTGTGGTTTCTTTTGAAACATCAACAATAAAGGTATTGGTATCCAGCTCAACAGCGGTTAAACAAACACCATTAACAGCAATACTGCCACCAATAGAAACGTCGTTGAAGGTTACGTCTTCAGAGCAGAAAACCATCCTAAAACTGTCATCCTTAGAGATTAATTCTTTTAGCTGTGCTTTGCCTTCGATGATTCCACTAAACATTCTCTATTTCCTCAGAATAACTTTAATATCGGGTCCAATCTGACTGACATCATTGATTTTAAAATCATATTTTTCTGCCATCTCATTGAGAATAGGTAAATCAAACATCCCCTTAGCTTTATCGCCTAAGAAGCATGGTGCTAGATAAAGGACTATTTCATCTATTAGATTTTCTTTGAGAAGTGCACCATTTAGAACTGATCCCGCTTCGATCAATACCTCATTCATTTCATCAGAACCAAGATCTTTCATAACATCAAGCAGAGCAACTCTGCCATTAACTTCTTTTGTGGTTCTAATAATGCTTCTAATTTGAGGATCATTATGATCTTTTTTTAAAGTATAAATGTATTTTTTGCCAGGTAACTTTAAAACATTCTCCTCGCCAACTATTCTAAGATTTGAATCTAGAATAATTCTTGCCGGTTGATTCACGTCATTAAAATCATCGAGTCTTACATTCAATGATGGATTGTCAGCCATTACAGTGGATATGGAAGTTAAAATACCGCAACTCCGAGCTCTGAATTTCTGAACATCTTTTCTTGATTCCTCCGATGTAATCCATTGGCTTTTTCCATTACTTAAAGCTGTTTTTCCATCTAAACTGGCTGCAATCTTCGTCCTAATAAAAGGCAAGCCTTTACTCATTCTCTTTATAAAACCAAGATTAATCTCTTTTGATTTATTCTCTAAGATGCCCTCCTCAACTTCAATTCCAGAGGCTTGTAATATCTCTTTACTTCTTCCAAACACTTTTGGATTTGGATCATTCATTGCAAAAATCACTTTTTTTACTCTAGCCTCAATTAAAGCATTGACACAAGGAGGGGTATTACCAGTATGGGTACAGGGCTCTAATGTTATATAGACCGTTGAGTTATCAGTGTTGCCCCTCGCATCATTTAAAGCCATAATTTCTGCATGGGAATCACCAGTTTGACTGTGCCACCCTTGACCAATAATTTTATTATTCTTAACTATTACACATCCCACTCGGGGATTTGGCATGCAAGTATTAATCCCTTTGATTGCTAGATCAAGGGAAATATCCATATACTTAATATCATTTTTTTCCATCGTCTTTTTCCTCTTCTGGAAAGATGGATATTTGAGATTTTTTATCCTCAGAAGTAGGACTGTCCCTCAAAGATTCAATTTCCTTTTCAAACTCTTCAATATCTTGGAATCTTCTATAAACAGAGGCATACCTAACAAAGGCGACTTCATCGACTTGTTTTAATTCTTCCATAACTATTTCACCCAACATTCTAGACTGGATCTCTCTCTCACCCATTTTTTGAACTTTACGAACAACTCTCGAAATTAGTTCTTCAATCAGCTCAATGCTGAGCGGTCTTTTTTCTGTGGCTATTAAGATTCCATTTCTCAATTTACTTTCATTGAAAGGCTCTCTAGACTGATCTCGTTTCACGAGCTTTGGAAGCACAAATTCTGCTGATTCAAAAGTGGTAAACCTATCTTTGCATTGAATGCATTCTCTCCTTCTCCTGATCTGATAACCATCACCAGCAAGCCTGGAGTCAACTACTTTGGTTTCTTGATTACCACAATAAGGACAATGCATTCTCTTTATTTTGAAGTATAGACAGGAAATTTTTTACAGAGCTCTAACACCTGATTTTTAATTGTTAGTTGTAGTGCTTCATCCTCAATATTATTGAGAACAGAAACCATCATTTTAACTAGCAATTTAATTTCCTCTTCTCCAAAGCCTCTTGTTGTAACCGCAGGCGTTCCTATTCTTAATCCACTCGTAACCATGGGTGATCGAGTGTCATTGGGAACTGAATTTTTATTCAATGTAATATTGGATTGGCCTAATGCCGACTCTGCCTCTGCCCCCGTTATATTTTTATCCATTAAATCAACCAAAAATAAATGGCAATCAGTGCCACCAGAGACAATCTTGTAACCATTGTCTTGAAATAAAGTAGCCATCAGTTGTGCATTAGAAATGACTTGTTTTTGATAACTTATGAATTCAGGAGCCATTGCTTCTTTAAAGGCATGAGCCTTAGCTGCAATGACATGCATTAATGGGCCGCCTTGCGTTCCAGGGAAAACTTGTTTATTGATGGCTTTTTCTATTGCTTCATTTTTTCTTGCAAGAATAATACCGCCTCTGGGTCCTCGTAATGTTTTATGAGTGGTAGAAGTTGTAACGTCAGCTATAGGAACAGGATTTGGATAGCAGCCAGCAGCGACTAAGCCGGCAATATGAGCCATATCGACTAATAAGTAGGCACCTACAGAATCTGATATCTCTCTAAATCTTTGCCAATCCGCTATTCTTGAGTAAGCTGAGAAACCACCTACAATCATCTTCGGTTTGTGTTCAAAAGCAAGTCTTTCCAATTCATCGTAGTCAATTTCTCCAGTCTCATGATTCAATCCATATGAAATACAATTGTACAATTTGCCAGAAAAATTTACTTTTGCCCCATGGGTTAAATGCCCACCTTCAGACAAGCTCATACCTAAAATAGTATCTCCAGGAGTAAGCAAAGACATGTAAACAGCCATATTAGCCTGAGATCCAGAATGAGGCTGAACGTTTGCAAAATCTGCTTTAAATAATTCTTTTGCTCTATCGATTGCTAGAGATTCTGCAACATCAACATGCTCGCATCCACCATAATATCTTCTATTCGGATAACCTTCAGCATACTTATTGGTTAAAACAGATCCTTGCAAGGCCATAGTAGAAGCACTTGCGTAATTCTCTGAAGCAATCAGTTCAATATGTTCCTCTTGTCTTTTTTCTTCAGCTAGTACTGCGGAACGAAGCTCGCTGTCTAAATTATTAATTATTTCACTAGTACTCATGATTATCCTTATATTTCAGAGATGTATGCAAATTCTACTCACATCATCTCTATAGTTCGATTAATTATTAATCTTTATTCATCTACTCAACCCATTCCCTAACATTACTGAACATTTTCAACCAAGGTCCATATTTGCCCCACTCTTTTGGAGCCCAAGAGTGTTGCACAGTCCGCAAAACTCTCTCAGGATGAGGCATTATTATAGTCGATCTGCCATCAACTGAAGTAAAACCTGCTGCACCCAGACTAGAGCCATTGGGATTTGCAGGATATTTTGCAGCTGGTTTACCTGAATTATCTACGTATCTTATCGCCATCAGATGCTCTTTCGTTAATATTTCTTCATCGGATTCATTCTGATACTCAACCCTTCCTTCTCCATGAGAAGTAACTATAGGAATAATGCTTCCCTGCATCTCTGATAAGAACAGTGATTTATTATTTAATACTTCAACCATATTAAGTCTGGCTTCAAATTGTTCCGATAAATTGGCTACAAATTTTGGCCAATGTTCAGCGCCTGGAATAATGTCTTTGAGTTGAGATAACATTTGACAGCCGTTGCATACCCCTAAACTGAATGTATTAGGTCTGTTAAAAAATTCCTTGAACTCCTCATTTGCCACTTCATTAAATAAAATTGATTTGGACCACCCACCGCCTGCACCCAATACATCGCCATATGAAAATCCTCCACAAGCAACAAGACCGATATAATCATTCAGGGTTGTCTTTCCCTCAAGCAAATCTGTCATATGAATGTCAAAGGTATCAAAGCCAACAGTATGAAAAGCAACAGCCATCTCAATATGGCTATTCACACCTTGATCGCGAAGTATTGCAATCTTAGGCCGACCTGTTTCTCTCAAACGTTCTTTCTCAATTTTAACTGATTCAAAAGTAATGGATGGCATGAATCCTGGATCGTCTTCAAGCATACTTTCAAAACCTTCCTCAGCGGTTATTGGATTATCACGATGCGCTTGCATTTTAAAAGATAGTTCTGACCACATCCTTCTCAGTTCTTTCAATTGATAAGCTTTTTCATACCCATGATTGGTTGTGAGCTTGATGATTTTACTTTTAGTAACCTGTGCTACTCTAGAACTATTCTTTGAGAGAGAAAATTTTTCTAAGACAGTCATCACTTCATCCAAATGATCATTGTCAACTTGAATCAAACCACCAAGTTCCTCAGCAAACAGTAACCTGAGTGTTTCATCTTTAGTATTTGAATTGAGATGAATATCCATGCCTATATTTCCAGCAAAAGACATTTCACAAAGATTGGCAAAAAGTCCTCCATCGGATCGATCATGATATGCAAGAATCTTTTTATTTTTCTTTAATTGAGTGATTGAGGCAAAGAATTTAACCAGCAAATCAGGATGGTCTAAATCCGGTGGTACTCCCATTTCTATATTGTAAACTTGAGACAAGCATGAAGCTCCAAGCCTATTTTTTCCGCCACCAAGATCAATTAAAATAATTGATGAACTTTCCCTTGTTTGCAACTGAGGTGTAATGGTCTTTCTGACATCTTCAACTGGTGCAAAAGCAGATATCACCAAAGATAATGGAGAAGTGACCTGTTTATTGCTATCCCCTTCATTCCATGAAGTTTGCATTGAAAGTGAATCCTTGCCAACAGGAATGGTTAAGCCAATCTGACTGCAAAGATTCAATGTAATGGCTTCAACCGTTTCAAACAAAGCTTGTTTCTGAGGATCGGTTTGAATTGATGACATCCAATTAGCAGATAACTTAATGTCAGTAATGCATTGTATGTCTGCTGATAAAGCATTTGTCACTGCTTCTGCTACAGCCAAACGACCTGATGCACTTGGATTTAAAGTAGCTACTGGGGTTCTCTCACCCATGGACATTGCCTCACCATGATTGGAGAAATGATCTCGTATTGTCACTCCAACATTACTTACAGGAACTTGCCATGGGCCTACAAATTGATCCTGAGAAACCAACCCTCCAACTGTACGATCTCCTATGTGTATTAAAAAAGTTTTGTCGGCAACCGTTGGAAACCTCAGAATATACTCACAGGCTTGATCAATTTCTATACTGTCCAGTGAATCTTCAGCCATGTTAATGTCTGCAGTATTTATACTGATGTCTGTTTTTGGTGGATTACCGAATAAAACACCCATCGGCATATCAATAGGGAAATCATTAAAGTGGTTATCGTGTAATCTCAAGTTGCCATGAGTGGCAATTTTACCAACTACAGAATATGGGCATCTTTCTCTTTTACAAAGATCATCAAACAGCTCAAGATCATCAGAATGTATTGACAACACATACCGTTCCTGGGATTCATTACACCAGATTTCAAGTGGAGTCATCCCCAGTTCAGAATTCTGAATGTCTCGTAATTGAAGATCTGCCGACATATGACTGTGATCTACAATCTCAGGAATAGCATTCGATAGCCCTCCAGCACCCACATCATGAATCAGTATAATTGGATTTTTACCATCACTGCCCAAACCTAAACTGAAACAAGCATTGATTACCTCTTGCGCCCTCCTTTCCATTTCAGCATTCCCTCGTTGGACTGAAGCAAAGTCTAATTCTTCCTTAGTCTTACCCGATACCACAGAAGAAGCAGAGCCTCCCCCCAAGCCAATCAGCATAGCAGGTCCACCAAGAACTATGAGCAGTGATCCCTTCTGTGTATCTTTCTTATCAACAGACGAGCCAGATATATTACCCACACCACCCACAATCATAATGGGTTTATGGTAACCCCAAGATAATTTTGAATGAGTGTCTTGTATCGATTCATAAGTTCTAAAAAAACCAAGAATATTTGGTCTACCAAATTCATTATTAAATGAAGCACCTCCAATTGGACCTTCAGTCATTATGGTTAATGGAGAGGCAATACGATCTGGTTTACCAATGGTTTTTTCCCATGGCTGCATATAATTTGGCATCCTTAAATGAGAAACAGCAAATCCAGTCAAGCCTGCTTTTGGCATTCCGCCTCTGCCTGTGGCTGCTTCATCTCGTATTTCTCCACCCGAACCTGTTGCAGCTCCTGGGTAAGGAGAAATGGCAGTAGGATGATTGTGTGTTTCAACCTTCATCATATTATGAATTTCATCCTCAATTTTACGATAGGAGCCATCACTTTTTTGATTGGGAGCAAACCAACAACCATGACCGCCTTTCATCACTGCTGCATTGTCTTCATAGGCTGAGAGAACTCCATCAGGATGAGATTTATAAGTATCCTTAATCATTGCAAAAAGACTGTACTCTTGCCTAATTCCATTAATGGTCCAATCGGCATTAAAAACTTTATGTCTACAATGTTCAGAATTAGCCTGTGCAAACATCATGAGTTCTGCATCGGTTGGATCTCTATTTAACCCTCTAAACTTACCTAATAAATAATTCATTTCTTGATCATTCAATGCCAAACCTAGATCAGTATTGCTCACCCTTAAAGCCTCTAATCCTCCAGATAAAAGAGGAATAGTTGACAAAGGTTTGGGACTATTCACATCAAATATTGTTTGTACATCTTTGACGTCCAAAAGAATGGTTTGTGTCATTCGGTCATGCAATAGATCGAATAGGTGATTCAAACTCTCAGGTTCTTTATTGATCTTAAAAACAATTGTATAAATCAAACCTCGCTCTATTCTTCTAACCTTTTTTAAACCTGAGATATGAGCGATATCAGAAGCTTTGCTGGACCAAGGGGATGTGGTACCTAATCGTGGAATCACTATAATTTTTTGTCCATCACTTGGTCCTACTTTCCAATCAGGACCATACGATAAAAGGACGTCCAACGTTTGTTGTTCATTTTTATTTAGGGTTTCAGAAGCTTCAAGAAAATGAATGTACCTTGCACCCAAGGAGGTAATATTGGAGTCGAGCTTTTGCAGCGATGTTAATAGTTGTTTGAGTCTAAAAGGTGAATGGGAAGGAGGACCATAAATTTCGATCATGATGAACCTACCTGACTAAATGTTATTTATTTGGAGTGTCATTGGGTGTAAAAACTTGATTGGGTAATTGTGTAACATTATCAACTTCGGCTTTACTGATCTTACTGACACCTTGTTTATCAACTTCGTCAACTCTGATTACAGAATGCATGGGTATATAAGTGCGCTTGACCCCTTTGAATTCTGATTGTATTTTTTCCTCTGAAGGATCAATCACAACTTTAGATTTTTCTCCAAATATTAAATCCTCAATCTCAATAAACCCCAAAAGATTACTATTGGAAACTTGATTGGCATAGACTTCATAAACTTTGCCTTGGCTAGTAAAGATAATCTTATATAGTTTTTTAGATGACATGGATTGTTAGTCTTCAACAATTAGAAAGAAATTATAACTCAGTTCCTTTTAAGTTTGTAATTGAAATGGATCAAATTAATTATTAATTCAATATAAATTGTGCTTTACTCCAAAAAAACATCAAACAATCTATAAGCCATATTTTTTATAAACAGATGATTCAGAATCAATCAAAATCAAAAGACATCAAACTGGGTGTTCTGTTATCAGTGTTTGGTGCCTTACTGCTGTCAACGAAAGGAATCTTTGCAAAAATCTTATACGCTGAGGGAGCAGACTATGTGAGTGTAACCATGATCAGATCTGTTTTAAGCTTACCTTTATTTTGGTTTTGGTTTATTTTAAAGCGAAACGTTGATGTAAGAAATGTAACAAGAAAAGCTTTCTGGGGTGCATTCTTTGCTGGTTTCTTATGCTATTACATAGGAGCAATGGTTAATTTTTACGCCTTAACTCTCATTGATGCAAATCTTGAGAGGTTAATACTTTATAGCTTTCCAGCTATTGTTGTTGTTCTTTCCTCATTGATACAAAAGAAAATGCCTTCTCTGATCGTGATCACTTCTCTGATCATTATTTATTGTGGATTGTTTCTAGCAATTGGAGGAATCAACAAAGATCTCTTTCTTAACAATATTTTTGGTGTCAGCTTGGTAATGTTATCAGCAATATCAATTGCTATTTATTTTCTATTCAATGAGAAATATGGCAATGCTATTGGTAGCATCAGCTTTACAACCATTGCTATGACAGCTGCGACCTTTGGTTTGGTTATGCATTCATTAATATCGAATAACTATTACTGGTTCAATTGGTCACTGAGCATGTGGAAAACTATGTTTCTATTGGTCACTATATCCACCACTATACCTTTGTTTATGGTTGCTGAAGGGATCAACAAAGCCGGTGCTTCAATTTCTTCCATTGGTACAACCGTTGGACCACCTTCTACTATTTTAATTGCTTGGCTTGTATTGGGTGAAACAATGACAATAGATCAAATATTCGGGTCTCTACTAATTGTAATTGGTGTGATATTCCTACAAAAGAAAAATTAAAAAATAATAATATCTTCCAAATATTAATGATTATCACTATCATAGTATCGTTTTAGAATAAAGGGTCTAATGTTTTGAGTATTATCGAAAAAATAAACAAAAATAAGATGAAAATCTTGAGCTATACCGTCAAAGGTTCGGTTGTTTTTTTTATTATCAAAGGAACAATTTCAACAATATTAATCCTGATTGGAATTTTTTATTTAACGAAATAAGGATTTAATCAAATGAATAAGAAAACATGGATTGCTGCAGCAATCACTACCTTTATAATCTCTTCACCATTATTTTCAATGCCTGAAATGGTTATTGGTGAAGCTGAAATAGCTCCTGGTATTGATTTAATTTTTGAAGGTGGCATCAGAGATGAAATCACACCACAAAACCTGTATTTGACAGAAAGTGAGACCGATGTACATCTTGAACTACTTGCCAACTGGTCTGATAAAGCACCTAGGGGTGCACCCATAGGAGGGCATGTAGCCTACCTAGATGTGGAAGCAATGATTAGAAATGAAAAAACAGGTGCTTATGATTCTGTTAACTTAACGCCTCACTTGAATATGTCTGACAATATACATTATGCCCAGAACATCAAACTCCCAGGTGCTGTTAATGATAAGTACACCGTGAGATTTGTCATAAAGTCGCCAAAATTAGGTGTCATTGGAATGCATTTTGATTGGCGTAATGAGGTATCTGATGTCATTAGTTCTGGTGGAACATTCACCTTTACAAATCTTAATTTTAAAGAAATTGCAAACTCCAAAAGACGATAATATTCTTTGGATCTGTAAATTTAATTCTCGATGTTAAACAGCAGATATCATGACTTTTAAGCATAAAGTTTGAATCATTCTTTTTTAAGGATAGAATTGATTTAAACAATTCATTTTTTATTCTTATGCGTTTTCAAAAATACTTTATTTTCATTTTTCTATTGCCTTTGATTATTTCCTGTTCTGATGAAACAGAAATGGAATCAAACAATCAAATGGAGCATTCTTCCTCATTGGAAGAGTTGATTAAACATACCGAAGAATTCAAAAAAGAAATATATTCTTATGGCAATGGAATCCATGTTGCTGTTGGTTATGGTATAGCTAATTCAATTATGGTGGAGGGTATTGATGGCAATATTATCATCGATGCATCAGACAGTACTTATGAAGCTGAGATTATCCATAATCAATTTAAGAAAATAAATTCAAATCCCATTAAAGCTATTATTTACACACATAACCATGGTGATCATACTTTTGGGACTTCTTATTATTACAATTTATATGAAGACAAACCTCAAGTAATTGCTCATGAATCCACGGATTATTATATGGAGAGAATTCTTGGAATACTCAATCCTATTATTTCTAAAAGAAGCACTAGAATGTTTGGCACCGCCTTGCCTGAAGAGCAATTAATTAATGTTGGTATTGGTCCATATCTGGGAGTTGGGAACAGTCCAGTTGGCTATATTAAACCCACAATTACGTTCCAAGATAATTTAAAACTCACCATCGCGGGTATTGATATTGAACTCTATCATGCTCCTGGTGAAACCAATGACCAACTGTTTGTGTGGTTGCCAAATAAGAAAGCATTGATGCCTGGGGATAATATATACAGAACCTTTCCTAACTTATACACCATCCGTGGAACGACCCATAGAGAGGTCAAAGGATGGGTGGATAGTTTGGATCAGATGCGATCTTTCAATCCTCAGTACTTATTCCCTAGTCATACTAGACCGCTCCAAGGAACTGCGGTCATGGAGACACTCACAATATACAGGGATGCAATTCAGTATGTCCATGATCAAACCATCAGGCTGATGAATAAAGGATATTACCCTGATCAGATTATTGAGATGATTCAGCTGCCCAAAGAGGTTGCCAGTTCTCCCTTTCTAAAAGAGTTTTATGGAACAGTAAGATGGTCTGTAAAGAGTATTTTTAATGGCTACTTGGGCTGGTTCAGTGGAAATATTTCTGAATTGGATCCGCTATCGAGATTGGAAGAAGCCAAAAGATTCTCAACTATGGTTGGCGGAGAGCAAAATTTATTTTCAGAATTAGAGAAGGCCATTAAAAATCAGGACATGCAATGGGCTCTGCAAATCAGTGATCGTCTTATTGCTTTAGACTTTCAAGTCTCAAAGACAAAAAAACTCAGAGCAACAGCCGCTCAAACAATTGCAGCTGAGGCTACCAATCCAAACAAACGCAATTATTTTCTTGCCACTGCACTAGAACTAAACCCTAATTTTGAAAGCACTACATTGTTGCCTAATACCAAAGAATTACTCAATGAAATCTCAATGGATATGTTTTTTGATATTCTATCAGTACGTTTGAATCCAGAAAAAATTGACTCTTCTCAATACAGAGTATGCTTTGCATTCAGCTCTGGCTTAAAAAGAACGATTACCTTGAGAAATAAAGTGGCTGAAGTTTCTTCAATCGATAGCGAATGCAACCTTGAAATTGAATCGGATGATCAAGTCTTTAAAGAAACACTCGCAGGATTAAGAAAACCCATTATCACCGTTGCATCAGGAACAATTAATACCAATGGAGAGTCAACGGCTTTTCTGAGATTCCTTGGATACTTTACTGACTAATATTCTCTTAAAGTTATTTTCTCTTTTCCTTAAAAAAATCTTTCAATAGATTTTGACATTCTTCTTCTAATACACCTCCCGTAAAATTAATACGATGGTTCTGATGAGGTGAATTAGAAAAATTGAAAACCGATGTGGCTGCCCCTAATTTTTGATCGTAAGCTCCAAATATTAAAGTCTCTACTCTAGCGTGAATCAGTGAACCCATGCACATCAAACAAGGTTCTAACGTTACGTATAAAGTCCCCCCAATGCGATAGTTCTTTTTCTTGTTTGCAGCTTGACGAAGAACCCTAATCTCAGCATGAGCTGTTGGATCATTCAGTTGTATTGAAGCATTGCCTGCTGACGCTATAACTTCTTTATTTTCAACAAATATAGCGCCTACGGGAACTTCGCCCTCTTCTTCTGCCTGCTGGGCTTGCTCTATTGCAAGACCCATAAAGTATTCGTGCTTTGGTGTGAGTTTAATCAATATTCGATTAACCTATTGATGTGGTTTAGTTTCTATATTCAATTGCCCTGCTAAACCAGCGCTGCGATGTATTTCACTTTTTTGATAGTCCTTATTCATGATCATTTTAAGCATTGCTTGTTTATTTGGGTATAGAGCTATAGCGACCCAATCCCATAGTTCTTCAACTTCTCCTAAAAACAACCTGCTCACAATTCCACTGAAAACAATTTTACCTCCAACTTTTTCTAAATGCTTTTTGACTTCTTCCGAATAAATTGAATACGCTTCCTCTCCAGTTAATTCTGTCTCTCGTCCATCTTTGTATTCAGCCTTGTCTTTGAATTTTAATAAATTAACCATCTGGATTGGGCTCTTGGTATCGCCAATAACAAAACCAGCCATTTGTTTTGCATTGGGTTTGAGCTTATTTTTAACCTTCATGATTAAACCTCTTGTGGTGTTGATCTTATAAAATTGATAATAATTTCTGAAATCTCTTCAGGTTTTTCTTCTTGAATGAAATGGCCTCCTTGTTTAACGGTTGTATGAGATTGCTCCTTTGCTCCAGGTACAACTTTTATAAATTTACTATCCGAGCCTTTGGTAACTGGATCATTATCAGAAAAAGCACAGAGAAAAGGTTTTTCAAAGGTCTCATAGAATTCCCATGCTTTCTTTTGTGCTTCTAATGAAGGATCATTTGATAATGTAGGAACTTGGCTGGGCATAGCCCTTGGACCGATCTTATAAGTCTTGCTTGGAAAGGGAGCCTCATAGGCTTTCCCTAACTCTGTTCTAAAAGGGGAAAAATTCTTCAAACCACAATTAATGAACAATAAATCCAATATCAGCTGCCACTTACTTCTGTTTCGTTCAAGGAATGATGACATCATGAAACCAATTGGCATGTCCTGAGTTTCCCAACAATATTTTTGCCAATAGGCAAAACTCAGTCCTTCATCTTGATCCGATGTTCTTAATTTTTGTCCCATTTCAACAAGCGTTGGTGTTTTTGCATTGTCTCTAAAGTCTTTGACTTGCTGAATAATTTGATCAGAAACCTCAGGTCTATAGGGCAACCCTGTATTTGAAATTATAACTCGGCTAAATCGATCTGGTTGATCCACAATGAGTCTTAGTCCAATTAAGCCACCCCAATCTTGCCCAAAGAGATTGAGATCATGAAAGTTATTGAGTTGCAACCATCGACCCATCCAATTCACTTGACTCTGATATGAATAGTCTTGCCTAGATGCTGGTTTATCTGATTTACCATAACCGGGTAAATCTGGAGCTATCACTCTCAGCCCAGCATTGGTAAGTAATGGAATCATTTTCCGATATAAATAACTCCATACTGGCTGACCATGCATGCATAAAATAATGGGTCCATCTTTTGGTCCTTCATCGATATGATGAATTCTTATATCATTGCCACACTCAGTTTTAATAACAGTGTAATTAGGCTCAAAAGGATAATCTTTCAAACGGTCAAAACACTCATCTGGTGTTCTTAATATTTTCATAAATATACTTCCCTTTATTTCATTACAGTTATAGAGTATCAGTAGGTTTTATAAGGAGCAAATGGGTTTAGATATCACTAGTAACATTAATGAATACGGTATTAAAAATATTTCCTAAAGAGGCTAGCAACAACTATCAAGGCAGTAAAATTGCGGTCTATGGCTCAATATTATTTACAGCATTAATGTTTTTCAGAGGTTACATGCATTTGTTTGAAGCTGAGTATGCTGCAAATTCGATAGCTCATTTTATAATCTTTGAAGTATCAGATCCCAACCCAAATACACTTTTATATTTGTTGTTTGGTCTATGGGGTCTTGAGCAAATGATACTGACTCTTTTCAGTTCTATTGTTTTGATTCAATACCGTAATCTAATTCCACTGAACTTATTCCTTTGGATTATTGAGTGGTCATTTAGACCGTTATTGGTAGCCAATCTATATCCAATTGGTGAAGAATATTTTACTGGAATCACTCCTGGGATAATGGGCACTCCTTACGTTATTGTATTTTTAACATTGATGCTTATCTTATCGCTGAGAAAGCAAAAGAACTATCAGTAAAATATTAGCTTGAAATGTATTTATTCAGATGATGGCTTGAATTACCAAACAGTGAATCTATGGCCACCAATTTTTTAAGATAATGACCGATCAATAACTCTTCACTTACTCCCATTCCACCATGAAGTTGAACGGCTTGTTGAGACACAAATTTACCTGCAGTACCGATTTGAGATTTAAGCCCTGAAACGGATTTAAATTTAGTGGGTTCATTTGAATCACACTCAAGCATTGCTTTGTAAAGTAAAGATTTACACATTTCTGTTTCAATAAACATGTCCACCATTCTATGCTGAAGAACCTGAAAATTACTGATTGGTTGATCAAACTGTCGTCTTTCTTTAGTGTACTCAACGGTCTTGAGGTAACAGGCGGTCATGCAACCAATGCTTTCAGCACTAATGCATAAAGTTGCTAAATTAATTGCTTCACTTAATAAATTAATGGCGTCTTCGCCTTTTGCAATAATGGATTCAGAGGGGACACTAACGTTCTCTAATTGAATCTCTGCACAGGTTTGACCATCAACTGTAGGGTATGAATTTGAACTATAGCCTGAAAGTCCTTGATCAATTAATACCAAAGCAAACTCACCATCAAGCATAACAGAAGCGATAATGTGATCGGCGTTACCACCATTTAGTACCAGTGATTTCATTCCATTGACAATAAGAGTATTGCCATCACTAATGGCTGTTGTAGAGAGGGATGAATGATCAAACGTTTGATTCGACTCTATGTAAGCCAATGAGATGTGTTTTTCTCCACTGGTAATGCTACCAATAAGTTTAGATTTATTAGAAAAATTAGAATTATCCAGAATGCTTCCTGAAATCACAACCGTACTTAAATAAGGTTCCACAACTAAAACTTTTCCAAACTCTTCAAAAAGAATCGTCAATTCCACTGGACCATAACCCAATCCACCTGTCTCTTCTTTAAACGGTACAGAAAGCCATCCAAGTTCTGAAAACATTTTCCATAAATCTTTGTCGTAACCGTTATCAGATTTTATAATGGCTTCTCTTTTTTCAAAAGAATAGTCTGACTCACAGAATTTCTGTATCTGATCTCGAAGCATTTGTTGTTCATCTGAATAATTTAAATTCATTGTTACAGGCCTAAAATATATTTTGAAATGATGTTTTTTTGTATCTCATTACTACCACCATAGATGGATGCTTTTCTATAGTTTAAGAACTTAGATACTGATTTGGCTGCATGCGCTGGACCGGCAGGCTGATTATTAGAATGCCCATGAGGACCTGGATATATGAGTGCATATTCCCCTGAAGCTTCAACAAACAGTTCAGTGAGTCTTTGTTGAATTTCGGTACCTCTTATTTTCAAAATTGAAGATTCAGCTCCTGGGTGACCTCCATTTTCAAGATCAGACAGTAATCTTAATTCCAGCATCTCCAATGCATTTAAATTAATCTCAAGTTCAGTAATTTTTCTTTCAAGGTTAGGATTCTTTAATCCTGCAACAATGTCTTTAAGAATATTTAATTGTCGAATGGATGCTCCAACAACAGCTATTCCAAACCTTTCATGAGCTAATAAAAACTTAGCATAAGTCCACCCTTTGCCTTCTTCACCAATTAAGTTCTCTGCAGGTACTTTGACATCAGTAAAAAATACAGCATTCACTTCGTGTTCACCATCGATGGTTATAATGGGTTCCACTTCAACGCCAGGTGTTTTCATATCAATAAGAATAAACGAGATACCTTCCTGTTTTTTCTCAGTTGTTTCCGTTCTAACTAGACAGAAAATCCAATCCGCATGTTGTGCTAGAGTCGTCCATGTTTTTGAACCATTGACAATGTAATGATCCCCTTCTTTTAGTGCTTTAGTCTTAAGTGAAGCAAGATCTGATCCTGAACCTGGTTCTGAATATCCCTGACACCACCACGTATCAAAATTCAATATGTTGGGTAAAAATCGTTTTTTTTGTTCGTCACTACCAAAGGTGTATATCACAGGCCCAACCATACCGACTCCAAAAGGGAGAATATTAATGCATCCTGCTAAGCCAAATTCTTTTTGGAATATGTAAATCTGAGTTGAAGACCAACCTGTTCCACCATATTCTACTGGCCAGTTATAACCCATCCAGCCTTGTAAAGAGAGTGCCTTATGAAAATCAATAATATCCTGCTTGGATAATTTCTCTCCATTGTTTTGCTTTTGTTTTATATGTGCTGGGTAATCATTTTTAATCCAGCTCCTGACTTGACCTCTAAATTGAAGATCTTTTTCTGTAAAACTAATTTCCATTATTTACCTTTTCTAAGAATCTAATATCTGATTTGGTAATATTATAGTATAAATATTACCAATATTGAATGCTGAAAAAGCTTTTTTAATAAAAAAATAATCAAACGATCAGTTCTTGTATATCTTTCCCTCTTTGATCACAACATTCACTCGCTTAAGAGTGGATATGTCTTCTAAGGGATTCTCAGGCACAGCAATAATATCTGCAATTTTACCGCTTTGTATCGTTCCGATTGAATCGCTAATACCCAAAAGCTTTGCAGCTACTGATGTGGCTGATTGGATGGCTTCCATTGCGCTCATTCCAGCTTCAACCATATAAATGAATTCTTGTGCATTATCACCATGAGCTGAAACACCGGAATCGGTCCCAAAAGCTATTGTCACTCCACCTTCATAAGCTTTCTTGAAAGTTTCTTGTATCATCGGACCAATTGACAGTGCTTTGGGTCTCACAACCTCAGGAAAGAAGCCTGGCTCCATAGCCTTTTCTGCCACCCAAAAACCTGCCATGATCGTAGGCACATAATAGGTACCATATTCAACCATCAATGAAATCCCTTCTTCATCCATCAAACTTCCATGCTCAATTGAATCCACACCTGCTCGAACGGCACGTTTTATCCCTTCAGCTCCATGAGCATGTGCCGCAACAGTAAAATCATAATCTTGAGCTGCTTCAACGATTGCTTCAATCTCATCTTCTGTAAACTGAGGATTTAATCCATTCTTAGCCACACTCAAAACTCCACCTGTGGCCGTAATCTTAATTAAATCAGCACCCGATTGATAACGAGAACGAACGCCTTTAAAAGCCTCATCCCTGCCATTAATTACTCCATCGGAAGGTGAAGGACTTTGAAAGATATCTTCTCTGACTCCATTAGTTCGATCCGCATGGCCACCCGTAGTAGCAATTGATTTCCCTGCAGAATAAATCCTTGGTCCAGAAACAATTCCTGCATTAATTGCATTTCGTAAACTGATCGTTACATTATCGGAATCGCCTAAGTTTCTAACGGTTGTGAAACCAGCCATAAGTGTTTTTTCAGCATTAACTACTGCTCTTATTGCCTTATCAGCAGCCTCAAAAGAGAATCTTTCTGAGTATGAATTTTCATCATATTCTCCATCCAAATGAACGTGCATATCCATCAAGCCAGGCAGAACTGTGTGTTGTCTTAAATCCAAATAGACTTCATTCTCTTTGGGTATTTGATACCCTTCAGTGACTGAAACAATCAACTGATCTTCAATCACAATGGTTCTTTTTTTATGAGCTTGATTTGATTGTCCATCAATAAGAACGCCCGCATGGATCACCATGGTTTCTGAATAAAGAGTCCCAGAAAAAACCAATGCTATTATTGAGCAATAAAGAATTATTCGATTTCTTGGATAAAAAGACATTAGATTACTCCTAAAAAGAAAACACTGATTCGCCATTCACTATTAAACAATAGAACATAATTTCATGAACTAATCTAGGTTTTCATATAAAAGGGTCATAGGCCCATTGCAATAGGGCTTGCCGTTGTCTAGGTCTACACCAAATGTCATTTGGTTCACAATTGCCTTTGATACCACCAATGTGTCTTGGCCCAAATGCTCGCCATCTTTTGATTTGAAAATCATCCACATCTTCCAACCTTCTGCCCATGCTATATCGACAATACCATTGGAACCAGCCTAATGGATCGTCGGCAGTAATCCAATTTTTTTCAATCCATACACTCATGGGTTGACCCGATTCAATCTTGAAGTAATTGAGTTTTTTATTGAAGCCATTTTGGCTTAATTTTGCATGCCTAAACCATTCTTTTGGAAACTCCAAGATTTCTCCTTTGAAATACCACCCACCAAAGACTCCTAATTCAAGCATTTCCTTAGGAGTCAATTGAGGATTGAAATCGCTTTCAGTCAAATGATTTAACTACTTCAAAGGTTCTGTAACTTGAAGAGGCACCATGACATGAACAAATTCACTGCCTTCCCACATCACATAAGGGCCACCAGCATAAGGATCTTTAGGCAAATCTCTCATTAAGCTCTCAGGAAGTAAAAGCATTAGATGCGGTCCTTCAGCTACCCAATTGCCTTGAGAAGTATCTAGATTAAAGGCCTCATCATTATCTACTGGTATATCACCAATTAGCATATAAGAAACCCCAAAAGAGGCTGTCTCTGAATTGTAATCGTGAGCTTCACCTACCGACCCTTTCATATATTCTTGTAACCAGTTTTGCCATGCTGGATCAACACACATTGGGTTCACATTCTCATTGGGTGGGGTTCCTGGCATGCAAACCCAGCCATTGCTCCCTTTCTTTAGAATCGTGCCATCGGATCCCATAATTGTGGCTTTACTGCTGACATTTACAGGTGCAGCAGACATCGCTAGTTCAATGATCTCTTCATTGGAATAATGATTGTGATCGGAATCATGAGAATGGGAATGAGAGCTTGCAAAAAGATTCGGGCTCATGATGAATAGAAAAGCTATAGAGCTTTGTATAATTTTCATAAATAATTTCTCCTAATAAAAAGTATCCACTTGGTTTAAAGATAATTGCTATAAAATTAAAAATCAAATATATAAATATCAATCATTTGATATAACAATAAACCCTTGTAAATAGCGAGTTGAAAAGCCGCCAATCAGAACCCTACTATCTTTCAATTCACAGTCGAGAAAACCGCCTCTTGATGATATTTGATGGGCTTGCAATCGATTCTTATTCATTCTTTTAGCCCAGTATGGAATCATCAGAGTGTGTGCAGATCCAGTAACAGGATCTTCATTAAGACCGATTTCAGGGAAAAAACATCTAGATACAAAATCAACTACTCTGCCTGGTGCACTAATAATTAAGCCTCTTGAGTCCAATTGCTTTAATCTTTCAAAATCTGGCTCCATCGATTCAATGTCTTCTTCAGAATCAAAGACAGCCAAATAATCATCCTTTCCACGATAATATTCAATGGGTTCTTTACCTAAAACTGATGCAACTAAATCAACATTATCAATTGGTTTTGGGGCATCTATTGGAAAATCTAAATAAATTTTTTGATTATTTTTACTGGCTTTTAATTCTCCGCTTCTGGAATGAAAAGTTACTTCAGTGATGCCTTCATCCAGATAATCATCAAACAGTATCCTTGCTGTTGCCAGTGTTGCATGCCCACATAAATTTACCTCGGCTTCTGGTGTAAACCAGCGAATGTTATAGCCATTGTTTTCATTCTTTACAAATGCAGTCTCTGATAAATTATTCTCTAGTGCAATGGATTGCATAACCTCATTGGGCAACCAATCTTCAAGCACGCATACTGCTGCAGGATTACCGCTGAATAGCTTGTCAGTAAAAGCATCGACTTGATATATGGGTATTTTCAATTAAATCTTCTTTGGCTTTTTTTCTACAGTTCATACTCAATGGTCTCTGAAACTTTTAATGCTTTTGATCTGGCATTTTTAATATTATCAGACAGAGCTAGTGCCACACCCATTCGCCTCTCACCATTGACTTCAGGTTTACCAAAAAGACGGATTTGTGTGTCCTCTTCAGCAAGTGCTTTTTCAAGATTTTTAAACGTAACGGATTCCGATTCACCTTCGACTAGAATGACCGATGAAGCAGCTGGACCTCTTGTTCTTATATTGGATACCGGTAGTCCTAAAATGGCTCTTGCGTGAAGTGCAAATTGACTGAGATCTTGGCTGATCAATGTGACCATTCCTGTGTCATGAGGTCTTGGGCTGACTTCACTAAAATAAACATCGTCCCCTTTAATAAAAAATTCGACTCCAAATATCCCATGTCCTCCAAGTTCTGATGTTACTAATTCAGCAATGCGTTGACATTCTTTGATGGCATTCTCTGACATTGGTTGGGGTTGCCAAGATTCTTGGTAATCACCTCCCTCTTGCCGATGCCCAATTGGGTCACAAAAAGAACACCCATTGACGTGTTGCACAGTCAGCAATGTAATTTCATAATCAAAATCTACAAAACCCTCAATGATGACTTTATCTGCATCGCCTCTGGCGCCACTTTTCGCATACTCCCATGATGCTAATGCATCTTCTTTTGATCGCACAGTGGATTGACCTTTGCCTGAGCTCGACATAGTTGGCTTTACCACACACGGCATACCAATCTTTTCTATGGCTTCATCATATTCTGATTGATTTTCAGCAAAACAAAACGGTGACGTTCTGACATTCAATGATTCAGCTGCAAGAAGTCTGATCCCTTCTCTATCCATTGTTAGTCTAGCTGCTCTTGCAGTTGGAATGACTCTAAATCCTTCGCTCTCCAAATCCAATAATGTTGGTGTGGCAATGGCTTCTATTTCAGGGACAATAAGATCTGGTTTTTCTAATTCTATGACCTCTCTTAGTGCATTGCCATCCAGCATATTGATGGTATGAGATCTGTGTGCTACTTGCATACCAGGTGCATTTTCATACCGATCAACACCAATAACTTCTACACCCAATCGTTGCAATTCAATGACTACTTCTTTACCCAGTTCACCACAACCAAGCATCATGACCTTCTTTGACGTATTTGAAAGGGGAGTGCCTATTGATGATTGTGTCATTTTTAAATCCTTTGTTTTACTGAATCAGGTTAATAGCATCTCATAAAATTAAAAAAAAATAAGAGTAAAGTTCTGTGTAGTAATAGTTGCATTCAAAATCTACCTTTTTTCTCCAATGATCATTGAAGAATTTAATACTTTTACAATAATCTCTCTGGTGTGACTTGGGTCTATAACAGCGTCTATCTCTAAATGCGATGCAGCTTCCGTTGCTTTGCCTGCTTGATACATCTTTGCCACGAGTTCATTGTATAAACTCTCTTTTTTTACCTCATCAATTTCAGTTTCAAGCTCTTTCTTAAAACCTAATTTAACTGCACCTTCCAACCCCATTGCACCAAACTCACCTGTTGGCCATGAAGCAATGTAGACTGGCTCTATAAAACTCCCACCAACCATTGCCATTGCACCTAGTCCATAAGCTTTTCTTAATACTATCGCCATAATAGGAACATTTAAATTAGCACCATAGCCAAATAAAGAAGACATTTTTCGTACCGCGCCTTGTGCTTCACTCTCAGGACCAACCATGAATCCAGGTGTATCAATTAAAGAAAGAATTGGAATATTGTGAGCATTGCATATGGTTAAGAAGTCACTAGTTTTCTCTGCTGCCAAAGCATCAATCGCTCCTCCCATTTGCTGACAATCATTTGCAATCAATGCCACTGGATTGCCTTCTAAGCGAATAAATCCAGTAATAATGGATCGTCCATATACTTTTCTAAGCTCTATAAAAGAATCCTCATCAGCAATGGTTTCGATAATCTTTCTAACTGGGTAACCCATTCTTCTATTTTCAGGAATGGATTTCAGTAAATCTTGTTGATCTAACGTGGTCCATTTTTTTGCCTTCCCTTGAAAATAAGACAACAGTTTTTGTGCTATTTGTGTGGCGTGTTCTTCATCATTGGCCACAAAATCAATAACACCATTTCTTTCTTGGCTTTCTGATGGACCGATCTCACTTGGTTCGAAAATGCCCAGCCCTCCTCCTTCAATCATGGCAGGTCCAGCCATGCCAATCCAAGAATTCTTTGTGGCAATACAAAAATCTGCAGAACCAAATAAAGCTGCATTACCAGCAAAACAATAGCCATTATTGACACTAATTCTGGGTACTTTACCCTTCAGTCTTGCCCAACTTGCAAATGAAGTTACATTCAAACCTGCAATTTGGGTTGTTACATCCGTATCGCCAGGTCTGCCTCCCCCACCTTCTGTATACATAATCACTGGCAGTAAATACTTACCAGCTAACTCGAGCATTCGATCTAATTTCTTATGATGAAAGAAGCCCTGAGTACCAGCTAAGACAGAGTAATCATTTATAATTGCAATTGCGTGTGCGTTACTGGGACCTAAATCAGCTTCATTGATAGTGCAAAGACCAGTCAATACTCCGTCCGCTGCTGTTGCATTTTGAAGTTCTTCATAATCCCTTCTGTTTCGTTGAGCTGCTACTGCTAATTGTCCAAATTCAATGAATGAATTCTCATCTATTAAATCACTGAGATTCTCTCTTGCGGTTCTATTTCCTTTTGCGTGTCTTTTTATTTGGGCTTGAGAACGATTGTTATCCAGTGTTTTCTCTAATCGATTGTAGAGTTCAATTAATTCTGGTCTGACCTTACTCATGGCAATAATTTTGAATTTTAACTAATAACTAAAGTTGAATTGATACCAAAACTTAACTAACTTGAAAAATCTCTCAACATCTTTTTCAATTCAAGAGAATGCTGCTCTTCTTGCCCTATCTTAGTTCGAGCGTATTCTTCAAGATAAACGGAAGCATCTTCAACAGCATCTAGAAGACTTTTATACAAGCCAAGTGCGTGCAGTTCATGATGCAAACTTTCTTCAAGAATAGCTTGAATAGAATGCTTATGAGTTTCCTCTATGGGTGATATTTTTTGACTAGGATGGCCATTTAAGCCAGTTAATAATTCTCCAGCTTCTTGAGCATGAGCTAATGATTCCACTGCCTGCCCTTGTAGGAAATCAACAATAGGTATTCGATAGGGGCCGGTGACCATAATAGAAGAATGGGTATACCTAACCACTCCAGCAAGTTCATATTCCATAATGGAATTGAGGATGTTACAGACTAATTTTTCGTCAAGATTTTTCATAATATTACTCTAGTTCTAAAAACTTTTTTTCTTTACTTTGAAAAATAGAATGATACCAGAAATGGAGCTGATCAAGGCTAAAATAGAGAAAAACTTAAGAAAGTAATTATCAATATTGTCTCTTTCAATCCAATCCATAATATGAAGACCCCAAAGGAAATCCCATAATCTCCATTGATTTGACCTGATGAGTGATATATTTCCTGAATATGGATCGACGTATACATTGATGATTGAATCCGATTCAGATTTAGCAGAAACTTTATAAAGTGGAAGTTGTCTTCCTCGATATTCTGACCCACTCGACGAAGAATTAACCAATGACACACTCAAAGCTTTAAGTGTTGTTCTTAGATTAACTATTTGCTTCGCTTGATCGAATGATATTTTTTTTACAGGTCTATGGTCTTGATCATAATAACGAATGCCATTTGAATTTTTAATGGAATAAATAATTTGATCCAGTCTGTAAAAATAATTCACCGCTTCAGAGGCCTGCTTTAAGTCTGGTGGGTTGATGTTGAATTCTTTGGCTTTAATTGGAAGCACGTATTGCTCACCTCTGACATTTTCTATTTTATTAAAAGAAAAATAAATACCCGATACTGTCCAGAGTAATAGCTGTAGTGATATGAAAAAACTGATGTATTTGTGGACAAACCTAATCGTCTTATTCTTAATCATTAATTAATATCCATATTCTTTAATTGAGAACTGAATGCATAACTTAGAGAAAATATGCTGATCAAATGCACCAATGTAATCAGTTTTTGCATTGTCGCCTGTCTTGACATAGCTTCTGGACTTAGAAGAGGACTCTCTCCTATAAGTTGAAATACAACATAAGAAAATGTACTTATTAAAAAAATAAATGTTAATAAAGAATAACTGTTTTTAACGGGACTTCTGAGTAAAACAATGAAATAAAATATGGCCGCAGGTACTAAAAGTCTAAAGCCGTTAAGTGCAAAAAAAATATGCTCTTCAAGATAAAGATCATGAGGGGTCAAGCCTACGCCTGCAAAAAAGAAAGCACCAAAAAAGAAAAAAGCAGATCCAATTAACGCTAAAATATAATTAACTTTATCTGTTTTAAATAATCTTGGAACAAATAAAAATCCAACTCCACCCAAAGCAAAAACCAACATTGATGCGTTAAAAAATAAAAAAGAAATTATATTGGTATCACCTGAACGAGCTTTGATTCCTCCCAAGTCACTGAGAAAATTTTTGGTGAAAGAATAGCCTATTTGTTCAGGGTTATGGATATTTCCACCCGGATAAAAAACCATGGCGATGACCACACCAAAAATAAAAATTAAAGGGATAGAGCGAATGATTTTAACCGTCCAAAATTTATACATAAAAAATGTTCATCCCTATCCGGTTGCATGCTGATGATTCGGTGCTATTGCCAATGATACCCCTGACGATATCCATAGCCCTCTTAATAATAAATAAATGCCAAGTAAGAATCTGCCAATTACAAAAAAGAGGTTCTCAAACCTCTTTAGCAGTTTATTCATCAAAACCTCTTTTCTTCAATAAAGCTTCAATGTTGGGTTCGGAACCTCGATATCGAATATACTGAGTCATTAAATCATCTGAATTCCCTGATGAATAAACATATTTTTTAAGCTTGTCTGCTGTTTCTTTATGAAAAATTCCTTTTTCGCTAAACGGAACGAATGCATCAGCCTCAAGAACCTCTGTCCATAAGTAACTGTAATAGCCCATGGAATATCCTCCAGCAAAAATATGAGAAAAATAGGTGCTTCTATAACGAGTCGCTATTTGTGATATCAGACCGAGTTCATTCAATGTCTCTTGCTCAAAACGATTGGCATCCTCTATTTGTTGTTCTTCCATATGCCAAGCCATGTCTAAATATGAAGCTGCTACATATTCTGTAGTTGCAAATCCTTGGTTGAATTTTGCTGCATTGGTGATTTTCGTAATCAATTCTTGTGGAATGATTTCATTGGTCTGATAATGCTTAGCATAAGATGCCAGCACTTCTGGTTGTATAGCCCAGTTTTCCATCATTTGAGAGGGAAATTCTACATAATCCCTCTTCACACTTGTTCCCGATAAACTTGGGTAGTTCACATCCGATAAAAGTCCATGGAGCGCATGACCAAATTCATGAAAAAGTGTTTCCACTTGCTCGAATGACAACAGTGAGATTCCATCTTCATTGGGTGGAGGAAAATTACAAGTATTCATTACCACAGGCAATTCTATGCCATCGAATTTACTTTGATCTACAAAGCTATTCATCCAGGCACCGCCGCCTTTATTAGATCTGAGAGTATAATCCGTATAAAAAACACCAATGGGATTGCCCACAAGATCTTTTACTTCAAATGTTCTTATGTTTTCTCTGTATTTTGGTAAATCAAAACGTTCTTCAAAAGTGATGTCAAACAGTTTTGTAGCAACATCAAATGCACCTTGAAGGACTTTAGCCTGGCTAAAGTAAGGCTTGGCCTCTTCTTCTGAAAAATCATATTTGAGCTGCCTAATTTTCTCAGAATAATACCACCAATCCCAAGCAGCTAACTCAAATGTATCACCCTCATCTTCAATCATTTTCTGCATCTCAGCTGCTTCTTTTTTTGCAGTTTCTAAACCGGGTGACCAAACTCGATCCAGCAAGTCTTTAACTCGATCTGTGGTCTGAGCCATGGTGTTGTCTAATACAAAATCTGCATGGCTGGCATAACCAAGAATCTTAGCTCTTTTTAATCGAAGGTTTGCGATGTTGATAGCAATCGCTTTGTTGTCATACTCATTGTCATTATTGCCTCTTTTGGTATATGAAATATAAAGTTTCTGCCTAAGATCTCGTTGCGTAGAATACGTTAAAAAAGGATACATACTTACACGAGTCGGCTTGAAGAGCCATTGGCCATCATGGCCTTCTGATTGAGCCAATTTTTTGGCTTGATTAATGATGTCTTTTGGCAGCCCATCAAGTTGTTCTACATCAGAAATAATTAATTGATATCCCTCATTGGTTTCTTTCAATAAATTCTGATCGAATTCTATGGTCAATGAGGATAATTCTTGATTAATTTCTGTCAAAACACTCATTGATTCTTCATTCAATTGAGCTCCAGATCTTATAAAATCTTTATACATCTCACTAATCAATCTCAGTTGCTCAGTATTTAGGTCTAACTCACTGCTAGTGTTATAAACACTTTTAACACGATTAAATAACTCTTTATTTAAATAAATTGCATCGTAATGCCCTGATAATTTAGGTCCGATTTCAGCTGCAATCTCATCCATGATGTCATTGGTATTTGAGCTCTGTAAATTAAAAAAAGTACTCGATACAACATCCAAATCTTTGCCCGATTTTTCTAAAGCAATAATCGTGTTAGTAAAAGATGGAGAATCAATATTGCTTGTAATGGCATCGACTTCATTTAAATGACTCTCCATTGCACGATAAAAGGCAGGCTTATAATGCTCATCCTGAATCAATTCAAAAGGAGGAATCTTATATGGAGTTTTAAATTCACTAAAAAATGGGTTCATTTCTGCATAGGTTTGTATGTTCTGAATGGAACAAAATACCGTAAACAAAAAAAGTATGCTTGTTTTTTTCATAAGGTCATAAATACTCTATGTTCATTCTTTAAGCAAGTCTCTATTTAAAAATCCGAAGTAAACATTAGTATGTTTCTCATGCAAAAAGACCAGCAGTATAACCAGAAGCCCAGGCCCACTGAAAATTAAAACCCCCTAAATGACCAGTTACATCAACCACTTCACCAATAAAATAAAGTCCTTTCTGGTTTCTCACTTCCATGGTTTTTGAATCAATTGCATCTGTATCAATACCACCAAGTGTCACTTCTGCAGTTTTATACCCCTCGGTTGAGGAAGGCTTTAGATCCCATTTATTCAAATGAGCACCAATAATCCTTAATTCTTTATTGCTGATCTCACAAATGGAATAATCTTCGTATCCTGGCCACCATAGTTTTTGCAGTTCAATTATTAAAGCTTTAGGCATCAGTCCATTCAGATGTTTTCTAATGGTTACATTCTTATTTTGTTCTTTTTGTTTAAGAATATTTTCCATCGCATCAAGCTTGGGAAGTAAATTAACTGCAATGGTGTCTCCAGGATTCCAGTAATTGGACGTTTGTAAAACAACAGGACCACTGATTCCTTTGTGAGTAAAAAGTAAGGACTCTTCAAATTCAGTTCCATTGCAATCAATGATTACAGGAAGTGATAATCCAGATAAATTTTCACATAAGTTTTTTAAATGATCGTTGAACTTAAAAGGAACCAATCCTGCTCTTCTTTCTATTAATGGTAAGTTAAATTGTTCTGCTAATCGATAACCATAATCACTGCCACCAAGTGTAGGGATAGACAATGCACCTGTTGCTATTATCAATGACTGACAAAGAATGGTTAATTGTTCAACTCCTTGTTTATTGCTGATTGCGACATTAATAGAATAACGATAGTGTGTATTTTTTGCATTTAAGTTATTTCTAAGCTCTTGATTACTGATGGGATCCACTGCTTTGACATCACATTCAGTCTTAATTTTAATACCTAAATCATTGCATTCTTGAAGCAACATATTAACTATCTCTTTGGCTGAATGCTTACAAAATAACTGATGATGTTTTCTTTCTTCATACTCTATTTCATGTTGCTCAACAAGGTCTATAAAATCTTGGGGTGTATAATTCTTTAAAGCACTTTTGCAAAAGTGAGGGTTATTTGAAATGAAATGATGTGATTCAACATATCGATTGGTGAAATTGCAACGGCCACCTCCTGACATTAATATTTTTTTACCAACTTTATTGGATTTTTCCAACACTAAAATACGTTTGCTTTTTTTAGCCGCTGTGATTGCACTCATCAGACCTGCTGCACCTGCTCCAAGAACAATTACATCGTATTCCTCATGGGAAATATTTCTCATATTCGTCATAGGATTTTTAAATTACCAGTGGCCTATATTTTCCATAGATACCCATGGTTCCTGGGGTGGCAATGCACTGCCTTGTTGCAGCAGCTCAATTGAAATATTATCTGGTGATCGGATGAAAGCCATGTAGCCATCTCTAGGAGGTCGATTTATTGTCACTCCAGAGTTGAACAACTGAGTACAAGTTTCATAAATATTCTCAACCGAATAAGCCAAATGTCCAAAATGTCTTGCCTCATCATCCAAATTGTCGCCATCCCAATTGTAAGTCAGTTCAATCTGAGCAGAATCATCATCAGGGGCGGCTAAGAATATAAGAGTAAATCTTCCGCGATCATTCTCGAATCTCTTTATCTCTTTCAATCCTAATTGATTGCAATAAAAGTTAAGTGAGGTTTCAACATCGCTAATCCTGATCATGGTATGCAAATACTTCATTGTAAATTTTTGCTAATCCAAATGGGTGAGGACCATGCCATTTCATTCACTGTTGAAGCAAAGTTTTTTGGTGCTTCTTTTCCTATTCTGAGACTGTCATAAGTGGACCATCGACAGGTTGGATTTTGAATAACACGAATATAATAGAATGCATTTTGATTCTGATTGTAGTTCAGATCAGACCATTGAATCTTAATTTCTTCA
>JAQWQE010000022.1 GCA_029244925.1 Gammaproteobacteria bacterium | reverse complement strand
ATCAGGAAATAATAGATTTAAAAGTTTATCGTTATCCTTATCTTATGTAGCTGGGATGGCTATCACATATTCTATTGCTGGTATTGCTGCTGCAATTGCAGGAAAACAACTTCAAGCTCTCTTTACGTTGCCCACATTCATAATAGCTATCTCTATTTTATTTGGAATCTTGGGCTTTAGTATGCTGGGTAGCTTTAATATGCAAATGCCCAGCATGATGATGAATAAGATCAATAACAGTCTTTCAAACCAATCAGGTGGTAATTATATTGGGATAATGATCATTGGTGCCTTATCGGCATTGATGGTCACTGCTTGTGTCGCACCGCCATTGGTTGCAACACTTATGGTGATTGGTGAAAGTGGCAATATTGCTAGAGGCATCATTGCTCTCTCTTCTTTAAGCCTTGGTTTAGGTATACCACTTATTATCATTGGCCTTACAGCTGGAAAATGGCTGCCTAAATCAGGAGCTTACCTAGAGAGCATAAAAAATCTTTTTGGGTTTATTATGTTCGCTATGGCGATATGGGTGCTCAACCCGCTTCTTAGTGATGAAGTCATTAATCTCCTATGGGGCATTATTTTAATTGCAGCGGCAATCTATTTTCTATGGCCTCTATCCAAAAGATCGTATAAGGAAAATATTAAATGTCCTAAATTTTATGCTTGTTTGGGAACAATAATCTTAGGCTTGGTAATTGTTTCAGACCAAAGAGACCAAATGGTTTCAATCAATGATCAAAAATCTTCACCTGGAATCATTGCCTCTTTATTTGAACCCATTGGTTCTCTGAATGATTTGGATAACAATCTAGAACTTGCGAGTAAGAGTGGTGATACCTCATTACTGTATATTACTGCGGATTGGTGTATTTCATGCAAAAGACTTGAGAGAGAAACATTCTCAGATCCAGCTATGATTGAACTTTTATCTAGCATTAACTCGATCAAAGCCGATGTTTCAAAGAATACTGAAGATGATATAGAGCTCATGAAAAAATTAAGCGTATTCGGACCGCCCACTCTAATAGTCTATGATCAAAATGGAATTGAGAGAGAAAATATTAGAAAGATTGGTGTGGTTAATGCTAAAGAATTAGTAAGAGATATTAAAAATATACAACAATGAAAATCCTTAAAACTATCATCATAATTTCTTCTGTTAGTTTGTTAGTAATCTATCTGTTTATGAATCCTGTGGAGCAAGAAGAAGAGCCCATGTATCTGAGTTCTTTCAGCTTAGAAAACTTAGAAGGGGAAATGATTAATATTGATCAATACAAAGGAACTCCATTAATCATTAATTTCTGGGCTACCTGGTGTTCGCCTTGCAGGAGAGAAATGCCTCTTTTAAACGCTATTCACTCAGACCGCAACATCAATGATTTAACAGTGATAGGTATTGCGATTGATGAGCCTGAATTAGTCAGAGACTTCATCAATGAATTAGGTATAGATTTTCCCATTCTGGTAGGTCAAGGGGAAGCTTATGACCTGATGAAAGATCTTGGTAATAGTTCCATTACATTGCCTTACACAATCTTTGTGGAACCTGATGGATTAATCTCATGGAGTAAAAGTACAGAAATTAAATACGAAGACCTCAATGCAATGATGGGGGTTGAATAATATGAGTTATCTTGCTCTTACGCTCAAAAATTTTGGTGAGCCAGCAACTGCTTTGGAACTGGTGGAACTTCCATCCGAGGAACCAAAACACTCAGAAGCAATAGTCTCAATGGATGCTGTGGGCATGCATATTGCTGATGGTTTATTTGTGAGAGGAAGAGAGATGATTACTCGTAAAATGCCATGCGTCCCAGGCTTTGAAGGTGTGGGTACAGTCTCTAAAATAGGAACAGGTGTTAAGAATTTAAAAGAAGGCGATAAGGTTCTATTGCC
>JAQWQE010000010.1 GCA_029244925.1 Gammaproteobacteria bacterium | reverse complement strand
CTTGTAATTGAATCTAGGAGAATAACTACATCTTTTTTATGTTCTGAAAGTCTTTTTGCTTTTTCTAAAACCATATCTGCAACTTGAACATGCCTAGATGCGGGTTCATCAAATGTACTTGAAACAACTTCACCTCTAACCGTCCTTATCATGTCGGTGACTTCTTCTGGTCTTTCATCTATCAGTAAAACAATTAAGTGTGCTTCTGGATAGTTTGCCGTGATCGATGATGCTATGTTCTGAAGAAGGATTGTCTTGCCAGCTTTGGGAGGAGAAACAATTAAGCCTCTTTGTCCTTTTCCGATTGGTGATGCTAAGTCTATGATCCTTGCAGTCAAATCCTCTATGCTCCCTGTGCCCTGTTCGAGTTGAAATCTTTCTTCTGGAAAATAGGGAGTAAGGTTTTCAAATAGTGCTTTTGTTCTTACATTCTCCGGATCCTCAAAGTTAATTTCCGAAACCTTTAATAGTGCGAAATAGCGCTCATTGTCTTTCGGGGGCCTCACTGATCCTGAAACGGTGTCTCCATTCCTTAGGTTGAACTTTCTAATTTGTGTAGGTGAAACATAAACATCATCTGGACCTGCAATGTAGGAGGTATCAGCAGACCTTAGGAAGCCAAAACCATCTTGCAATACTTCTAGCACACCTTCACCAAAGATTCTCTTATCTTCAGCGGCATGAGCTTTAAGAATTGAAAAGGTGATATCCTGCCTTCTTGCTCTGGATATATTTTCAACACCCATTTCTTGTGCTGTTTTTTGAATCTCTGTAATTGATTTTGTCCGAAGATCAGGCAAGCTCAATACATCATCGCCTTCTAGTTCTGACTTAGAAATTACATCTTCAGATGTAAATGTTGCAGCTCTATCTCTAAACTCTTTTTTGTGGCCTGAGCCTCTTTTTCTTTTTCTTCCGTTGGATGGCATATGTTAAATATTTTGATTAATGAAATTTTCTATTTGCGCCTTAGAGGCTGCACCAATATGTTGTGACTTGACTTCTCCATCTTTAATGATAATTAGGGTTGGTATACTCCTAATTGCATAGTTCATGGCTGTTTGACTATTGCTATCAACATCAAGCTTTATAATTTTTATTTTATCACTCATTTCTTGATCAATTTCTTCAAGAATTGGTCCAATCATTTTACAAGGACCACACCACTCAGCCCAAAAATCAACAAGAACTGGAACATGTGAAGATGTAACATCCTCTTCAAATGTCTTGTCTGTTGTTTGTATTATTCCCATGTGTCTCTGTGAATCTTTAATTAACTTGGCTTCAAAAAAAGCATAATGTGATTTATCAACCGTGAATTTGGTTGAGAGGAGTCATTTTTCTTAATTATCAGCTATTTTGCAAGTTTTTTTTATAAATATAGAAATAATAAGTAAAATGTAATTCCTCTTTGATCTAAATACGATGTCTAATTTTTCATTCAACTCCAAAAAAAATAGGCTTCTTAGTATGTATTTCTGATTATTCTGCTAATTTGCTTTCTCTCTGTCACATCGCCAAGAATATTTATTACCTCAAAGCTATTATTAACACAGGCACCTGTGAATGAATTGCGTGATCTTCAAATTGTTTATCGTTTGTATGAGAAATGCTCATAAATCCTAGTCTTAATTATTATATAATTGGTATATTGAAACGAATGAAAGCTCTGGCTTTGCCTTGAGATCGGCTTCGTGAATATACTTTCTCCTTTTAGAAGGAAAAATTGCAAGCTTTTTAAACAATTTTAGCAAAAATTAATGATATATGCATATATTACAAATATTTAGCCTATATCAGATATTCTTAGTTTAATTCAAATATGGTAAAAAAAGTCAGTAAAAAGAAATTAATTAATGCTGCGGTTGAAATATCTAAAAAAGCAGGAGAAACAATACTAGAAGTCTATAATTCTGACTTTGAATACACAATTAAAGAAGATTCGTCTCCTCTTACAAAAGCAGATCAAAAATCTCATGATGTAATTTTACATAATCTAAGGCTATTAGATCCTCATATTCCAATTCTTTCAGAAGAGGATTCAGATATTCCATTCAGTAAAAGATCAAAATGGAATAGATATTGGCTTGTTGATCCATTAGATGGGACTAAAGAATTTATAAAAAGAAATGGTGAATTTACAGTCAATATTGCTTTGATAGAAAATAATCTTCCTGTGCTGGGAGTAATTCATATTCCGGTCTCTAATGAAACTTTTTGGGGGTCTAATTGCTCAGGCTCTTTTTATAGTCAAGATAATAAAAAAGAGAAACAAATATATGTCTCTAAAAATATTGATGATCCAATAAAAATTGCAACTAGTTCATCACATCCAAGTAAAGATTTAGATAATTTATTAAATAAATTTGAGTCCTATGAATTAATTAAAAAAGGTAGTTCAATTAAGTTATGTCTTGTTGCATGCGGTACAGCAGATATTTATCTTAGGCTTGGCCCAACATCAGAATGGGATATTGCTGCTGGGGATGCAATTATAAAGTTTGCAGGCGGAAATATTATAAGTCTTCTAGATAGAAATATTCTTACTTATAACCTTAAAGAAAGTCTATTAAACCCAGAATTTATAGCTTTCAATAATGATCAAAACAAAAAGAGAATCTTGGCCTTATTAAACGAATAAACAATTTCTCATTGGTAAGATATGGTTTAAGATTTTTCAGGTCTTGTAACACCTAGAATAATAAAAAATATCACAAGAGTAAGATATCCATAAAGAAGATAGTATTCTTTAATTTGCCAGTAGTTTGATGCAACACCAATTAAAGCTGTTACGAAAGAAATAGAAACAATTATGCTCAAAATTTTAACATCAGAATAACCAGAATCAGAGAGAAAATAGTGGATATGTTTTCTATCTGGGACAAATATAGACTTTGAAGACCTAATCCTTCTTATAATTATTAACACAGTATCCGTTAGAGGGAAAAAAATAAACCAGATTGCAGATACAGGAGTAATAAGATCTGTTTCCTGAGAGAGGTATATTAGATTCCAAGAAACTATATAGCCTAGGCCTGTAGACCCATGATCTCCTAAAAATATTTTTCGCTGATTACCAAAAAGACTGAGATTAAATGCAAGGAAACCAAGAATACTTAATATTAGAATGAGGCCCCAGTTATAAGCGATATTATTCAAATATAGTAAGATTAAAATTGAAGTAATTATCACAACACTAACAGAACCTGTAAGGCCATCCATTCCATCTAGCATATTGAAAGCATTGCATACTCCAACAACACAAAAGATTGTTATAGGTATACCAAGCTCATCTAATGTGATTATGCCAAGTCCGAATAAATCTCCTAAATCTTTTAAATAGATGTCTGTGAAAAGAATAATGATCCAGCTAGAAAGAATTTGAGCAATCACTCGTAGAGAAATGGGAGTTCTAATATATTCTATTCCATCAAGAATACCAATAATAAGTATGGGTATTAGCGAGATAACAACAATCTGATAAAAAGGATCTACACCAAAAACGAAAGTTCCATATATTATTGATATATATATGATAATTCCACCTATTAATGGAACACTACCTTCATGCTTTTTTCTTTGTTCATTTGCTGTATCAAGCAACTTGATACTTTTAGCAAAAGATGAAATCAAGGAAGTAATGACTATCAAGCCAATGACCCCTAGAAGCAAGGATTGATATGAAATTAGCGGTCCATTAGTTATTGCTACAGCTAATACCAGGAAATATAGACCCAATATTGTTATTCCAATAAACTTTCTATACATATTTGAGGGGATTTATCCTAAAAATTTTTTTAATTAGTCAAAATTTGAGTCACTCTAATCTACCATAGCTATCATCATAGCGAATGATATCAGATTCCTCTAGAATCTCTCCACACTGGACTTCAATAATGATCAAATCCTCATTATGCTCATTAGACAAACGATGCTTGGAGCCTAAAGGTATATAAGTGTACTCTCCAGTTTGTAAAGTAAATTTTTTTTCATCAATCTCTATCGTTGCTACTCCTCTAACAACTATCCAGTGTTCTGCTCTATGTTTATGCTTTTGCAAACTAAGCTTACTATCAGGATTAACTATGAGTTGCTTAACCTTGAACCCTTTATCATCAAGAAAAGAAATATTTTTGCCCCAAGGTGATGAAATATTTGTTATATCAGAAAACCCTTTTGGTAAATTAGCTTCATTATATTGCTCTATAAAATCATTAATAAGCCAAGAACTGCTATTAATTTTTTTGGTACCACCAACTCCAAATTCCCACTTAACTCTTTCATTGCCTTCATAACGATCAAGTTCAGGACAATTGGTTTTCCCTCTATCACCGCCATTAGCAAATATAACTAATTCAGCAATCGCTAGACTCTTCTCAATAGCATCAGAAGCTGACATATCTTCATCGTCAAAGGCAATAACCTCATCTACTATCTCTAAGTTTTTTATAATGCTGGCTCTTTCTTCCCATGGCATAAAAGCATACCCCTTTTTCTGAGACAGCCAATCGTCAGAATTCAATGCCACTATAAGATAGTCAGATAATCTTTTTGCAGCTTTAAAATATTCGATATGACCCCTATGTAAGGGATCAAAACCACCAGAAACTAAACAAATACTTTTTTTCATAATTATCTTAATATTTTCATCATTGGGACTTGTTTAAACTAAAAAAAATCAAACAATATTTTCTAAATACCAATTATAAGTGTCTCTTAACCCCTTTCTCAAATCTAATTGAGGTTCCCAACCCATAGATCTTAATAGAGTGCTATCTATAAGCTTTCTTGGTGTGCCATCAGGTTTATCTTTATCAAACTTAATATTTCCCTTGAAATTAACAGTTTCAGCAATCAGCATTGCGAGATCGGAGATTGTGTATTCTTTTCCACTTCCTATATTAATATGTGAAAGTTGAGGTTCAGTATTTTTAAGATATTCACTTTTCTCTAGATTCATTACGTGAATAGCTGCACTAGCCATGTCATCAACATGCAGGAATTCGCGAAAGGGTTTACCTGTCCCCCAGACTGAGACATTACTTTTTTCATCTAGCTTTGCATTATGAAAACGGTGAATTAATGATGCGATAACATGACTATTTTCAGGATGAAAGTTATCGCCTGGACCATAAAGATTGGTAGGCATAATACTCCTAAAATCAGTCCCATATTCTCTGTTGTAACTTTCACATAATTTTATTCCGGCTATTTTAGAAATAGCATATGGTTCATTCGTTGGCTCCAAAATTCCAGTTAGAAGCATATTCTCGATCATAGGCTGTTTCGAATTCTTGGGATATATACAAGAACTCCCCAAAAACAAGAGCTTCTTTACGCCACTAATATAAGCTGAATGTATTACATTGGCCTCAATCATTAAGTTCTCATAAATAAATTGAGCCGGGTATGTATTATTTGCATAAATACCTCCAACTCTAGCAGCAGCCATATAGACCTGATCGAACTCTTTATTCTGAAAAAAACTATTTACTTCTGACTGTTGAGTCAAATCAAGCTCTTCACGAGTCGATGTAATAATATTTCTATATCCCAATGATTTAAGATTTCTCAAAATTGAGGAACCGACCATTCCTTTATGTCCAGCTAAAAATATTTTTTGCGAAGCAGCATCCATGCTATTCCTCAGAGGAAATATTCACTTCATGTCCATGCTCTTTCAAAAAAGCATTTCTTTTAGCAATTTTTAAATCCTCTATAACCATTTCAGAACACATTTCCTCTGCAGTCATTTCTGGCTGCCATCCTAATTCATCTTTAGCTAATGTTGCATCTCCAATAAGGCTTTCGACTTCTGTAGGTCTAAAATACTTCTTATCAACTTTAACAATTACATCGTTAACGCTAACATTAGGAGCATTCTCTCCTTCTATCTTCTCTACAACAGCAAATTCTTCCACACCGTTACCTTCAAATCTTAATGTCAATCCTAAATTAGAAGCTGACCAATTTATAAAATCTCTAACAGAATGTTGAACGCCTGTAGCAATTACAAAATCTTTTGCCTCATCTTGTTGTAGCATCATCCATTGCATGCGAACATAATCTTTTGCATGCCCCCAATCACGGAGTGAATCAAGGTTTCCCATATAAAGACATTTTTCTAGTCCCTGAGAGATATTTGCAAGTCCCTTAGTAATTTTACGTGTTACAAAAGTTTCTCCTCTCCGAGGAGATTCATGATTAAACAGTATGCCGTTGCAAGCATAAATTCCATAAGCCTCTCTATAATTTATTGTTATCCAGTATGCATATAGCTTTGCAGCAGCATATGGACTCCTTGGATAAAAAGGTGTGTTTTCATTTTGTGGTGTTTCTTGAACGAGTCCATATAATTCTGATGAGGAAGCCTGATAAAAACGAGTCTTCTTTTCTAAACCAAGTATCCTAATGGCCTCTAGAATCCTCAAAGCTCCTATTCCATCAACATCAGCTGTATATTCTGGTGTTTCAAAACTCACTGCTACATGGCTTTGTGCTCCTAAGTTATAAATTTCATCTGGTCTAATTTCATGAATTAACTTTATAAGATTTGTTGAATCACTTAAATCGCCGAAATGAAGAAAAAAATTACGGTCTGAAATATGAGGATCCTCATAAATATGATCAACTCTCGATGTATTAAATAATGAAGATCGACGTTTTACGCCATGAACTTCATAACCTTTTTGAAGGAGAAACTCTGCTAAATATGAGCCATCCTGCCCGGTAACTCCCGTAATTAACGCTTTTTTTGTCAACCTATTACCTTGAAATTAAAATCATTACTATACTATATGCTTAACTATTAATATAAGCAGAAATAAACTAACTTTTCATAATTTATAAATAGTCATCTAAAAAAATAACTATTATTCAGATGAATAATCTTCAAGCATATTAATAAAATATTTACTATTTTTGCTCAGGTATTCAAAGCTACCGGAATCTTCAATCACTCCTTCCCTAAATACATATATCCTATCAAATTCTTTGAGAATAGAAGGCTTATGAGTAACAGCAATAATAGTACTAAAATTTGATTTAAAAATAGATTTAAATATTTTTTTCTCTAGAACAGTATCCATTGCACTTGTGGCCTCATCTAATATTAATATATTTCCTCCTCGCATTAATGCTCTTGCAATAGCAATACATTGTTTTTGTCCACCTGAGACGATTTGTTTATCATCTGATAGCAATGTATCTAAACCGCTTGGTAGTTTATCAACTAATTCTTGCAATTCTGAGTCCAAAAGGATCTTATCTATATTTATTTTTTTCTTTTTATTAAATACAGACCCAAAAGCAATATTTTCTTTAATAGATGCTTCTAGAAAAAATACTTTTTGAGGAACATATGAAAAATTCAATCTATACTTATCTAAGTCATCAAAAGAAAGCTCTTGGCTATCAATTAAAATCTGCCCATGGGTTGGCTCCATAAATCCTAAGAGTAAATCTATAAAAGTAGATTTACCAGAACCGCTTGGGCCTACTATTGCAATTTTTTCATGATTCTTAATTGACAGATTAATATTCTCTAACGAATGGACATTAGCATTCAGATGTTTAAATGAAATATCCTTAAAAACTATCGAATCTTCAATGATTATCGGTTCTTTGTAATTATTACTCTTGATTTTAAGAGATTGATCAAACTCTAAAAATAAATCTGAAATATTCTTTAAATAGGGAAAACGAACATAAATCTCATGAGAAAAATAGAAAATATTTTGGAACGCTGGAAGTAGCTTCAGAGCAGCAATACCATAAATTGAAAAAGTTGCGAAGAATACAGTAGGATCTACGTTCTTAATTTTTGTAAAAAGTAGTAAGCCAACTAAAGCTATTAAGATTAGTGAATCTATAAAAGATCTTGGCATTTGAGCTATAGCCATATTAGAGCCCTTAGCCTTTGCAAAACTATTATTTAATTCTGAGAATTTTGACAGTACATCTTCTTGAGAATTATAAAAAATAATTTCTTTTAAAGACCCAAACATATTTTTTACAACATTCAGTATTGAATCCAATAACCGGGTTTGATTTAAACTATTAAAAGTAATTATTGGTTTAGTGCCAAAAAATATTATTAGATAGGTTATGGAAAGCATCGCTACGATAATTATCGTAAGCTGGGTATTAAAGATTAATAAAAAACCGATTATTAGTAATGCGAGGATGCATTTACTGAAAAGATGCATAAGAAAATACAATATGTCTGATACCTCATTACCATCATTAATAACTCTAGACATACTTTTTGATGTAGGGATTTGAGTAAACTTTAGCAACTCCATGTAGAGGAAATATTCAACGACTTTAGACTTAATATTTGCTCCAAGTATCTGTGAATATATGCCTATATAACGAATTGCAGACATTGAAGCTATTATATTTACAACAGAATAACCAATAATGAACATACAAAGAACGTATGATGAGTTGTATGCGGAGAGATTAAATAATATTAGAATCTTTTGGAAAAAATTACTGTTAGATAAAATAGAATCTAAATTATTTAAATTTACAATTAAAAAAGAAATCAGTGCTAGCCCAATTACCTCCATCAAAGCAATAATAATTAATATTACTGAAATTAGATAAAACTTAAGAATATCTTTTGATGACAGTATGGACTGTAAAGATTTGACTAGGAAAAACATGATACAGTCTTATAGGAAAGCATTAAAAAAATAGAAGGTATAAATTAATTTGAGGAATAATATTCATGTATAAATTGTGGGGTATTTTACATTAAATTTCAGACCATTATTTGCACATGACAATATCATATAACATTAGACGGGATGTACCTGTAAAAAAATCAAACTTATTTTTTAATAAATAAAAAACCCCATATTGAACATATATAAAAATTGGCTAACGAAAGATTCAAAAAGAGATGAGTCATGAATTTTAATAATTTTACAGAACCTGGTACCAGCAAAAAACTTGATCATGATTCAGATATATTAGTAGAGATAAAAAATCTGAAACAGAAAAACGAAAGAATTATCCCAAGATTTGTCCAATCTGAGAATTATGCAAAAGCATTTGGAATGCAATGGAATAAATTCAAAAAAACGCAACTTGATTCGTTCACAAAACAACCAATTTCCTATAATCGTTTAAGGACTGCATTTGGGTCTAATTTAAATGAATTAAAAGGAAAAAAAGTTTTAGAAGCAGGTTGTGGTTCTGGTAGGTTTACTGAAATCTTACTATCACACGGAGCAGAAGTTTACGCTTTTGATTACTCTAATGCTGTTGATGCAAATTATGATAATAATATGCCTCATGAACGCTTAACATTATTTCAAGCTGATATGAGAAAAATTCCATTTCCAGATTATTTTTTTGACATAGTTATTTGTTTAGGTGTTCTTCAGCATACTCCTTCAACAAATCAGAGTATCTCTGAGCTAAATAGAGTAACCAGATCTCAAGGTAAAATTATATTTGATCATTATAAATCTAATATAGGTCATTATTTTTCTCTCTATATCCCAATTTGGCTGATCATTAAAAACATTAAACCATCAAACCAAATGAAAATTACAGATTGGCTTACAAGAAAATTCTTCCCAATCCATTGGTATTTTAGAAAAAATAATCTTATTCAATTTATATTGAGAAGATTTTCTCCAATCTCTTTTTATTATGGTCAATTTAACCTTTCTAAGGAGCAACATTATGAATTTTCTAGGCTAGATACTCATGATAAAAATACTGATCAATATAAAAGACATATGACTGAAAATAAATTTAAAAAAATGATTGAGAAATATAATTATCAATCCTATGAGATAAATTCTAGAGGAAATGGACTAGAGTGTATCGCATTGAAGAAATAAAAAAATGTAATGTGTGGAATACTTGGCTTCTCATCTCAAAAGGTATCTTTCAATACTGAAAGATTTCGTAAGAACATAAAGCTACTTAATCATAGAGGGCCAGATCATAATGATTACTGGCTAAGTGCTGATGAAAAACATTTCATGGGCTTTACTAGGCTTTCAATAATAGACTTGAGTGCATCTGGTAATCAACCAATGTTTAGCTCTTCTGAGGAATTCGGAATAGTTTTCAATGGAGAAATATATAATCATCTAGAGCTCAAAAAGGAATTGATTAATCTTGGTCATGAATTTAAGTCAAGATCTGATACAGAAGTTTTGTTGAATTCATATATTGAATGGGGAGAGAACTGCTTACAGAGACTTGAAGGCATGTTTGCATTTGCTCTTATAGATAAAAAAAATAAGAAGCTTATTCTGGCAAGAGATAGAGCAGGAGAAAAGCCTTTATATTACTATACAAAAGAAGGTTTGATAGCTTATGCGAGTGAACTAAAACCACTTGTTGAATCGATTGAAGACTCAAAAGAAATGAATATAAATGCCTTCAATCACTATCTTGGAAATGGATATATACCAAGAGAAGAATCAATATATTTAAATATTAATAAATTGATTCCTGGAGAGTATCTAATTTTCAATACTGAAACAGGTAAATTAAAAAAAGATAAATTTTGGGATCTTAATAAACTTATTACCAGGAAATTAGAATCCCAAAAGAATTCCTCAGAAATAGTACTAACCAATAAATTAGAACAATTGTTGGAAGCATCAGTCAGGCAAAGATTAATTTCAGATGCTCCGCTAGGCATGATGTTAAGTGGAGGAGTAGATTCAAGCCTTATGGTAGCAATTGCCTCTAGATTTAAAAAAAACCTTGATACTTATACAGTCATCTTTCCTGATAATAAAATTTTTAATGAACAGAAATATGCAAAATTAATTTCAAAAAATTTTAATACTAACCATCACGAATTAGAGGCAAACTCTATAGAGCCAGAAATCATAGAGAAACTAGTATACTTCTTTGATGAGCCAATGACTGATTCTTCAATGATTCCAACATATATTCTTTGCAAAGAAATGAGTAATTTTTGCAAAGTGGCCATTGGAGGAGATGGCGGAGATGAGCTTTTTGGTGGTTATAATCATTACAGCAGAATACTTCTATTAAACAATTTGAGTAAATTTATACCATTCACTATTAGGAAATATGCTACAAAAAATATATTAAAAATATTACCTCTTAATTTAAGAGGTAGAAAAACAATCGAGTTATTTGGGCAGGATTTGAATAACTTAGATTTCTCCACATCTTTAATGTTTGATTTAGATCAGAGAAATCATTTGCTTATGAACCAATCTAGATTTCTAAAAAATATAGATTTTCTAAAAAATGAGAAAGATATTTCAGAAAATGATTTTGTGACGAGAATGACAGCTCATGATTTCCAAAATTTTATGTCTGAAGATATCTTAGTAAAAATTGATCGTGCTAGCATGGCGCATTCACTAGAAATAAGATCTCCATTCCTAGATAGTAGGATTATTAATTTTGCGTTTACAGAAGTCCCATCAAAACTTAAGGTTCATGGGCAAAAAAAGAAAATTTTATTAAAAGCTCTTGCAAAAAAAATCTTGCCCTCCGAATTTGACTTACAGAGAAAACAGGGTTTCTCTATACCAATTAATAATCTATTAATTAAGGGTCATTGGCATGATTATTTTCACGATAAAATTTCATCCTTTGAGGATATTGAGATAAATAAAGAATATGCTCTCAATATGCTAGCTGAACAAAAAAAGGGTGCTCATAATGGAGAAAAGCTTTTTTCCTTAGTCCAATTTATTTGCTGGCATGAAAAACATATAAATATTGATAATACTCTCAAATCAACTCTATGAGATCTAAACTAGCATTTATTATTAATGAATATGCTTTTTTTAAATCGCATCGATATCATTTAATTAATTTATTATCTAGTTATTACGATATTGAGATAATTACTGACCTCTCTGATTTGAGAGGTCTAAAAACAGATATTGGGACTAACTCAAATATCAAGTTCACCCATTCCTCTAAAAGGACACCCACAATTAATCCTCTAAAATTTTTTACTTTTATTCAGCAATTAAAAAATAAAATCGACAGAGTTGATCCTGATTATATATTTTTTGTTTCTTTAGAAAATTGTTTCATTGGTGCAATACTATCTAGATATATTGATACAAAAAATAATTTTTTTCTTGTCACTGGGCTAGGATCATTTTCTAATGCAAATTCCTTGAAAGGAAAGCTTAAAAAATTTCTATACAAGATAGTATTTCGATTCTTACTGAGTCCAAAAAATAAATTTGTCTTTCAAAATATCGATGATCGAACAGATCTAAAGCTTTTGATTATGAATAATCAAATAAAGTCATCCATTATTGAAGGTAATGGCATTGATACTAATAAATTTAGCTTCCATGAAAGATTTATAAAAAATCTAAACCAAGAAATAAAATTTTTATTTGCATCAAAACTTCAAAAAGAAAAAGGTATTCTTGAATTTATAAACGCATCAAAAGTTTTAAAAAAGAGATATCCGGAAACGTCATTCTATATTGCTGGTGAATTTGATCCGACTAATAAACTATCAATTGAAAGATCTGAATTTAATGCTATGAAAGAATGCAAAGAAATGAATTATCTAGGCTTCATTCAAAATAATGAAATGCCAGCTTTATTCAAAGAGTATGATGTATTTATACTTCCCTCATATAGAGAGGGGCTACCGTCTGTTGCGTTAGAGGCTGCTGCAACAGGAATGCCATTAATTATGTCTAATGTCCCAGGCTGTAAGTCAATTATAGAAAATAATAAAAACGGTTATTTAATTGAACCTAAGTCAGAGAGCTCTATTATTGTAGCTGTAGAAAAAATTATCAATAATAAAGAAAAACTCGAGTATTTTAGTCATCGATCAAGAGCAATCGTTGAAGAAAGATTTAAAATTGAGAAGATTTTAACTCAATATCTAGACTTAATAAATTCATAGAAATATTATTTTTAATTTGCTCATCTAAAAATTTTTATACTAATTTATCCATTCTTTAATCTTATATTGAGAAAATGCTAGAAGTTTATCCATATCTAAAACCCAAGATAAACAAAAAATAATAAAAAAATTAATTGGGAATAGAAATTTAAGACTCTCACCCTTCTTTAGGGGTAAAAATATCCCCCTATAAGAAAAATAAATAATAAATATTGATCCAATACTTATCTTTGTAATATTGGGAATATAAAAAACACTCGCAGGATCCCAAGTCGCCATGATCCAATTCCAATTAAACGCGGCAATGACAATAAATGCTGATATTACATAGAAATATAAATCTACATGGGCCCTCATTGAAGGCAAGATAGATGCGCTTAGATAATTCCTGTGCCACTTTTTTATTATAGAAAAGTATGATGCATTTGATAATCCACGATAGATTATTCTCTCTTTTGGTTTTGAAATATTTAAACGATGAAGATTTACTCTACTCATCCAATCTCCATCTTCACCTCCTCTAACTGATTCAACAAATAAGCCACATTTCAGAAAAACATCTTTATGAAAAATTGATCCTGGAAGAGTCCTTATGGATTTTTTTCCGTATGAAGATGCTCTAATAATTTTCTCTGTATGAGTTTTTGCCTCATAGTATGTATAACCCCATACTCCTTCAGATTCTTGTTCTTTTAATATCTCAAAGCCAGATCTTAGCCATTCATTTGAAGGAATTGTTCTAACATCTAGAAAAGCAAGAATATTGTTTTCTGTTGAAAAAACTCCAATATTCCTAGCAGCACCAGGGAATAAGTCATCACCAAATGTAATTTTCAATGTGATATTGTTGTCATCACAAAATTTAGAGAATTCTTCAGAAATCTTTAATTTAGATTTTGAAGAATCAATTAAAAATATCTCATTAGGATAAAGAGTCCATAACTTGATATTACTAAGCAGTTCAGACAGCTCTCGTTCTGAATCTGAATGCGGGATTATTAAAGATATCTTATTGTTATTCATTCATCTATATCCTTATATCAATCAATGCCTTATTAAGATTCACTGTACTAGGTTTTTTTGATCATTATAGATTATTAACCTCATCAAATAATTTTCTTCTGATCATAATTTTTCTTATTGAAAAAAAATTAAGCTAACACAGCACTCTTAATTACATCTGGTAAAGATTCCTTCCAATTGGATGGGCTTACCCCAAAAGCTTTACAAAACTTAGAAGAATCTAAGACTGAATAATTAGGTCTTTTAGCCTTTGCTTGATAATCTTTAGCCAAAATCTTATTGAGATTTGGAATTGTTTCTATATATCCAAGATTTTTTGCTGCAGAGAATATTTCATTTGTAAATTCAAACCAAGAACATTCTTGATCTCCTGCATAGTGATATATTCCGCTATCAAAATTATTCTCTGATATTTTTTTTATTGGCTTAAGTATTGCGTCAGCTAAATGTCCTGCATAGGTAGGGCAACCTATTTGATCGTATATAACGTCAATAGTTTTCTTTTGCTTACTAATTTTAAGCATCGTTTTAAGAAAATTATTACCATATTCGCTAAAAAGCCATGATGTCCTTATAATCATGTAAGAATCGCAGTTCTCTTGAATTCGTTGCTCGCCAGCCAACTTACTCATACCATAAAACGATTTTGGGTTAATGTCATCCTCGGGTTTATAAGGTATCGCAGTTCTGCCATCAAAAACATAATCAGTTGATATATGTATAAGTGGTGTATCAATTTTTTTACAAATCTTAGAAAGATTTTCAGGACCTAACTCATTAACTAAGATTGCATCCTTTTTATCAATCTCAGATTTTTCAACATCTGTGTATGCTGCTGTATTAATTATCACTCTTGGCTTGATTTCTCTAATAATTCTCTCGGTTTCGTCATATTTTGTTATATCCATCTCTTTTTTATCTAAAGATATGTAATCTAAATTAGAAGAATTCAATCTATCGATAAGACAATGGCCTAATTGGCCATTTTTGCCAGAAACTAAAATTGTCATAAGGCTTTCAAAGACTTGAAAGACGGAGCATTGGCATCTCTTTCTGAGGTAGTTATTTGTATATTTTCAGGCCATGTAATTCCTAAATCAGGATCATTCCAGTGAATAATGCCGTTATCTTTAGGATCATAATAATCAGTACACTTATATTCAAAATCTACAATGTCCGATAAAACAACAAAGCCATGGGCAAAACCAGGTGGAATCCAAAGTTGGCATTTGTTTTCGTCGCTTAATTCGACGCCCTCCCATTCACCATATGTGGGAGAATTAGGTCTAATATCAACTGCGACATCATAGACACTTCCTCTTGCAACCCTAACAAGCTTCCCCTGAGGTTTATTCTTCTGATAATGTAAACCCCTTAAAACTCCTTTTTTAGATCTCGAGTGATTGTCTTGCACAAAAGGTAAATCAATTCCTATTGAGGCATATTGGCTTTCAGAAAACGTTTCTTGGAAAAACCCTCTGTCATCATAGAATATTTCTGGTTCTATAATTAAACACCTAGACAACTTTGACCTAGTGACTTTCATATCTAATTTTGTAAAGTACTTAAAAGATATTTCCCATATCCAGTTTTACTTAAAAGTTGGGCTTGCTGTGATAATTCCTCTTTTGTTATCCAACCTTGATTAAAAGCTATTTCTTCAAGGCATGCTATTTTTAAACCCTGTCTTATTTCTACTGTTTGCACAAATTTACTAGCTTCAAGAAGGGAGTCATGAGTTCCTGTATCCAACCATGTAAAGCCTCTTCCCAAAAGACAAAGATTAATTCTGCCATTGTCTATATATACAGAATTAACATCTGTAATCTCTAACTCTCCTCTAGCAGATGGTTTTATTGATTCTGCTATTTCGACAACATCATTGTCATAGAAATAAAGACCTGTAACAGCGTAATTAGATTTTGGTTTTTTTGGTTTCTCTTCAACACCGATAACTTTTCCTGATTTATCTAGTTCAAGAACACCAAAACTTTCTGGATTCTGAACATGATATCCAAAAATAGTAGCCCCATTCTTTATAGTGGCAGCTTCAGATAATTTTTCAGAAAAATGTTGTCCAAAGAAAATATTATCTCCTAGAATAAGTGCCACATTGCTCTTGCCAATAAATTGCTTTCCGATTAAAAATGCCTGAGCTAAACCTTCTGGTTTTGGTTGCTCATCATAACTTAAGGAAATACCAAATTGTTTCCCATCTCCTAATAATCTTTTGTAATGCGGTAGATCAGTTGGTGTAGAAATTATAAGAATATCTCTAATGCCTGATAACATTAATACGGAAAGCGGATAGTAAATCATTGGCTTATCGTAAATGGGCAATAATTGCTTTGAGACCCCTTTAGTAATAGGGTGCAACCTAGTCCCAGATCCACCTGCTAGAACAATGCCTTTGTAATCACTCATAACTTATAAAAATTTATTGATTATAAAATATTAATTGATTGTTGTTGTATGTGCCAAGTGGTTCTTCTTCAAGAAACATGATGTGCTGATCTACTTCCATATCATGTGAATGATTCCAATTCCTCTGGAAATTAGACAGTAAAAATCTAACATTAGCTGTCCTTCCATCAGCAACTATAATAGTCCCCGGTGTAAGAAAATGTTCAATGAGTAATAAATCCATCGACATGGGCATAAAATCGTTGTGTGCAGTGCTCAGTCCAGATATTTCACCCTCAATGTGATTAAATTGATCGGGAGCATCTAAATATATAAAATCTGGATTTACAAAAGGTATCTCTTCATATCTTGTACATATCTTCCCATTATGCTCTGTCATAGCTACCAAGGAACAAATAAAAGAATAATTGTCCATGCCATTTTCTTCTAATCTAGATTGTGCAATATTTATAAACTTTTGCTCATTGTCTACTGCATGTATTTCAAAAAGATTAGTTTTTCTTAGGGTTTCTACTTCAGTTGTATATTTGGATCTATTTTTTGTTAATGCATCAGCCATAATTAATGAAGACCAGCCACACCCAAATTCTAGAACGGTTAAACGTTTATTTAAAATAATAAAACGATGTAATCTATATAAATCAAGCAACTCTGGACGATATGGTTCATCTATTTGAATTTCATTTACTGATGGCACATAACCTTTGTTTGCAATATCGACAATAAATCCTAAGTCTTGATCATGAAAATAATTCTCTAAATCACTCTCATTCTTATGCTCTGGAATCCTAATTTTTGGTTTTTCCCAATTCATATTAATATCCTAATGTGTTCCTAATAAATTTAATTGCTCATGAAACTATAAGTTTTAATCGTCTAAACCTAGTCTATCAAGTGCGTAATCTCCAGAAAGCACTCTTTCCCACCATGCTTTATTATCTAAATACCATTTAACTGTTTCTCTAAGTCCTTCTTCAAAATTGACATCTGGCTCCCAACCTAGTTCATTTTTTATTTTTGTAGTATCGATAGCATATCTTTGATCATGGCCAGGACGATCCTCAACAAATGTTATTAATTCATTGTAACTCTTAATATTCCCTGGCTTTGAAGGAGCTAACTCATCCAATAAATTACAAATAGACTCTACTACCTCTATATTTTTTTTCTCGTTATTCCCTCCAATATTATAAGTTTCTCCTACATGGCCTCTTGTAATAACTTCGTACAATGCCTTAGCATGATCCTCAACATATAGCCAATCTCTAACCTGAGAGCCATCGCCATAAACTGGAAGTGGTCTTCCTTTTAGAGCATTAAGAATAATGTGAGGAATTAGCTTTTCTGGAAAATGGTAAGGTCCATAGTTATTCGAACAATTAGTTATAATTGTAGGAAGATTATAGGTACGATACCAAGCTCTTACTAAATGATCAGAGCTAGCTTTACTTGCAGAGTAAGGTGAACTTGGTTCATAAGCTGTCTCTTCTGTAAATAAATCATCAGTAGTAGCAAGATCTCCAAAGACTTCATCAGTGGATATATGATGTAACCTAAAATTATCTTTCTTTGAATGCTTTAGCGAACCCCAATAAGTCCTTGAAACCTCTAAAATATTGAATGTCCCAACTATATTAGCTTCAATAAAAACGTCTGGACTATCTATAGATTTATCAACATGACTTTCTGCAGCTAGATGCATTATAAGATCTGGAGAGTAATCAACAATAATATTACTAAGTGAAGGCTTGTCACAGATATCAATTTGTTCAAATCTATATTTCTCTGATGAAGAAACATCAGCTAGAGAGTCTAAATTACCTGCGTAAGTTAATTTATCGACATTCAAAACCTCACAATGAGTTGATTTTATTAGATATCTAACAACTGCGCTTCCTATGAAGCCCGCACCACCTGTAATTAAAATTTTCAATTCTCTATAATCCTTGTTTACGAGTTAATTGTTTTCATGAAATCAAAAAGCATTTTACTATTAATTTCAGGATTAAAATATTTTTCACATTTCTTTCGTCCATTTTCTCCAATGACTTTCCTTTTTTCAGGTGACTTTATTAATAGCTCTATTGAATCCACCAATGACTTAGTATCTGATGGCTTAGCTAGGACAATATCCTGCAAATGATCTAAATATAGACTGACATCAGAAACATCAGTAGCTACAACAGGTTTAGCTGTGGCTAAATATTCACCAAGTTTAAATGGAAATCCTGCTTGGGCAAATTTGCTGTCAATTCTAGTCATGCAGAGGATATCGGCATTGCTAAGTTTTGCCTGATAGTCATGATCATTTAAGTATCCTGTTATTTCTATATCTTTGCTGATGTTTTTGTTTGTGAAGCCTTTTTTCGGCGTTCCTATTAGGATTAACCTGACATTATCATATTTATATTTAATCTGATTGAACGCTTCAATCAAGTATTCCACTCCATCTTTTCTGCCAAAGGATCCCGAATATGCAATCTCTATGAATTCCTTTTTTTGGACTTTGCTAATTGGTTTTATATTTAAGTTTGCAGCAGAAACTGTAATCAATAGTACAGGTAATTTTGTTATTGATTTATATTTCTTTTCCAAATATTTTGAAATAACAATGATGCCATCAACTAACCTGACAGCTAAAGGAAATATCATTCCACCAAAAAATAAGTTAATCCTAGCCAAAATAGATAACTTTTCTTGCGTAAGTACCCTATCTTCTACGATATCTAAGATAATCTTATACCCTAATATTTTTGCCGAGATAATGAACGGGAGTGTATAAATGTCAGTATCTCCATAAATGACTAAGAAGTTATTGCCTTTAATATTTCTTTCTGATCTTAATTTCTTGAAAACTAAAAAAGGATAAAGAAATAAAAAAATATAATAAGGCAATTTTCTGTCAAATAGAGAGCTATAGTAGACGCCATTATAAACTCCCTTTATGTCATTTAAACCATTATCTTGATTTGTGATTAAAACTTTTGTTTTGGATTTTTGATTAGATAGATACTCGGCAAACAATCTAATTCTCATACTTCCAGCCATGCCAAAAGGATAAGGAACATTGATAGCAAATATTATATTCATTGTCGAAAAAATAAGCTTAATTGGAACTTAATCTTTAAAAAATTATTTTTTAGGCCTTTCGAGAAATGCTTACCCAGAAAGGCTCGCTTTCTGAAAAGCTAATATCCTTAAATCCAGCATTTTGAAGCATGGTTTGTATTTCATCTTTACTGAACCTTTTTTCCAATCTTGTGCCAAACCTATCCAATGCGTCTGTTTTCATGAAGTAAAAAGATTTTTTACGATAATCAGCGAGTGGAAAATTGGATACGTTCATGCCTATTTTTTCACAAATTAATGCAAACCTAGCTATTGGAAAATAAATTAAATAAGACATAATCGATGCAATGACCACTTTTTTTCTAAATGATAATGGAGAAAATATCTTCCTTAATTGATCAGACATTTGCCAAAGTGGTTTGAAAAAATAAGGACGATTTTCAAAATTATAGTAGCAATAGAGTAAAAATGGTGCGTCTTTTTTCAAAAGCTTGGCGCAAGCATTAATACCTTTCTGAGTATCAGGTATATGGTGCAGCACTCCTAAAGAATATCCAAAATCTTGTGAATTATCTTTCAGCACATTGTCGTTAACCGAAGCCTGAAAGTATTTAATGTTTGAAAAATTTGCAAGATTCCTTTTAGCAACATTTAAAGCTTTTTCACTGGGGTCAATGCAATTTAGTGTTTTGACACTATTTGCAACAAACTTTGCCCATCTGCCACTTCCACAGCCCATATCAAAGCCTTCAGATTCATTGTTTAATTCCTCAAATGGAAATATATCAAAATACTGATTCCAAGCTATCTTTAATTCTCGATCAGAAATATTTTGATTATATTGACTCCACTCTTCACCAAAATCTTCGACTGTCTTCTTATCTATATTTTTCATATAACCTCTAAGGTTGTTCGCATTAACTACTAGATCTTTTCAATAAACCTATTTTTGATAATTCATCCAATGAAGATTTGAAACCTAATTCTGGAATTGGCTGCTCTGTAGCCCAATGTAGAAACTTTTTCAATCCATCTCCAATTGCTACATTTGGAGAATAATTTAAATCTTTTTTAGCTTTACTGAGATCGGCATAGTTATGTCTTATGTCTCCTATTCGATATTGGCCAGTTACCTCAATCTCAGAGCTGCTTTCTAAATGTTTCACTATTAAATTAGCAACTTGGACAATACTTGTCGGTATACCGGTTCCCACATTGAAGATGCCAACCCCTTGTCTTTCTGGACTAATACAATTCCAAGTAGCATTAACTGTATCATCAATATAAACAAAATCTCTGCTTTCCTTGCCATCTTCGAATACCTTTATTCTCTGATCTTTTCGAGCCAGCGTTGAAAATATAGCCATGATCCCAGTGTATGGATTGCTCAATGACTGACCAGGGCCATAAACATTCTGATATCTTAGTGCGTAGCCAGATATTCCTAATATCTTTGAGTACATAATGATCATTTGTTCTTGTATTTGCTTTGTCAGAGCATAAAAACTTAAAGGATTAGGTGATGCACTTTCATTTGTTGCTGTTGGATCCAAAAATTCTGAACAGTGAGGACACCTAAGATCAAATGCTCCCTTTTTTAGATCCATCTCAAGTCTCTCTATTGGGAAAACCTCACCATGTTTTTTGCAAAAATAGGCACCTTCACCATAGATTGCTCTCGAAGATGCAACGACTATTTTTTTAACTGAATTTTCTTTTTGTAAAAGATGCTCAATAATATTCAAAGTACCTAGAACATTCGTTTTTTCATAATGTTCAATTTCATACATGGATTGGCCTGTTCCAGTTTCTGCTGCTAAATGCACAACCGTATCTATTCCATCCAAAGAAGCTGAGACTGCTTCTTTATCTCTGATATCACCAACAATTAATTCAACGCCTTCAAGGCTTTCATCCAATGACTTATTTGTGCCATGTATTTGTTCAGAGAAATTATCAAGAATCCTTACTTCGCAGTTTTCTTTAAGTAATCTTTTTGCGAGGTTTGAACCAATAAATCCTGCACCACCTGTTATTAATACTCTCATTAAGATATCTCTCTTTTGCCCTTTTGGTTTAACAAACCATCAATAAAGCCTTTAAATTGGAGCTTTAAGGCATTGAACTTGTTTATTCTTTCCCAACCAGATGCTATTAAAACTGTTTCAGCAAGTGTTCTTATAAAAACGAAGATAATCCTAATAAAACTTCTATGGTAATGACACGCAATCAACCAAAGGTTACGTGTACGATAATAATGATACCATTGAGGTTTTGCTGCTAATTTAATTTTGAAGATTCCAAAATCCTTTTCTTGAAATTCATAATTATCGTCGCATGTTGCATCACAAACTAAATATTGTTTATAACCAGCCTTCCTTAAGTCTAGTCCAAATAAATAATCTTCCCATCCCATCCATAACTCTTCCCTTGGAATAATTCCTTCTCTTATCGGGTTTAAACTATACAAAGCTCCGTTAGAACTGCTCCAAATATGAGAAATCAATTTTTCATCGGGTTTGGTTGAAGGCCCAAATGAACGCCAAGGTCCAACTTCTCTTGTTCCTGAAAAATCATAAAAGCCCTTGTCTGTATAATATTTTGAGGGATATAAGGCTCCTAAAGATTCTATGTCAGTATGTTTTATGAGCGCTTCAAAAGTTGATTTGGTTACCAAAGCATCATGATTTAATGCGAGTACAAAATCCCAATTTTGCTCTCTAGCAAGTAATAATCTCTTAGATAAATTTCCAGCTGAACCTAAATTATAATCATAGTTTTTATAGATGATTTTCTCAGATACTTTTTCATCTAGATCTTTAATGAATTTGGCATCCCCCAATGAATCAATCACAATGATTCCTTCTACATCCCACTCTTCCTTAGATATTCTATTTATAAGATGTAAAACTTGTTCATCATTTTTATAATTTGATATTGCAATGCCTATTTTCAAAATAAAATCCTTAGTTTTTTATAATTTTCGAATAAATATTCTCATAACTCTCGCAACCTTTGCTCAATGAGTATATTGCTCTTCCTTTGGCTCTAATCATAGCTTTATCTATTTTAGCCAAATCGCTCAGTGATTTTATTACTTTGATAATTGATTGAGAGTCGTTCATATTTATTAATTGGCCAGTTTTTGTATTTTCTATGATGGTGTCTATATCCCCAATACCGTAATTTGCTATGACAGGTATCCCTAATCCCATTAACTCAGCATGTTTAGTAGGTGATGATGCTTTTTTTGAGAAAGTATTTTTGATAAAAAATATTGAAATTGAGCTAGCAGATAAATATTTTGGTAGTTCTGAGCGTTGAATGAAGCTAACTCTTACATCAGATTTGCACAAATTATGTGCTTTTAACTTAGAGAAAATTATTTCTGGATCTGTTGGCGTAAAGAAGACAAAAACTGAATCAGTATGAACTTCTTTTATTTGTTTGAAAAATTTCAACATTTTATCAAGCTCATACCAAGTTCCTAATGACCCCAAATATGATAAAACAAATTGATCATTATCGACTTTAAGCTTCTTTTTTACCTCTATGATGTCTTGTGGTGTCACACTCTTATAATTAAATAACTCAAAATCTGCACAACAAGGTATTACCGAAATATTTTCAAGATGATACTCAGATTTTAGAATTTTGCTTGAAGCTTCAGTTAAAACTACTACATGAGAGGCAGCATTAAACATTTCTAATTCCTTTCTTTTGAAGTAATTAAAAATTAACCTATAGATTGGATTATTTTGAGGCCATAAATTCCCGTCAACTCTTTCCTCAGGGAAAAAAGATCTCATATCAAATAAAAATGGAGTATTAATAGTCAGCTTAAGAGACAAACCCAATAAAGCCATTAAATGGCTTCTGCAATGAATCAATTTAAACTTATAAACTTTGTTTAGTTTAAGTGCTAATTTTTTGATTTTCCATAAATCCCAAAGTGTCGAAATAACTGGAGGAAACTTATTATATTTAAGTGGATGCCAATAAATATTAGTGCCATCTATTATTTTCTCTATTTTTGATTTATTTCTTCTAAAGTTAGACGGTTTTTCGCAACTAATGATATGGATTTCTTTATTTGCTGAAATTTGTTTTAAATAGGGTAAGACTTGAGATTGACCAAGTGTATCAGTCATCCCATCATAAGATAGATAAAGTGTTCTTATCATCAAAAAATATCTAGCTAAAGTTTAAAATAAGGTCTCTATATTTTATACCGCTCATTATTAAGCGGATATTTCCAAAATTACCCGGTCTGATTTCTTTTTTCTTAATTGGGATTGAATTACTAGATAACTCATTTATGTAGTTGAGATACAATCCTTTAACTGGTGAAGTTAACTTTGCGTGAAAACCACTTAGGCCGGTTTTTGCTAGATATTTATTAAATATCTTAAGTCCATGGAAATGATAAAATATTATAGGTTTGTGGTTTATAAAAAATTGCTTATCTCTGATAGAAATATTTTCTCCTTCAATATTCCAAGGAGCTACCCCAATGCCAATATTCTCAGAAACAACAATATGATTTTTATATCTACTTGGCCATTCATCTAGATATTTCTGATCAGCAAATTTGTCATTCTCAAACTTGTCAAAGCACCAATCTATACATTGATCTTTCCATCTTTTCAGGCAACTTAGGCCCCATTTATCATTTCTAAATATCTGACATTGAACATTATACTTTCCTGCAATCTCATGGGATTTAAATTTCTCTCTAAATCTATGCTCTGTAATATATATTGAATTTTCTCCCATCTCTTGAAAAATTGGAGTAGGAGATGAAAAAAACATTAAATCAGCATCAATAGATGCTATTAGATCAAGTTGTAACTTCTCAATAAGATATAAAGGCAGAACCGGACTTAGTGTGAAGTAATATTCTATCCTGCTTCTGTTTTTTTTGGCTTCCAATAATTCTGAATATTCATTCTCGATATCACTTAATTTCAATGGAATTAGGTTTTTATTCTTCTGATCAGTTAGGACCTGAAATGTTTTTTCATCCAAGCATAGTACATAAAAATTTATTGGCTCTTCACTATGCTTTATTATTGATTTGAAAAGACTCAAACCATGAGAGATATAATTACTATCAAAATATGTACAGAAATTATACATAATCAAAGCTTTATATTTTTTATCCTTGCTGTCACTTCTCTAGCCTCCTCCAGATTAAGTTCGGGATACATAGGCAAACTTAATATTTGACCTGAAAATTGCTCTGTTACATTAAGGTCTAGAATGTTATAGGAATTTTTATGATAAATACTCTGCAGGTGAACTGGCTTTGGATAGTGTATTCCACAAAATATTCCATCTTCCTCTAACTCTCTTCTTATGATGTCTCTGTGTTCAGATAAAATAACGTATTGATGATAAACATGTTCATTTCCTGTTCTTAATTTAGGAACAATAATATGATTTAGATTGTCCATATTTTTGTTATATAACGCTGCAATTTCTTTGCGATGGTTATTATCCATGCTCAAATATTTCAGTTTTACCCTCAATACTGCAGCTTGAATTTCATCTAACCTACTATTAATGCCTTCTCTAATGGATATATATCTTTCCTTCCATCCATATTGTCTAATTTCTCTCAATCTATTTGCTATTTCCACGTTATTTGTAACCACGGCGCCCGCATCACCTATTGCCCCTAGATTTTTTGTTGGATAGAAACTAAAACAACCAATATCTCCCCAAGTGCCAGCCATTTTGGATTCTTGTGTAGCGCCATGAGCCTGAGCGCAATCCTCAATAACGGGTATGTCTTTCTGCTTAGCAAGATCAAGAATTCCTTGCATATCTGCCATTTGACCATAGATATGCACAACAATTATTGCCTTGATATCATAATCATTGATGACTGCTGCAAGAGATTTGGGAGACATGGTAAAAAAATCTTCTTCAATATCTACAAATATTGGTTTAGCTCCGACTCGACGGATTGCAGAAACGGTAGCAACTGCAGTGTGTGAGACTGTAGCTACTAGATCTGAGTTACCTATTTTGCAAGCTCGCAATGCTAATTCTATTGCATCTGTCCCGTTCGCTACCCCAATTGTTTCTGAGATCCCTAGAAACGATGAGAATTCATCTTCAAAACTAGTTACCTGTTCTCCCAAAACATAGCTTCCGCTAGATAAAACTGTGCTGATAGCCTTATCTATTTCTTCTCTATATTTCTTATAATTAGCTTTGGGGTTACATTGTGGAATCATAAGTAATATTCTCCGTGTTGCTTATAGTAATCTAAAGTTTTCCTGAGACCTTCTTTAATATTGACTGATGGATGCCATTCCAAAAGTTCATTTATTTTAGAGTAGTCGGAATAATAATCACCAATATCAATTTTTTTTCTATCTTCAGGAAAATTTCTAATTTTGTAATTCCCTGAACCATATACTTCAATAAGAGCATCAGCGAGTTCATTTAGAGTTATAACTTCATCGGAACCCAGATTAAATATTTCACCATTCGCATTCTTATTAATAGCCACCTTAAGAAAGGCATCTACTACATCATCAACATAATTAAAGTCACGAAGTTGGTCTCCTCCCCAAACTTCAAAATCCTCACCCTTTAATATTTTTTGTATCCATATTCCTACGAATGTTTGCCTGGCATCTTTTACTCTCATGCCAGGACCATAAGTATTTGTAAGCCTTAATATGCTTGTTTGAATTCCATAGACATCATTGTAAAGTTTGTGATATTGCTCACCAGCATTCTTATTTATTCCGTTAACATCTACTGGTCTAATTGGGTGGCTCTCATCAACAGGAAGATTGTCTGGCCTACCATATATTTGTCTAGTACTAGCAAAAATAATTTTTACTTTTGGGTTGTGCTGTCTGATTGCTTCCAATATTGAGAGTTGAGCACGAGCGTTAATTTCTAAATCTGTATGAGGATCTGTCATTGAGTCCATATGGCTAGTTTGTCCAGCCATGTTAAAAATATAATCCATATCCTTAACTAAGTTCTCGATTACATCCTTTTCTCTAACATCAGCAATATCAAATTTTATATGGTCTTTAATTTTTTCAATATTATGTAAATTCCCACCATATTCTGGTATCAAAGAATCGACAATAGTAATTTCAGCTATTCCAAAAAGTCGGTTAGCAATTGCAGAACCTATAAAACCAGCGCCGCCAGTAATACATATCTTCTTATCCTTAAAATTTGATTCAATCAAATTACACCTTTCGGGCTAGAACGATATTGTCTAAATATAAATCTGGGTTATTAGGAAGTATAAGATTTAGAATTTCCCCTAGAATATTAAAAGGTGATATCAGAAATAAGATGATTATTTGATTTAAAATACCACTTTTAGTTCTAAGCTTTTTCCATATGTAGAGATTTAATTGCTGAAAGATAACTCTTATATCACTGACAGATTTTCTTTGTGTGATTATTTCAAAGCCATGTTTTTTTAGTATTGAAGAAATCCCGAATGAAGTATATCGAGCATAGTCAAATGGTTGTTCATGTTCATCCCATGCAAAAGGCATCGTCATAAATAAGATCCCATCTTTTTTAAGAACTTCATTTATTTGTTTTAGAAAATTATTTGGATTAAATACATGCTCAAAGACCTCATTCACAACCACTGAATCAAAGGAGCTCTTCTCGAACGGGAATGTAGTTCCATCATAAAAATAATCTGCGTTCTTTGATTCTCTATTTTCAGGCGTGTCATACTCTAGACCAATATATTCAGATGAATGATACAGCTTTTGATAAGGCTTTAACCCACAGCCTACATCTAATGTCTTACCAGTAATATTTGATGCCAAATCTTTTACATTCTCATACAAACCTTTTCTACCAAAATAGAAGGGGTTTATAAATAGAGATAGCAAAGAAGGAAAATACATCTCTTTCTCATAAATATAACGTAGTTTACTCTTCAACATTTCCCAAAAAACATTCCTTTAAAGTCCCCAACACCAAAGTCTTCATCACAATCAAATTCAATTAGGCATTCATAGCCTGCTTCTTTGAATGTTGACAAAAACTTTTCTTTTGAAAAAAACCAAGAAGGATAAGATCCTCCCCCCTTGGATAGAGGTATATGCTGATTTTTGATCATATCATTATCTTCATTAATATATGGAGTTCGATCAATTAAAATAAAATCTGGATTAGCATTAAAAATGTCACTAATAATTGAATAAGGTGATTGTAAATACTGAATAACACTAGACAATAAAACAACATCAATTGAGCTTTCCTTCAAGCATTCGCTAATTGTTCCTTTAAATCTTAACACATCGCTTTGAAATTCTGATTTTCCACATTCTACAAAATTTTCTTGCTCTACTATATACCACTTAAGATCTTTAATGCCTCTCATATATTTTTTATGCTGATTGTAAAAACTTCCTAGAGAACCTCCAAAGTCCAATACTTTAAGTTTGGAGTCATTAATGTTTGCTATAAAAAGCAATGAAGACAGCAATGGCCATCTGTAATCCTCTTCATAAAAACAAACAGAATCTCTTTCAAAAATAGCTTCACCTTTTTTTACTTTAAGTGATGCGTCTTTTACTTTCTCTAAGATTGCTGGTGAGTCATAACCACCTTTGGATGCAATTAGCGCTTCTTCCCAAGAAGTATATTTACCCTTAAAAGTTATCCTATTATTTCTATTAACAAATTTCCTACACTCATTAACAAAAGGGGGGATAAATAACCGTAATATTAATTTAAGTTTCTTAATCAAAACTATATTCCTTTCTAGAAAGATAATTACAAACCATTAATTAAGTATTTAGTTTCTTGTAAGCAGCTGCAGCTCCTTTACCTTGAACCTTTCCTTGCTCTTTTGTTGAAGTTGACCAATTTTTTGGATCTGTGGGGTCGCTGGGGAATTCCTCTACGCCTTTGCCAGTCTTAAGAAAATTTATGAATCTTTTTTTGATCAATGCATTATCACTCATAATTTTCTCAAGCCATGCTATATGATTATTTTTAGATGATTGAGAAAGTTCATATTCAAATTCACTCATCATTGTAGATAAAATTGACTCAGTAAAAGAAATTTCGTTTTTCGAAAGTTTTGTATCCCATCTTTTGAATGAATTCCCAATATCTTCAGGGAAAGAAGAATGGCTAGCTGTAGTTAAATTCACAGAACCTTCTCCAACACCTTCTTTTATTTTATCCTCTTTATATAATGATTTATCAAATCCTATTTCTAGAAAAGAACATATCCGTTCTACTTCTCTAATTCTATTAGAAATAAGATCTTCGAAATATACTAAACAATATTGTTCTTTGGGAAGGCTAGAGATATATTTTTTTGCATGTTGCATTGAGTCTAAGCAATTAAATACAGCATCTAAATACTTATCGCCTGTTTCATATGTCATATTTTTATAGGAGGCCAAGACATCTCTAGGATCCCTTATAATGTGTATAGTTTTTCCTTTTGGAAACATTTCTAGAAATGTCGGAATATTTGTCCACTCTAATAAGCTTTTCTCACCCCACCTCTTACCGCTATTCAAATAAAGTGATCTCATAATAGAATCGTAAATTATTTTATGACAAATTCCTTCTATAGAGATTCCCACATTAATATCACTAATTATTCTCTCTATATTTAGCTTAATGCCATATCTTAAATTCACTCTCTCTGATACAGAATGAACAATTTCTTTGTAATCATGAGGAGAAATATTCTTTTTTAAGATGTATCTAAAATATTGAACAGAAGGATGGCTTATATCAAGTTCCTCATGCGCACCAAGAATACCGGTGAGAATTGTGGTACCGCTTCTATAAACACCTGTAATGAATACAGGACTATTTACTTTGTGATTCATTTTTAAAAACTTTAATAATCATTAATCTGTTGTTCTAGAATCAACCTGCTCTATTGCCTTAGAGAATGAATCAAATATACAATCAAATTTCTTTGAAGACGCATCATCTATGAGCTCAATAAACATATCTTTATTAGACGGATCATAATCACGCTTTCTAACAAAAAATAAATCATTGTTTCCCTCTATTCTACCCTCACCTATGTTTAGATAGTGCATATAAAAAAACTCTTCAATATCTTTTTTATTAATCTCTAATTCTATCTGGTCTATATTCATTAAATAATATTCATATTGGTCTTTTGAAGATGGAAGCAATGAAAAATTATAAGCGGCGGTAGGGTTATCACCAGCCATAAGAACTTTAACATCATGATATGCGAATTCATGTCCCACTGTTCCGTAAACAGTTAGTAGCAGATCAATTCCTTCTGCAATTATTTTTTTATTTGAGGTATTTTTATCTAAGAAACGAATATTTGGATATTTTTTCTTAAAATTTTCAATGATTTCATTATTTAAAGGTTGAGCATTAGGGTGTGGTTTCACTACGAAATCAACATCCATTTTTTCTACCCTTGAAAAAACAAATTCAATCCACTCAAAAAAATCTTCAAAGATCATATTTTTATATATGTGTGGTGCGTCATAGAAACAATGCATCATCAAAGCTACTTTAGGCTTACCATTGTTGAGAAATATTTTTTGATTTGGATCTGATGTATCAGCATATGGTGATGTTTTCATATATGCAATACCTCTGTCTATTTGCCCATTGAGTCTATCATTCAATATTTTTCTAGATTGATTCTTATGATCTGACTTATTAGATTTCTTTTCAAATATTTCTTTATATTCTAGATGTCTTGGTGTCGGTACAAGGTGATCAGATGTCAGTTTATGCACTACTCTTTCCCAAGAAAAGATGTATACATCTATGCCAAGAGACAAGCCTATTCTGCCAAGAATTGCATACTGAATGTAAACTGCATGGCTTAGAACTATTTTCTTTACATCATTATTATTAAGATATTCTTTGGAAGTAAAGTAGATATCTAGAGCATTAATTAAAACATTCTTTAGTCTTTTGTCTGCTAGATCAACCGTTGGTTCAAGATACATCCTGAGATAAGTATCATAAACTAAGTCACCTAATTTGACTCCTTCATATGTAAAGTTTAATAACTCTTCTTTTGACTTAAATTCAAGTTCTTCAGCTATTTGGATAGATTTTTTATAGTATTTTTGTCCTAAAGAAAATTTACAGTTAAATGATGTATACAGTTTATCTACTCTAGAAAAACGTCTAAAAAACTGAAAGAATATTCTTAAGAAAATCTTTTCTCTTGAGATAAAGTGGAAATGTTTAGGAGCAATATTATACTTTTCAAGAAAAAAGTTAGTTATATAAGATAATTGAAAAATATATAGATCATAAAACATTTGATCAACTAGTAGCTCTCCATCAGTGTCATCATATTTATTTTTTCTCCATTGTTTTTTTGAAAATTTTATAAATTTCTTATCGGCATCACTCAAAGAAAAAAGATAGCCAAATGTTTTGATTTTTTGTGAAATCTGACTTATTAATTGCATGAAGCCTCTCATTATTTAATTGATCTTAAATCTTATTGAGTTTTAGATACTAGATTCTAATTAGGATAATTTAATAGGTTTTTTAGTTGATCTGGAGGTTCAGGAAGATCTTTAAAGATCGACCATGGTATATTCGACTGTGGAGAGATAACTACCCAAATAGTGACTAATATTGCTGAAAAATATACCTTTATACTTTTATGTTCTACAAACCATTCTTCTAACTTCCCCTTATAGGGTGCCAAGGTATTTTTGTAGAAATCTATTCCTCTCTTCTCTCCAGATAATATCTCTTCTTCTTGTCTGAATATAATGGAGCCTATTCCTGATAAACCAGGACGAACTTTTTTGATAATATCTTGAGTTTCTTTTGGGTAAGCTGAAAATGAATCATACGTTAAAGGTCTTGGGCCAATTACACTCATGTCAGCCTTTAGGATATTAAGTAGTTGTGGTAGTTCATTGATCTTGGTTTTTCGTAATAGTGATCCTACCGGCAATATTCTAGGATCTCCTTTTACAGTAACAGTCCCTGTAGCCATATTGGGGCTATCCTTTAACATCGTTACAAATTTTAGTAATCCAAATATGTTTCCATCTTTCCCTATTCTATTCTGTACAAAGAATACTTCACCTTCACCAGTAAATCTTAAGATCAAAATGACTAAAATAAATAATGGCGATAGAACTGCTATTGCTAGAGATGAAAATAATATATCAAATATTCTCATAATAATTACATCCTCTGATCCAGATATTTACCCGTTTCTTTATGTGCAAAATCTGGTAATAGTAAAAAAAATAAATCGACAATATCCTTCTTATTCCAATTGCCATTAGTAATTAGCTGACTGATTCCACTTTCGAACTGATCTAAAAGTTTATTATCAAAGACTGCTTCATTTCTTATTACGCCGACACCCTTAAATTTTTCTAGATTTAAATCCTCGTCATCAGTAAAAAACTCTTCGAAGTCTTTTTCTCCAGTTGTATCGCTTTCAAAAAAGAAGCAAGGCCATTTTTTATCTTTTATTAGTTCATCTGTTTTAGCTCTAGCTTCGTTTTCGCTCTGACATTCAAAAGCTTCATAACCCAAATTCTCTAGATATCTTTTTGCAATCTCAGCAAAAGTTATTAAATGAAGCTTTTCACTCAACTTAGGGAAGAAAATATCTCTATTTTCTCCTAATAATCCTGACATTAGACAAAGTTCACCTGACTCTTGAGGAGTTACAAAATATCTCTTAACATCATTAGGCGCAGATATTGGTTGATTTTTAGAAATACGTTGATTAAATCCATGAAGAAGCGATCCATCTGAAAAAGCTACGTTTGCAAAACGGGCCATTGACATCTTCTGATTGAGGCTTTCTCTCATTAAAAACATTTCCATTATTCTTTTACTCGCGCCCATCATATTTACAGGATTTGCTGCCTTGTCAGTAGAAACACAGAAATAGTTTTTAGAGCCCATTTTATTTGCAGTTTGAATCGAATTAAGCGTATTGAAGATATTCACATTTACTAAACGCATTAGTGTATATGGGTCACTCTCACTTCTAACATGCTTTAGAGCTGAGAGATTGAAGACATAATCATATGGGCCTTCAGTGTTGATAAATGCATCAAACTCTTTACTTAGGGAGTCTATAGCAAAAGTTTTAAAATCAGACTTGCCATAGCCCAAGGTGCTTCTAATATCTCTCACAAGTTCGACTATATTATTTTCACTAATATCTACGATATGAAGTGCCGATGGTTCACGTTTAAAAATTTCCTTAGAAGTAGCTTGACCTATAGTTCCAGCTCCACCGATTACTAATACTCTAGAACCTTCGAGAAGATCCTTGAATGTTCGCTCTAGATTTGAAACATCTTCAGTAAAAAGCAGTTCTTTCCGTTTTAACAATGAAAGTATATTCATAATTTTCTAATTAATTTTCAATTGTCCTCTTCATACCCTCATTAACACTTAAAGGAGGCTTCCAGCCAAGAATATCATAGGTGTGAGTTATATCTACTTGCAGACTTTCGACTAAGCGACGAAGAAGATTTGTTTTTCCTAAAACTGTTGCAAATAATTTTAAAAGAAATATAGGCACCGGAAATAATCTAGATTTTTTATTCATGATTTTGCTGATAATCTTTATGAGTTCAGCAGTTGATAAATCTTTCCCGTCACTAACTAAGAATGTTTCATTTGCAGCTTTTGGATGATCGATTGAAGTTATTATAAGATCAATTAAATTATATAAAGATACAAAACTTCTCTTATTGCTAGTCACTTGTAACAAAGGCAATGGTAAACCTTTTGAAATAACTTTTATAAGAAAAGCAAAATTAGCTTTAACTCCTGGTCCATAAACCAATGGAGAACGAATAATAACTACCTCCATTCCTGTTTTATCTGAAATTTCTTTTAAACCAGATTCAGCCTCATGCTTAGACTTCGCATAATTATCGGTAGGTTTAGGAATATCATCGAACCTAAAAGGCTTATTGATTGGTGTACATTCACCATTGACTTTAATAGATGATAAAAAAATGAATCTCTCAACACCATTCCTTGCAGCCTGATTGGCTAAGTTTAGCGTGCCCTTAGTATTAATTTCTAAATATTTTTCTAGTGTTACTTCTTCTTTACTTGTATCCATCTGATGTGTGAGTGCAGCCGTATGAATAACTGTAGTGCAATCTTCAAGCGCTTCTTGCCAATTAGTATCAGAGTTAATCTCTCCAGTTGAAACGATATCTATATTTTTCTTATTTATTTTATTTTGTGCTCTAGATGTAGCTCTTATATTTATTTCACTGTTTTTGGAAAGCTCCCCTATTAAGGCATTGCCAATAAATCCATTAAAACCAGTAATTAAGATCATTTTATGAAATATTTCTTATTAAGGATTGATAAAGATTCAAATGCTTCTGAATCACAAAACTTAGATCAAAATTTTCCACTGCTAGTTTTCTTCCTTCAACACCCATTTTTGTTAGTAATCCTCTATCACTAATTAAATGCTTGATTTCAGCTTTAAGTGCTGATGCATCTCTCACTGGAACTAATCTTCCTGTTATATTTGGAATAATAGCATCTCTACATCCGGGAACATCTGTTGTTAATACAGCTCGTCCACAAGCAGCTGCTTCAATTAAAACTTTTGGTAATCCTTCTCTGTATGAAGGCAAAACAACTAATGATGCTTTAGAAAGAACGTCAAACATATCTGTTTGAAACCCCCAATGCTCAATAACTCCTTCATCAACCCAGTTTTGAAGCTCTTGTTTACTTAATGATGACTGATTTTCTGGATCAATATCTCCAACTATTACAAATCTTAGGGCATTATTTTCTGATATTACTAAGTCTTTGGCAGCATTAACAAATTCATAAATGCCCTTATCTTTTATCAATCTAGAAGCGAACATTATTATAGGTTTCCCATTAGGAAGATCAGTCACTTCATATAAATTAATATCAACACCAGAGCCTTTAATCATCTCACATGAGCTCTGGTCTAAATTGGCTATATGGCTAATATCTCTTTTGTCAGTAGTGTTTTGAAAGACGACTATTGAATTTTTGTGATTTAAAGCAAATTTATACAAAACTGATATAAGTTTACGTAGTATTTTATGGAAAAAACTTTTCCCAATAAATACATATCCCATTCCAGAAATTGCATATAAGACACTTGGGACTCTTAATATCCTTGAAGCAATACCCCCAATTAAAACTGGTTTTATTGTAACAAGGTGGATTAAATCGGGTTTGATCTTTGGAATTAAAGTAATAATCCTAAAAAAATAAACTAATATTGAAAAAATATCATATTTACCTCTATTTAATTTTATTGGGTGAATCTGAAATCCTAGATTTTCCAATTCATTAATTGGTTGAGTTAGACTTGTTGCTATATGAACTTCGTATCCTTTTTCAGCTGCAGCTTGTGCAATAGGTAATCTATGAGATAAAAAAAACCAATCAACGTTAACAATAAATAACAATCTTTTTTTCACTAGTCGTAGATTCCTCCATAATCACCTTCCCAGAATTCATAATAATCTCCCCTGGAATCAGGTTGGCCCAATATCCATGTGTTGTATGGTAGATAGCAAGTTTGAAAAAACCCTGATAAAAGTATCCAGACAGAAAATAATGCAAGATTCATTGCATATGGAGTAGCAACCCAAAAAGATTTCCAGTTTTTTATTTCCATATAAGGTATCCGAGCAAAGAAAGCTGCTTGCAAAGGTATTAAATAATAGGCAAATCTATCGCCAATGATTGTTGAGACTGATAATGATAAAAAGCAAACCAACATCATTGATGATCCAACCATCATCAAAGAATATTCTTTTGGATATTTTTTTAACCACTGTTTTCTAAAAAAGAGTAGAAAAATAAGTGAAGAAATTGCTAGTAAACCAACTCGGTAGATAGCTCCATAGGCCTCATAACCAGTATCAACATACCTAAGAGCTGCAAGTTGTCCAAGATCAGATAAAGCTAAAGCTATTATGCCAGGCAAAGCAAGAAGACCTCCGGTTATTAATTTCTTGTAATCAACCTCGCCTTTGACAAATGGTATCAATACCACAAATATAAGTGCACTAGAATGAAAAAGAGTAGCAAGAATGGTAAGGACTATATACTTAGTTAATTTCTTATCTATGAAAGCAAGATAAGCAACCATAATAATCCCTATTGCTGCAGCTTGCCTAAGAGCTGACATAGGCATATTCATGATTAGCAGAGGAAACATAAGGATGATAACTGCAAGAGGGTCGGGCTGACGTCTAATAAATATCCAACTAGTAGTAAAAAATATTGAAGCATAAATCACATTGAGCCAAGGATAGGTCATATCTAGTGATTTCATGGCTTTCATTATCCCCCAATAAGTTGGGTTCATAAACGTTAACTCCATCCCAAGACCAACTACTCCAAAATTTGCATACCATTCCCTGTATGTTGGCCAATCACATCCAACCTCATAGCGGAATGCAACAAATAAAAATAATAGAAAATAAACCAGTGGTGAAATCTCTAGCAGCAATTTTCGTTTGCCTGAACATGCTAAACGAAGCAATATTAGTAGAAAAAATACTGAAAAATAAATCATAAACTGTGAATTAAAAGATTATCATCTTAGTTATTAGCTTCATACCAAGATTGAAACATTAAGATGCTCCATAGCTTAGTGCCCCAATCTTTCTTTCCATTAATATGTTCTAACCATAATTTTCTCACCATATCGGGGTAAAAATATCCCTCATCTCTTAATCTCTGCTCATCTAATAGTGATTCTGCCCAATCTCGAAGTGGGCCTCTTAGCCATAAACCAAGAGGAATACTAAAACCTGTTTTTGGTCTCTCGATTAATTCTTTTGGCACATGTTTGTAGAGAATTTGCCTTAGTGCCCATTTGCCTTCATTATCTCTAATTTTCATATTTAAAGGCAGCCTAAGTGAAACATCTACAACGCCTGGGTCTAGAAAAGGAATGCGTGTTTCCAGACTATTTGCCATAGCAGCTCTATCTACTTTACATAGAATATCATCTGGCAAATAATTAAGAACATCCCAATACATCATTCTTGAAGGACTATCCTTGATACCTAAATCTTTTGGAGAGACTCCAGACAAATCATTAATAGAATAATCATAATCTGTTGTGTCAATAACGACTTTCGCTGGATCATGATGAACACTGAGCAAATTAAAATATAAATCCTCAATACTTCTAACATTTACGAGTGTTTCACTTAATTTATGTGCTTTTTCACCCAAGCGATCTATACCTTTCAATCCCTTTTGCACACTATTAATAAATGTTTGCGTTCTCTCCCAATTATTCTCAGAAACATTCCCCAAATTAGCAGCAAAAATGTTTCTTAGATAATAAGGCATCCAAGAGACTTTATTCCATATTCTAGGTGCCCAGAAATATCGATTATACCCACCGAAAAGCTCATCTCCTGCGTCACCAGAAAGAGATACTGTGACTTCTTTTCTTGCATGTGCAGCAATTAAAAATGTTGGAATTTGTGAAGAATCAGCAAAAGGTTCGTCATATATTTCAGGTAGTTCAGTTATTACATTCCTAGCATCTAATGATGAAACATGCATCTCGTAGTGATCTGTCCCTAAATGATTTGCGACTTCTGAAGCAAAGGGTGATTCATCAAATTGTGACTCTTCAAACGCAACGGTAAAAGTCTTGATAGCCGATGATGCTTGGTTTTGCATTAAAGCTACAATCAAAGATGAATCGATACCGCCACTTAAAAAAGCACCGAGCGGTACATCTGATAGCATTTGTGATCTTATTGACTGATTTAAAGCTAATTCAAGAGAACTTATTGCTTCACTTTCATCATAAAACTGATCCTGGTTACCTGCTCTTATTTGATCACCAAATGACCAATATTTATTGCTTTTATAATTTTTAAAATCGTTTTTAGTCGCTTTGACTACCAAGAATGATCCTGGTTCTAATTTATATATATCTTCATAGATACTTTTTGGTGATGGGACATATAAAAATCGTAGGTAATCTGACAATGCTTCTCGAGAGATAGGGTTAGTAAATCCAGGAAAATTTTTAATTGCTTTTAACTCAGACCCAAAAACAAAACTATTGTTAACCAATCCATAGTATAGAGGCTTCTCTCCAAATCGATCTCTAGCTAAAGTCAAAGTTTTATGTTTCTTATCCCACACCGCCATTGCAAACATACCAACCAAAGATTTTAGGGTGGCTTCAATTCCCCATTCTGCAATAGCAGCTAGGAGAGTTTCAGTATCAGATGTACCGACCCATTTAGAAGTTTCTCTATTGCTTTTCTCTAATTCCTTTCTCAATTCTAAATGATTATAAATCTCGCCATTAAAAGCGATGGTATATCTGGAATCTATAGATTGCATCGGCTGATGGCCTGCCTTTGATAAATCAAGAACGGATAATCTTCTATGACCTAAAGCTATTTCTGATTCAGGATCTAACCATACACCAAAATCATCGGGCCCCCTATGAATCAGACTAGAGGTCATTGAAGATATAATCCTCTCTAACTCATTAGATGAAGATATATCAAAGTTGATAAAACCGGTTAAACCGCACATTTTTTAAAAAAAGAAGAGATACTAATGAAAATTAAATCTAAAGCCTTATTTTGGCATAATACTCAGTGAATATTGTTACCAGATGGACCTTCCTCCATCCATTATTATATTTTGACCATTCATATATGATGATGCATCTGAACAAAGAAACTGTATTGCTGAGCGATATTCATCTCTATTGGCCATTCTGCCAAGTGGAATTAATGAGCTGAGTTTTGTAACAAATTCATCATCATGCTCATTATATATACCTCCTGGTGATAGAGCATTTGATCTTATATTCAGATCTGACCAATATGTAGCAAGATAAAGCGTCATGCCAACTAAACCAGATTTAATAACTGAATAGGTAATAGGCTTAACAGGCTGAATTTTATCTTCTATACCTTCCTTCCTGTAAATTCTCTGATCTGGTGAAATGACAGAAAGATCAGAAGCAATATTGAGTATAACTCCACCTTTTTTATCCCTTGCCATTAAAGACCCAAAGTTTTGACTAGCAAGAAATGCTCCTGTGAGCCCGACGTTTATCTGAGTATTCCAGTTATCTAAGGAAAAATTCTCTAATCTCGAAGATTCAACAATATTACCATCATCAATTACTTTAGGATCTATCGCTGCATTATTAACCAAAATATCTACTCTGATATTTAGATCTTCAATTTGATTTACTACTGCTCTAATTTCCCCAAGATCTGTGACATCCATCTTAAAGGTAATAATCTTTTCTGGGTTAAAGTTAACCTCTAATTTTTCTCTGGCTTTTGATAGAAGAGATTCAGATATGTCAGTAATAATTACCGTGGCATTTGATTCTAGTAATGCAGATGCATGTTCTATACCTAACAAGCCTGCACCGCCAGTGATAATCGCATGTTTTCCAGCTAGATTAAATTTTTCTGATGTCATTTAGTTTTATTGAATAAAATATAATCAAGATCTTGTTTGGCCCCCATCTGCTGTCCAAACACTTCCCGTTACAAAGCTTGAGATAGGAGAGGCTAAATAAGCAACTAGGTTTGAGATGTCCTTCGTTGAACCTAATTTTTTAAGAGGAACCTCTTTTTTTAGAAATTCTTCAACTTCTTTTTTGTTCTCAGTGATCTTTCGATCCCATACTGAGCCATTAAATAAAATATTACCAGGAGCTACTGCATTAATCCTAATACCCATTTCTCCTAATGGTCTTGAAACACCATTAACATAGGAATTTAGAGCTGCTTTAGCAGCCGAGTAGGTTAATGGAGCACCAGTTATAAGTTCGTTTCCACATATTGACGAAACACATACTATTGATCCTTTCGTTTCTGAAAGATTTCTACGAGATGCTTCCACAAGATTAGTTACACTCCAAAAGTTCTCAGAAAAAGATCTTTCCCAGTCTTGATATTCTTCGGTTCCTGGTTTTGCTGAACTGCCATTGCCCACGTTGCAGACTAGTATATCTAGCCTTCCAAATCGATCTATTAATTCTGAAATTACCTTCTTTGACTCTTTGTGGCTAGTTATATCGGCACAGATTGATGTAGCATTTGGCAGTTCTTCCAATGCATTATCTAGACTCTTCTGATTCCTTCCATTGATTACTACTGTGCAACCTTCTTTATTTAAGGTCTTTGCAATCTCAAGACCTATACCCCGAGATGATCCAGATATAAATGCGATTTTTTCTGAGAGCTCTAAATCCATAGCTTAATAATACAATACTTATAGAGCAAAACAATTCATCCATTCTTTTGTCATGTTTCTATACTTTACAAGTGGTTCAATATGGTTATCGTCGAATGCTCGAGCAGTCTGGAGTATTAGGTTTCCCTGATAAGAAAACTTTGATAGGTTTTTAAAAACCTTATCAAAATTAGCGTCCCCCTGACCTAGGGGCACGGTGTTACCATTGTATTTTCTGTCTTTTATATGAACATTCATAATGTTTTTACCATAAGCATTAAATTCATCATCAACGTTATAACCTAAAGCAGCACTATTCCCTACATCGTAGTTTATTCCAAAATTTCTTGAGTCAAATCGTTGAATAAATTCATGGAGTCTTCCTGGGTCAAAATCTGATTCAAAGATTATCTTCTGATTATTTAATTGAAACTTAGACGCATGATCCATTAAAAAAGTAACCAAGTAATCTTCCTGAGATTCATTCTCTATAGTTCCATTATCAACTAGAGGCACTACTATAAAAGAAATATCTAATTTAGCTGATGCGTCACAAACATTTATAAAATCTTGCTCAAGAACTGCTTTTTCAGATTCAGATGCTTTCCAAAATGGTGACTGCATAAAACAATCGCCTGTTAAGGAAGGTATTCTCACATTATGTTTATAAGAAAGTTTTTTTATTTCTGAGCGTCCCTCATTTGTCATTATAGGATTCAAATAAAGATCAGATTGATCTAATGTCCATTCTATTAATTGAAAGTTATTCTCTCCAGCCAAAGAGAACTCCTCTTGCCAATTACCCCATGGAAAAGCTTGTATCTTGTTGTCGACGATGGGTGAAAGTCTGCCCTGAATAAAGCCAATTTTATGATTCATAAACTAGTGGATTAATTGTTCTATTATTTAATTTAATTCCTCTACTAACTCTAACAATATCCCTTCAGGTCCTTTTGCATATATTACTTTTACTGAACCATCTGGAGAATACTGAGGCGCTGCAGGAAAAGTTACTCCTGCTTCTGAAAGTGTTTTATATGATCCCGAAAGATCCTTAACGGTCAACGATATATGAGTAAGGCCTGTAGAAAAAGGGGTGCCATCCCAATTAGGCTTATCTGGATGAGACTTAAAATAAAGCAATTCTAGCATTGAGTTATCTGGGGCTCTTAGCTTGGCTGTGGTGACACTTACGCTTTCCAACCCCATCATTAAATCTATATGAGGTCCAGATTCATCCATTTCTTTTTCAACCTTAAAATCTAGAAGCTCGCACCAAAACTTTTTTGCTTTTTCTAGATCTGTTACTACCAAACCGACATGTCTAAGATTAATAATCATATCTCTTATCTTAGATGCATTCTCTTAATAAATATTTCTTGGCTCATAGCGTTTCCATCCTGAGAAATAGCAAAAAGAACATATTCAGCAACCTCTTTTGGATCAAGAAATGTTGAGTAATCTTGTCCTTTTGTAGCAAGACCCATATCACCTTGAGTTGATGATGGAGAAATACAATATACTCTAACACCATCCTCTTTAAGCTCATCATGCATTGCAAGACTCATGCCTAACAAACCGTGCTTTGATGAGCAGTAAGCCACAGTATTCTTATAACCACCATAGGATGACGCGGAACCAATATTTACAATTCTACCCCATCCATTTTTAATCATGTCTTTCGAAAAGCCTACAGACAAAAAATAGGGAGCGTTGAGATTTATATTCATTAATTTTTGGTACTCGGAAGTATCCAACTCACTAATTGGTTTTTGAGGGAAGACGCCTGCACAATTTACCAGGATATCAACTTTTCCTAATGAGATGGATTGATCTAGAATTCTCTCAACCTCAGATTGCTCTGATATATCTCCATCAAGAATATGCACATTTGTAGTAAGTTTATCTTTAATTTGCTGTAATTTTTCCAGATTGGTTCCGTTAATTAATAAATCTACACCAGCACTAGATAGTGATTGAGCTATTTCTCCTCCAATCGCTCCAGTTGCACCGGTTATAAATGCAGTTTTCCCCTTCAGACATGAATAATCATACATTTTTAAATAACTCATTTATGTTGTTAATATTTTTCTCTAACATGTATTGAACTTTTTCAATATCGCCTTTTTCATCTATTTCGCTCGAAGACTCTGTGATATATGGAAGAACATTGTCGCCATGAAGTAAATCCTTCTCAAGGATTAACTTAGACCGAACAATATCAACATATCCATTTGCATCGTATGTATTTGGATAGGACTGCCTAGCATAATTACTCTCATCTAAGTCCGTCCCTTTGTTGAAAATTCTATGTAAAACCTTATCCTCAATTTCAAAGGCCTTATATGCAGATTCACTCATCTTATGAACTGATCTTAAAGATGAATATTTACTATCAATAAACCTAGATATTGCGTCATCTATAATTTTTGGGTCTCTTAATGGTGTTGTTGGCCTTAAATGAACAAAATAATCAGGAATATAATCTTCATTTTCTTTCATCCAAGAAATTAAGTGTTGGAAAAACTCAAGATCTGTTGAGTCATCTTGAGATATTTCTTCAGGTCTTAGAAAAGGAGCTTCCGCACCAAAGCTAATAGCTTTATCGGCATACATACTAGAATTAGTTGAAACAATAACCCTATCTATTAATTTTGACTGCAGCGCCGCTTTAATAGAGTAAGCTATTAATGGCCTACCCAGAATCTCTTTGATGTTTTTATCGGGAACACCCTTTGAGCCCGACCTAGCTGGAATAACGGCAATAATATTTTTCATATTAGCTTTCTTTGAAAAGTTCTGCTTCCACTATTCCACAAATAATTTGGCCGATCATAATATGACATTCTTGAATTCTAGCTGTTATTTCAGATGGTACGTTTAGGCATTTGGCTTTTGACTGTATCTCTCCGCCTGAATTCCCCGTAAAGACATAGGTCGCTATGTTCATAGACTTTGCCACTTCAACCGCCTTGAGAATATTTTTACTATTGCCGCTTGTTGTTATTCCAATCAAAATATCCTCTGATTTAGCAATTGCCTCAATTTCTCTAGAAAAAACATTCTCATAACCATAATCATTTCCTATTGCTGAAAGAGAAGAACTATTTGTTCCTAGAGCAATAGAAGCCAGTGCTCCTCGATCAAATGCGTATTTTCCTGTAAATTCTGCTGATAAATGCTGAGCATCCGCAAAACTTCCTCCATTCCCACAAAAAATAACTTTGCCACCTTTATTTAAAGTATTGATACATTCTTCAGCTATTTCATTAATCAAACCTATAGTGTGAGCATCATTGAGAATAAGGTTTTTTACTGCTGCAGATTCCTCAATATCTTTTTTAATTCTTTCTATAAACATCAAATTTTCCCCTCCAATTTTTCCATTGCTATCCAAAAACCCTCTCCTCCGTTCTTATGACCTTGCCATATTTCTGGAATAAATGAAGCACTAGGACAGCCTTCCTTTAATATTGAACCAAGATGGTCAAAATCAATTTCACCCTCACCTACTTGGAGTCCTTCACCATTGAGACCTTTGGCATCTCCCAAATGCAGATGCGCTGTATAGGGAGCTATCTTCTCAGCAAAGTCATAAAAATCCAATTTATAGTGATTACATGTTAACTGTGTATGAGAAACATCAAAACACATTCTTAATTCAAGCTTATCAGCCCATTCTATTATTTCTTCTATTCTCACAAATATATTTTGATATCTCTGGCCTCCAAAATGCCAAGGGAAAGGAGCCATTGTCTGTGGAATTAATTCAACACCCTCCAAATCTAATTCCTTTAGGCTATCTGAGAATTGCTGATAATAACTAGGTATGATTTCTTCTGGCAAGGTTGCGTCCATAGTGAATCCACCGATGTTAGCAACTATCATTGGTCTTTTTGTTTGAGGAAAATATTTCTTTAGCTTTCTTGTAATATCTATAACTTTCTGTGTTTCTCTCAGGGATATCTCTCTATAAGATTTATCAGGGGTCGCTAAATCCATTAAATGGCTTCCAGAAAATAACTCTGGCGCATGAACAACAAAATCTGCTTTAAAATCTTCCTTGAAATAATCTGATAAATTCAGCTCCATATCAGAGTAAGATAAGTGAAACTCCCAAACATCAGGTTTAATTTTTCTATTGTATTCATTAAAATCATGGTATCGGACTGGGACACCCCAAGGTCTATCAAATTTATAGTCCCTTGGCTCTATTAAATGATCAGAAAGATCAGAGGGGTAGAAGAAATCTTCTTCATCCATATTATGATTTAAAGTCCGGCCTAATAAATCATTATATTTTTGTGGTGACAATCCCTGCCCAGGGCTGAGCACTTTAATATCATTCTCATCTAAAATATCACCCTTCTTGAGATTTCTTGAGGCAACTAAGCTTTTCCCTAAGTTTTCCCTATTAATCATTTCACCTTGGGATAATTCTCTTATCCCACCATTTCCCTTACTCTCCTCTATTTCTCTAATTCCAGATATCATTGGCTGAAACTCATCAAAAGTTAAGCTTGCTGCATGGTCTGGTCCTTCCATATTCCTATCTAAAGTGAAATGCCTTTCAATAACGCATGCGCCGAGTGTAGATGCTGCCAATGTAACATTTGTCCCTCTTTCATGGCCAGAATATCCAACTAGGGGGTGTATTTTTCTTAATTCATGCATCCAATTTAAATTAATATCATGGAGAGGGGCTGGATAAGTGCTATTGCAATGCAATAAAACAAATTCAGCTCCTTTCTTAGTAAGCATATCTGCTGTATATATAACTTCTTCGCCAGTACTCATTCCTGTTGATAGGATTAAGGGCTTCTTAGTTTTTACTAAAAAATCCAATAGGGGTATGTTGGTTAAATCTGCGGAGGCAACCTTATAGGCAGGTACATTAAATGTCTCTAAAACCTTGGCACTTTTAATATCCCATGGGGTACATAAATATAATATTCCCTTTTCTTTGCAATAATCTGATAATTTTTCTTGCTCACCGACTGTTAGCTCGAACTTTCTTAATAGATCCAGTACATATTCTGTGCCTAAATCTTCTCCAGATTTTTTTATAGATTTTTTTCGATATAATTGATCTAAATGTCTCATTTGAAACTTCACACAATCTGCTTGCATTTCTGCTGCTTGATCAATCATTTGGATTGCCTTTTCAAATGAGCCATTGTGATTATTACCGATCTCAGCAATAACGAAAGCTCTCCCAGAGCCAATAATATGATCACCAATTTTGATAGTATCTTTCATTTTAGTTAGTTCTTAGATTCCCTGACTGTCCATGACCTAAGGCCTTCTTTCTCAAATCTGAATGGCCTGATCTCCAATTTAGATTTATTTAGAAACTCTATAAGTTCATGTTTCGACGATGGTGGGGTATAAAATATATAAAAACCACCTCCACCTGCTCCAAGCAGCTTTCCGCCAATAGCACCATGTTTTAGAGCATTTTTATACATTAAATCCAAATCATTATTCGAAATTTCACTACTAAGTTTCTTTTTATTATTCCATGCTTGATTAAGCGACTTGCCAAAACGCAATAACTCCCCTCTCAACAATTGATTTCTCATTTCAAAGCATAATGCTACATTTGCCTGAACATGCTTTTTAATGTCTTTCTGTTTCATCTCACGCCTCTGATTCTTATGTATTGAGCCAGAGTTATGAGAAATACCTGTATTACAAAGAATCAAACTTTCTTCTAATTCTAGTAAGATATCGTCATGAATTCTTAAGGGATGAACAACATTCTGATCCATTTTGAATTCCATAAAATTAAAGCCCCCAAAAACTGTCGCATATTGATCTTGCCAACCGCCCTCAATACCGTGGTAAAGTCTTTCAGCTTGATATGCGAGTTCAGCTAGCTCATGATGATCCCATCTGTCTTGTCTAAACTGATTAAAGCATCCCAATATAGCAGCAGCTACAACTGCTGAACCTCCAAGCCCAGATCCTATAGGAAAGTCAGAATTTACATCCAGCTCAAAACCAAAATCTGGACTTATTGTTTTGAGCAAAGCTTGAATTAAACCAAATTTTTCCTGTGGCTTGAGAGCATCTTTTAGATTCTTGGCTGTAAGACTTTTCTTTAAATCCAATGAATTAATAACAATTTCTTCATCCTGTCTAATCCTCAATGTAGCATGGCTATAGATTGAAACAGTTGTATTTATAACAGCACCAATATCAGCAGAAAAATAGTGCGTTAGATCAGATCCACCGCCTCCAAAACTTATTCTAACGGGTGATTTAGCTCTCGCAAAAACAGCTTGTTCTTCTTGAATTGGCAAATAATCTCTACTTACAATATCAACTAGTTTACCGTTCTTATCTAGTAACGGTAAAACTCTAATCCTATGATCAAGCTTTTTTAAAAGTGATTCTCTAGATGTAGAAGGGTCTTCCCACAAGAAATCTTTATTGGAACAAAGGCTTATTGGATCATCAAGAGATGTATCTTCCTTTAATAAATAACGTCTAATGTCTCCATCTGTTACCAGTCCAGTCACTTTATTTGAAGAATCGAAAGTAAGAATTATTCCATGATTATTATTCTCAATAAGTGAAAGAGCACTTCTCAATGTAGCATCTCGAGAAACTAAAAATTTATCTGTGTTCAAAATTCACCCTTATAAAATTCATTTAAATATTTATAATTTCTTTGCCATTTTCCTAAAAACTTCATTCCTAGATGATAGATCAATATAGTTTCCTTGATCTGCAACTTCACCATCTTCAATTAAATAGATAACGTCACACTGTTCAACTGTAGTTATCCTGTGAGCAATCATAATAATAGTTTTTCTTCCTGAAAAATCATGAATTGCATCCATAATATGTTTCTCAGTAATGCTATCTAAAGCACTGGTTGCTTCGTCAAAAATTAAAACATCAGCATTATTATATAATGCTCTTGCAATACCAACTCTTTGTCTCTGTCCGCCAGAAAGCTGTACTCCTCTCTCTCCAACCCTTGTCTCGATGCCATTAGGTAATTCAGAGACAAACTCATCTAGATGTGACAACTTCAAAGCATCTTTAATTCTTTTGTCATCAATATTTTCTGGCTTTATGCCAAAGGCAATATTTTCTCTTATGCTAGCATCAGCTAAAAAAATGACTTGTGAAACAAAACCTAAGCTATCCTGCCATGCGCGTAAATTCTTTTGCGATAAACTCTTGCCATCAATTAAAACTTTCCCTTTATCTGGTGTTATTAATCCTAGTAAAATATCAACAGCAGTAGATTTCCCTGAACCTGAAGAGCCAACTAACCCTATTATCTTATTATGGGGAATTTCTATGTTTAATCCAGAAACTGCTGGCTTTTTTGTTTCAGGATATTTGAAAGTAATGTCTTGTAACTCTATAGAGCCTTTTGAAAAAAAGTGTTCGTCATGAATGATTCTATCTTTAGAGTTTAAGCTGATTTGATTGATACTAGCTAAAAGATCATTTCTAATGCTTTTCAAGCCTGATAAATTTCCTCTAATTTGAGAAAGGCTAAAATATATTTGCTGGAAAGCAGGAAGTAATTTAAATCCTGCTAAAACGAAAATAGAAAGAACTGGTAGGATAGCGCCAAGGTTACCCTCGAGCTTAATTAATAAGTACATTACCAAAGAAATCACTGCTCCAAATGCCATCAGTTCAACAGCATATCTTGGAACTTGTCCGAGAACTTGGGTTCTTCCTTTGGCAAAAGCAAATTCTTTGCTAGCCTCAAAAAATCTATTATTAAAAGAGTCCTGGCGGCCTAAAATTAATAAATCCTTTATTCCTCCAAAGCCTTCCCCCATTAATTTGAATCTTATGGCTTGCTCTTCTGTTATTGCCTCTCCATTATTAGACAGACGCTCACGAACTGTTCTGTAAAGAAAGAAGTAAGTAATATAAAAAGTAGAAGCTCCAGTAATCGCAACAATAGGACTATAAATGAATATGGCTAAACACATAATTATTGCCATAAATAATTTTGCATTCATTTGCATTAATGGAGTGATAATACCTGATGTTACCCTTTCACATTCCTGGGCTATCTTGTTAGTTAATTGATTGCTATTACCTGCAGCATGAAATAACCAAGGTTGGCTCATATAATATCTATATAATCTAGAACTCAAGTCAGCACCAATTTGTGCGGCATACATCGATAGTCTCCAAACAGTATACATCGAGACAACAGTAGCAATTATAAGGACTACTAATACACAACAAGCAACGAAGAATAGGAAATCAGTAGTATTTGTAAAACCCAAATTTTTATACCACTCTGCCAAGTAACCGCTACCTTCTAATTGACTTACATCCCCAACTAAAGTCATAAAAGGACCTATTGATAGTACGCTAGAAACTTCTGCTATAGACATAATAATGACTAAAAATTGCAGCCTAAATAGCTTATTACGCTGGTCTCTTGTTAAGAGTGAATAAAGCTCTCTAATATTTAAAAACATATAAATTGATTTTAGATTTTATTGATTTTGAAGATACCAAGGCATAGCTTTGGAAATGCCCTCTGAGAGGATAAATTCAGGTTGGTAACCTAATAGTTTTCCTGCCTTATCTATAGCTGCTTGAGAGTGCCTAACATCCCCAGGACGAAAGTCTCTATAAATCGGATCATGAGAATACAATATCCCATGGTCTGAAAGAGTATTTTTGATTACTGAGAATAGTTGATTCAATGAGGTTCTATCTCCCACAGCGATATTAAACACTTCATGTTTTTTAAAATTACTAGCATTTGCAGCTAGTAAGTTAGCCTGTACGACATTATCTATAAAACAAAAATCTCTACTTGTTTCGCCGTCACCATTAATGAAGACTTTATCTTGTTTTATCATGGCAGATATCCATCTTGGTATAACGGCTGCATAAGCTCCATTAGGATCTTGTCTTTTCCCAAAAACATTAAAATATCTCAGTCCAATAGTTTTGAATCCATAAGAAATATCGAAAACATTTGCATATAGCTCATTAACATACTTAGTTACTGCATAAGGCGATAAAGGAGTGCCAATATTCTCTTCTTTCTTGGGAAGAGCTGGATGATCTCCATATGTTGAGCTACTAGCTGCGTAGACAAAACTTTTAACTTCGGATTCTTTTGCTGCAAGTAACATATTTATGAACCCGTCTATATTTGACTTATTTGTTGTAAGTGGATCCTCAATAGATCTTGGAACGGAACCTAGAGCAGCTTGGTGAAGAACATAATCAACATTTCTAGTAACTTGAAGACAAGTATTAAAGTCAGATATATCGCCTTCTATAAATTCAAATCTTTTCCAATTTTCTTCGTTAATATTAGCTCTGATTAGTTCAAGATTCTTTTTATGTCCAGTAGAAAAATTGTCTAAACCAATCACATTTTGCTCAAGCTTGAGAAGCGTTTCTAAAAGATTGCTTCCTATAAAACCAGCCACCCCAGTAACAAGCCACTTAACTTGTTCGCTCTTTAATTTTTTTTGTAGCTGTGTGTATTTATCCATACGTTTATAATCTAAGATCTATAGCCTTAGATCTATAAATTCAGATGGGAATATGTGTTTTAGATCATAAATAAGGCTTTTTTTCTTGCCAAAGCTTCTAATTTTAGAAACTCCCATTTCTTTAAAAACTGTATGAGCTACAGTTAGGACAATAGCATCATATTTATCAATCTCAGGATTAGATATACATTTAATTCTATACTCTTGTTCTGCTTCAGAAACATCAACCCATGGATCATAACAATCTACATTAGTCTTTTCATTTCTGAGCTTAGTTACTAGATCAGCTACCTTTGTATTCCTTAAATCAGGGCAATTCTCTTTAAAAGTCAGCCCCATAATCAGGATATTAGAACCTTCCACCTCTATTTCGTTTTGTCTCATTTCGCTAATTAAGTGATCTCCAACATAATCAGCCATTGAATCATTAAGTTTTCTGCCTGCTAAAATAATCTCTGGATCATAACCAACTTCCTTTGCTTTGAAAGTTAGATAATATGGGTCGACACCTATGCAATGGCCTCCAACTAATCCCGGTCTAAATGGAAGAAAGTTCCATTTTGTTCCTGCTGCTAATAGCACTTCTTCAGTATCTATATCAAGCTTATGAAAAATTTGAGCCAACTCATTTATTAAACTAATATTGATATCTCGCTGAGTATTTTCTATAACCTTGGCTGCCTCTGCCACTTTAATTGAAGTGGCTCTATAAGTTCCTGCATCTATGATACTGCCATATAAATCATCCACTATTTGAGCAGTTTCTGGGGTAGATCCTGAAGTAACTTTTACTATGTTTTTTAAGGTATGATCCTTATCTCCAGGATTAATTCTCTCTGGACTATAACCTACAAAAAAATCATTATTAAATTTCAGTTTTGAATTTTCTTCAAGAAGCGGTATGCAAACTTCCTCTGTAGCACCCGGGTATACAGTCGACTCATAAATAACAAGGTCATTAACTTTTAAAATGCTGCCTATTGCTTTTGTTGCAGAAAGCAGCGGGTTAAAATCTGGCTTATTTTCTTCATCAATAGGTGTTGGAACTGTGATGATGAAGCAATTGCATTCGGATAAATCTTCTAATGTACTAGTAAAAATCAAGCCACTCGCATCTGTAAGAATTGCTGAAGATACCTCTAGCGTTCTATCCTCACCTTTTTCAAGCTCTTCTATTCTTTCCTTGTTTGTATCATAGCCAATAACCTCCCTTTTAGAGCCAAACTCTACTGCTAATGGTAAACCAACATAGCCTAGGCCTACAATTCCAAGCTTAATACCTTTCAAAGACATTTTTATATATTGATAAGATGGTTAATTGATGTAAAAAATGATGAAGTTTACTTTCTATTCTTTTGTAGTCAGAAAAAATTATATAGTTACTTTTTTTCCTGTAGACAAATAAAGGGCTATTACAAAAGTTGATGACAATATAAGCCCCAATAATGTCCCAATGATCATTATTATTGACCTAAATGGACCAGACTTCTGTATTGGAATAAATGGCTTATCAAAAGGACGTATCAAATAGTCTGGTTTTATTGTCGCCATCATTTGAGTATTCAATTGAGACGTGATCATTGAACTAAGTGTATCTTCAATTGCTTTGATATTACCTGAGCCAGATTCTTTATATAAATAATCAAGTGCTTTTTTAGACTCTGCTAGATCTCTCTCCCGCCTAAGACTATTTATCTCTTGTATGATGAGATTAAGAAAATCATATGCAAAAACAGGAGATTCATGTTCAACAGCTAAATAAATTACTCCTGCGCTCATATCGTAATCAGCTGTTACCATGCCTCGATATTGAGGATATACCTCAAGGTACGTGAGCTTTCCTGATAACCACTGCTTGGTTTTATCATCATACATGTTTGAATCTAAAACCGAAGATCGAGTCTTTGCATCAAACTTTTTAAAAGCGATTATATTTGGTAAGACAAATTCAAAGTTCGATATTAGATGGTTTAAAAAATCTCTCGACTTTACAGTTGCTACAGCAACTTCTCCAGTGCTCATACTGCCCGCTGATTGGAGCTGTATACCTGTAGTCATCTTAACTAGACTGCCGACACTAGCAGAAGCCCTATTGCTGGCACCACTATCATTCATTGCAACTACTAAACTCTCAGAAAGATACAAATTAGGCAAACTCATAGCGTATATCAGAGTGCCAATAATAAATGTTCCGGTCACTGCTACTATTAGTCTTCTGCACTCATACAAGACTAATATGATTTCTTTTAAATCAAGATCTTGATCTTGGTCATTAGTTTCTTTTATATCCGTCATATTTCCTTCTTAAGAATTTCAATCTCTTCTTTCAGTCTATTATACTCTTCTGACTTCCTTCGTAAAAAGCTTTCTGCAAGAACTGATTTATTAATAAGACCTTGGGGAGTCAAATGATACAAATAACCAAGCTTATTATCAGATCGTCTAAAATTTTTTATTTTTAACCATCCTTTATCAATCAGTGAACGCATAATGTAGTTTGTTTTGCCTAAACTGACTCCAACTAACTTAGCTATTTGTCGTTGTGTCAAGCTAGGATCATTTTCGATGATCTTGAGAATCTTATATTCTATATCCGATTTAGTCATTGGAGTTATATATGGCTACCGCAGGATTTTCTAAGAGAAGAAAACCCAATTACTTATTAAGATATAATAGTCTGTTCATATTTGAACGACATTAATATACGATATGTTCAGTGTATGAACAAGAAGAATTTTTATGAAATTACATTCTAAAAGATTCTATGACTTCTTTCTTACCAACATCAGAGGCTGGTAGTTGAGCTGTAGTAAGTTGATTTGTAAATTTTAACAATAATCTCACTCGGTCTTTACTGCTTTTAGATAAGAATGTGGCTTCCATTCCTTGAAATGTGCCTTTCTTAATTTTTATTCTTTCTCCTCTTTTGAAATCACGTTCAATTTTCTTTTGTTTAAAGACACCTTTTTTATCTGTTTTTAGCTTTAAATAGTTAATTAGTTGAATAGGTACTTGTGCAATCTCTTGGCCAAAAAAAATTATATTGCTGACTCCCTTGGTTGAACGAATAGATGACCAATCTTCAGCAGGGTTTAGTCTGATAAATAGATACCTAGGGAACATTGCATCTAGCTTTTCTTTTTTTGATATCTCAGTAAGTTTTTCTATAGAAATAATAGGAAGAAATACTTCAAAGCCTTGATTCTGAAGATTTGTTTTTGCTCTTATTTCTTGTTTAGCTTTTGTATATATTAGCGTCCAGATGAGGTCTTTTTTTTTCATACTAGTTTTGGCTAAAGGATCTTTGTGCTAATAATCAAAAAAATCAATAGGAGTTATATGTTTTATATATATGAACATCTTAAAAACTATTAACTGCAGCTGCTGCTAATGCCATCTGATAAATGATCTGAGTCACCTCAGTGGTTGCTCTAATTGCAGAGAATGGCTTGACAGTTAGAGGTACAACAATGGTATCACCATTTTCTAGAATACTTGAGCTAGCCCGAAAAAAACCACTTTTTGACAATTGATCAGGAGATATAATACTGCCGTCAGATTTCACTATATAAATAGTATTACTGTCAGCAAATTCGTTTGCCCCTCCACTTAAATTTATATAATCATTAATTCCAAGTTTTGATTTAAAAACGTGAGTATTTGGTACATATACTTCTCCAATTACTGAAATAGTTTGTTGGACCTTAGGTATATGTAATTTGTCGCCATCTTCTAAAATAATATCCGAATCATAACCATCCATAATGGCATCAAGGTCAATAACAAGTCTCCCTAAAGCTTCATCTTGGGGAGAATCCTCTGTCAGAAGTGAAGTAAGTTGATTTATTGCACCACCACTTAAGGGATTTTCTCCTAATCCAGCAGCCTGGCTTGAAAGTACTATTTTCCTTTTGAGTTCAGATCTAGCATTTTCTAGTCTTTGCATTTCAGACTCTTGCAATGATTTCCTTATAAATCTTGCAGCATTAGCTGATGCATATTCTGTTAAGCCACCAGCCCTGTTTATTAATTCATTGATTGTCTGATTTTCAGAAATTGGGTAAGTCCCTGCAAAAAATACCTCTCCTGTAATTTCAACTGTCTTAACATTATTTGATATTTCCTTGAGATTAACTATATCTCTTTCTTTTAATTTCATGGTCATAGAATTTTTATCGGAATAAGAAGCTATAGAGTTATAAACAGATATCTTTTTACCTGTTACATCACTTCTACTTAACTCTATTTCTGAAGAATATGTTGAATTTTTCTGTCCTCCTGCTGCTTTTATAGCATCGGCTAAATCCATGTTATTAGTAAGTGGGTAATCACCTGGGAAATGAACATTTCCATAAACAGATATAATATCCTCCTCTCCATCTTCATCTATTTGTCGTTCAATAATTTCTACAAATGGTTTGAGTAGCTGTTCTCTGCAGAAAAAAGTAATGTCAACAGCTATAGAAGAATCTGATTTTTCTGCTCTTTCATCCTCAATTTCCTCCTGAAGGTCAAGCACATCTTGTGGAGTTTTAATATCGCCAAGATCTTCTAGTGGGACTGATTTTTTAGCTCTAAAACCAGATGATTCAATGGTACTAATAGCTAAATCTTCTGGCAGCGAACAGTAATCATAAATTGAATACTCGTAGTACCTCATTATTGATCCCTCTTTTGCCTGGATCTCAGTAGGTTGTGTCTTATACTTACCACTAAATTCACTATCTACATTTAAATTACTTTCTTCAAGACTCACTGCTTCCTGCATTAATGACTTCCTTAAGTATGTTGGTGAATTCCATTCATTTACCATTACGATCTCACCTTTTTCATTTATAGTGTAATCGTCTTCAATCAGTCTTGTGGTAATTACGTCAGGCGTTAAAAGGCTTGGTAGTAAGAGTACTTCATCTTTTTCAGACAATAAGATATTAGATTCAGACTGCTTATCCTGAAAAACATCTTCTAAGTCAACTTGAAGAAATTGAATATCATTAGTTTTCTTGTCTTCACGTTTGACTAAAACATAGTTTAAATCTGTCATAGCTAGCAAATCATCTTGTGAAGACAATAGATCTCCAATTCTCGTTCCATCTGTCAAGGCAACGAAACCTGGTTGTTTGGCATGGCCACTCAAAAGAATGGCATTTTTCAAATTATCTGGAACTGGATGTATTGATAAAACATCTCCATTCTTTAATTTAAGATCGTTGTTTAAATTAATTTGCATTAAGTTATATCCGTCATTTAATGGCTCAACTCTTTGAAGATCAACTGAAAGTAAATCAGCTTTGGGCTTTAAGCTTCCTGCAAAATTTATGAGATCCTTTAGTGTTTCATCATCTCTTAATTCATATATACCCGGTCTGGCAATTTGTCCTGATATGCCTACAGTTTTAGTTATTGGTGGAATAAAGACTACATCCCCCTGCATAAGTCTTTTGTCATTGCTTGTGTCGCCTTTTAAAAGCAAGTCATAAAAATCAAAGTTAGAAACAACTTTCCCATTTCTTTTCAACTGTATGTTTCTCAATGAGCCTGTTGGAGCTATTCCTCCGCTCTTAATAACCGCATTGACTAGGGTTGAAAGCGCACTGATATTATACATACCGGGTTGTAGTGCCTCTCCAAGAACAAATATGTCTATAGATCTGAGTGAACCTAGGGTTATATTTGCTTGCGTACCTATTAATTGATTCTCAATTATTGCATTTAAGCTTTCTTTGAATTCCTTAAAGGTTAATCCAGCTGCCATTACTGGTCCAATTTCTGGGATGAAAATGTCGCCATCTCTGGAAATTCTCTCATCTGTAAAAGTTTGAATACTGCCGTATGTATTAATTTTGATCCTATCATTAGGACCTAAAACATAATCAGGAGGAACAGGAGCATTCTTTATTTGTGCAAATGTCGTAGGTGCATCAATGAAAAAGTCATAACCAAAGTATGCAAGAGGTTTGGTTGAAAATTTAGATTGTGGAGGCACTTTAAAACTTTTGCCTCCCGTATATCCATAGCTTGGATCTTCAAAATTAATCTCCACCTTTTCTTCTGTTTCTGGGTTTGCTTTATCTTCTGAGGCTTCATCTTCTTTATCTGACTTAGCTTTTGATGTTTGCATACCGCCTGTTAAGCTTTGAAGCAATGATGAATCATCCATCTGTGCGAAAGAAGGTGATGTTGTTATTAGCAATAATAGTATTATTATAGTTTTCATAAGTAGCTTACTTTTCTAAACCTGTTTTCTATTATCCGCAATAGAAACCAAAGTATTTTACAGTTTTATTCGTTTAATCATAGTCTCAAACTATATATTAGTTACATAATGTTTCAATCAAATGTTATGTAGAATCGATTAATGATCAGAAAGGTCTCCTAACGGGCAAGAGACTTGTAAAAGAAATGGCAGAAAGTTCTCTTAATTTAATTAAAAGTCCCTAAGAGAAGTTAACTTGAGGAGTAGTCACCAAGATATTCCTTAAATGTTTTAGAATCTTTTTCTTCTAGACTTCTCTGGTCGACAATTGAAGACATGGCTTCCTTTTCTAAAAGCTCCAAATTTTTATTTTTTTCTGATTTGAGGAAATATTCCTTATTATCTAAACCTATCATGTTGCCTAATTCACTAAACCCCAATTTCTCAGAGAGGACTTTATCTAATAGCTTGTTTGAAAGTGTTATATCAGGATCAAGAACCTTCTTTTTCATGTTATTAAGTGATTCAGAATATATGTTTTTTGCTCCATCCATACCTTCAGCAATTTCGCTTATCTCTTCAATAATCCTAAGCGCCCAGCTTTTTAGACTGATATTTTTTTGATTTTCAGAAAGGTTAAGATCAGGCTTTCTTCCAGTCCTTGATACTAAAGAGTCATTATTCCTTATTTCCTTCATTTCATCTTTAGAAATCTTGGGACTTGTTTTTAACAAGCAATGAAGAAACAGTAATTCAATAAAATGTATTGTTTCAAGATCAAGACCGTTTCTATTAAATGGGTTTAAATCTAGAGATCTCAGCTCAATATAATCCACTCCATAATTCTTAAGCTTTGATGTAAGCCTCATATCAGAAATATTTGAGCTCTTTGGTCTGGCAATTGCATAGTATTCATCATCAATTTGCAAGATATTTGAATTTAGCTGAGAAGAATCTTCATTTTTATATTCTCCTATTCTTGTATATCCCTTAAATTCTGTTTTAGTGGCGCCTACTAAGTCAGAAATATATTCGTCAATACTATCAGTCGAAACCTCTAGTTTAACTCTATCAGCATTCTGATATCCTAAATCGCTCATTCTTAAGGAAGTAGCGTATGGCAAATAAAATGTATTCTTATCTATTTTCTTAAAGTTCTTAGATTCTTTATTCAAATGATCCTTTGTCAGAATTGGTGAGGCTCCAAATAAATAAAGAATTAGCCAATTTACCCTATATAAATTTCTCATCATTCTAAAATAAACCTCAGAATGATGACTAGATGAAGAATGTTGCCTTTCTTGCAAGGAAATCTCCTCTAATAATCTAGGTGGAAGCGAATAATTGATATGAATGCCTGAAATTGCCTGCATTCTTCTCCCATACCTGCTTGCTAAACCTTTTCTATATATCTCCTTGAATAATGCTGCATTTGATTTCCCATACTGAGCAATTCTGATATCTTTTTCAGAATTAGCTTGGGGAGGAAAAGAAAATGGCCAGAGGATCTCATCATCAATATTTAAATTAACGAATTGATGAATATTCTCTAAAAAATGAAGTGCCTTCATTTTATCTTTGAAAGGTGGTGTAACTAGCTCTAGTTGTGCTTCAGAAAAATCTGTTGTTATGTATTTATTGCATAAAGCAGAGCCCAATTTATTGGGATGATCGGTCTTGGATATTCTTAAGTCTCTAACTCTAAGGCTTTCCTTTTCAATACCTATCTTTCCCTTACTAAATATTGATCCTATATCGCTAGTAATATTTTTAGTGATTATATTTTCTGGGCTCTGGTTCATGATTCTTTTATTTAGTCAGTAGGACTATATTAAAGAATTATTTAGTTTTTTTTGGGTGTTGTGCCAAACCCGGATAAAAACTTAACAATAGAATAAGATTTCTGTTTCATTCTAATTGACTCAATTTCATCCGTTGAATTTACCATTAACGAGTAAAGACTTCCTGGCTCTACCTTAGATCCTTGATCTTTCGTCAATGGTGCCCAAGCATAATTTGTCCTGGACCTTGTAGATCTATTGACATAAAAAAGATCCATCGGTAACTCAAAATAGATCCATTTATTGAAACTTCCCTCTCCAGTACAAACCGAATCACAATCTGTAAGAGCAACGATTCCGCCAACCCTGCCTCCATTTTTGAACCTTCTTGAGAGATCTAAGTGTACCCCTGTATCTTTACCTAAGAATTTTCCAGCACTCATTTTAAATCTCATGTCATAAAATGGGAGATCCCGATATAAGTTCAAAAAACCGGTAACAGTTTCATAATCTTTGAAATCAAACCTTTGATCAAAATCTCTCTGTTTAACCCACCATGCCTCAAGCCCAATAGCCCAGTTATGACTTCCTGGCATATATAAAACTTCTCCTCCAATTCCACCATACATCCATTCTAGAAGACCCCCACTTAATCTGCCTTTAATATTCGGATTAGAAGCTTCCCACAAATAATCAAAATGCATTCTTCTTATACCGCTTTCACCTCCCTTGAGATAGAGTCTTCTATCTTGTCTAACATGATATAGCTGACCATCAGGTATATGGTATGTGTATCCTTCAAAGTTATTTTTAATATTAATCCCATAATCTGCATAGAAATGCAGGTTTTTTGTAAATGATACTCCAACATGGGCAAGTGCCTCCATCTGCCAAAAGTAGAACTTTTGTTGATGCTGTAATGTTCCTATTGCATGAGGCCTTATTGACCAATTATAATTAGGGTATAACCAATCATTCTCTATTGTTACAGAATCATCATCTAGAGTTACGTCACGATTATTTATATCCAAAAGAGTGCCGTCTAGAGGCCCTCTTGAAACAGATCTTATAAAATCATCACGATCAATTGAAGCTCTGAATGTTTCAATTCCTTGATCAATATTGATAACTGTGATTTTTTCAATATTATTAGGTGAATTTTTAGCCAATATTCTTGCAGCTAAATCAATTGCTTGCACCGGCTTTTGAAATCTCCCCTGACTAATCTCTGCCTGCAATTCATTTCCATTAAAAATAATACTATGGGTAGCAAAGCCAACCTGAGACATCTGCCACATTATCGAGTCAGTAAGATATTTTTTATACTCAATAGGTAAACGATTATAAGGAATTAGATTAGAATTTATAATATTCTCAGCTGGTGCCGTATATTTATCTCTAATTGGATCGTTTAGGTTGGAGTGAACGGCAACATTTGCATAAATGGTATTTCCATGAATAGATCCTATCGAAAAATCAAGTTTATCTCTGGTACCTATATTTAAACGGTAATTTAGTGCGTAATTTATTCTTGAATCGATTGTAATGATATCTTGAGGGTTTTTATCATAGTACATCGGCTTATTAATAATATTGGAATAGTCTGTCGAATCGTATTCGACTTTTAAGGTTAGATTATCAATAGGTGTTAAATATTCGAAGCCTCCGAAGAATGCTGCTTTCGGACCACTAAACCATCTCCCTATATTCAGGGTTCCTCCGTTAGGACTGTATGTTGAAAAAGAATCAAGAATTCCCTCTACGGGATTATTTATATGCTCAGCACCAGCTAGCCTTCCAAAGCCCAATCCCATTGTAAAATCTAGCTTTTGACTTATCCTCTTGCTAGCAACAAAATATTGTGAGTCATAAGAGCCAGTTCCACCGATGTCATTGATCCCTACTGCTAATTCTGGAATTAATGATTCATCTAATAATCCGAAGTTAGACTTACCTTCTTCCAGTAACCTAAATTTGACATCAATACCTTTATCTTTCCATGTCTGCACAAATGAATTGTTATAAGAGTAATGAGTTGTTTCTGTGTATTTTAGGACAGCTTCCATCCAAGGCATAAATTGCATCTTGGCGTAGATCCTATTGTAAGGAAGCTCTTTTGAGAGGCCAAACGTAAACTCTCCATCATCAGAAAATCTTGCTGTTGGGGTAATTACTGATCCGATTCCACCAAATGAATTCTGTGACCTTGGGATAAAGTAATCAAAATCATTCTCGCTACTATCATTCCCAAATACTGGAAACATAGAAATAATAAGAAGCGGAAATAGAAGAAACTTTCTCATACTAGTTTAAAAGCTCTACTTCCTTTTTTTAACAAGAAATTTAGCGGTTTATCTCTATTGCAAACTTCTGCCTATTGAGGCTATTTCTATTGTCCAGTATTAGTCGCTGTACTGGTAGTCGACGTTGTAGTAGTAGCCATGTCAGTTGTACCAGTTGTTACTGTCGTAGTTGCGCCTTCAGTTGTTGCAGCGCCTGTAGTAGTAATACCAGCGGTTGTAACAGCGCCTTCAGTTGTAACAGCACCTTCAGTTGTAACAGCACCTTCAGTTGTTGCAGCGCCTGTAGTTTCAGCACCTTCAGTTGTAACAGCACCTTCAGTTGTTGCAGCGCCTGTAGTAGTAATACCAGCAGTTGTAATAGCGCCTTCAGTTGTAGGAGCACCAGTTGTATCAACAACAGGTGTTGGTGTAGGTGTAGGCGTTGGTGTAGGCGTTGGCGTTGGCGTTGGTGTTGGTGTTGGTGTTGGCGTTGGCGGAACAACAGGGGGTCCTCCTGAAGGAGTAATAAACTCAGAAGATCCACCGCTGAATACAGCTAATACAGCGCCTGTTATAGCAACCCAGACTCCTGCACCTGCACCTGCAGATCCGTTTGAGCCCGAGGTAGAGCTACTTTCAGCAGCATCTTGAGACTCGCCTGAAGAATCCTCTTCTTCTGTGTTTGCATTTGGATCATCAAATGCTTCAGAGCCTTCTTCGCCTTCTGAGGCAATAGACTTTAAGCTTGTACCACTCAGTAAGAGCGTTAGCATTGAAAAATAAGTTCCTAGTTTCTTAAATAATTTCATCTGTGATGATCCCCTGTGTATTAACTTTATTTTAAAGCACCTACCTGAGCTTATTAAGCCCTACTAAGTGATTTTTCTACAATTCATATTGTTTGTAAACAACATTTTTACTTTTTTACATTAAGTTACATGTTGTTAATGATGTGGATTATATGTCATCTAATTTGAAATAGGCAGCGTTTAATTAGGTTATTTTTTTAACTTTATTTACATTATTGATCAATAGATAAAAGCAATTAATTCTTCTCGCTCGACTACTTAGGCCTTATAGAAGTACTATTCATGATGAATTCTTCAAGATTAATTATATCCTCCTTACTCAGTGCTCCATCAAAAACACTTGAGAATAATTGATCAAAGTCTTTTATGGTGTTGGTAAAATAATTTGTTAGAGGTCCCATCATGTCTTCTGACATTTTATAGAGTGTTCTTCTTGAGTCACCTGGGTCTTTTCCTCGAATGAAGATCTCGCTCTCAACACCTATTGATAGAACTTTCCTGAAATTTGCGAAGGTCGTTGCCGGGAAAACATCGCAAACAGAATCATAGAGGTCATCTCTGCTGACACCATCATCCCCTCTAAATTGAAACAATATGATTGAACATATAATTTGGATTTGAAGATAGCCGGACCTGATGTAATTAGACAACTTTCTGGGCTGGAGGTCCCTATTTGATAAGCCTAATGCCCTCATTGCAGCTGCAAATGCTAAAATCTCCATACCTTGATGTATGTCTTTGAACTCTAATGTTGATTCTTCAATGGCTTCTGACAGGCTTCGACTCTTTTTTTCAATCTCCCACTTTTGAATGCTTTTATTAATTTGACTCACTTTCTCCATCATTTTTGATCTTAAAATAATTATTTTTATTGGATATAATCTAGTACTCTATTTTAATATTTAAAGCGGATCAATAAACATGTATAAGAAAAAAATACTCATAATCATCTCATTAATGGCTTTTAGCTCAATGACTTTTGCTGAATGCAATTACCCAAAGAA